>JAISTR010000002.1 GCA_031272515.1 Erysipelotrichaceae bacterium | reverse complement strand
TCCGGACTCTGGTTTTTACCATTACAGAAACTTCTGGATTTCCTGTCTGTCCAACAGTGCTGCTGCCTCTTCATCAACAATCACCGTCAGATTGGGGTGATAGCGCAAAATTGAAGCAGGCAGGAGAGTGGTAACCGGGCCCAGAATCGCCGCTTTCAAAGCTTCAGCTTTCTCTGAACCATTGACAATCAGTACCAAACGCTTGACCTTCATCAGGCTTTTCGCACCCATGGTAATCATATAGGTGGATTGCTCCGGCAGCACGGAGTCCTGATAGCGTTTTTGCCACGGGAAGGACTCATCGATATTGATCCGGTACATGTACTGGTCAAAATCCGCTTTCGGCGGCATATTGGCACAGAAGTGCCCGTCTGCCCCCATCCCGATGACCATCAGATCCAGTCCACCGGCTGCTTCAATTTGGGCTTCATAGTCATCGTCGTTGTGCTCATCCAAAGGATGGATTTGCACGGAGGGAATCAGTGCCGGGGTAAAGAACAGGTCATTGAGCTGCTGACGGTTGTCGCCAATCCGATGGGTAATCGGGGTCTCGTCAAACATGTAGTAGTGCACATTCTTCAGCGAGGGATTCCCCTTGATCACCGGAATGATTTGTTCATACATCAGCTTCGGGGTACGTCCAGCGGTAATCGCCACATTCACCCGTTTGTCCACAAACATCTCGGAGAGCACAATGTGCGCCGCCAGCTCTGACATAGCCTTGTAGTCTTTTGTAATAACCAGCTTCATAATCTACTCCCTGCCCTCCATTAACTTCAGGGCATCATCCAGCACTTTCTCTGCATTGAGGCGTCCGTAGTCAATCGGGGCAATCGTCATCAACGGTTTGTCACCGGTCCACTTGCGGATGCTGGATTCCATATAACCGATTTGCGGACCGAGCAGGATCACATCGCAGGTATCCTGCTTTTCCTCGATTTCGTGCTCGGGTGCTGCCCAGATTTGCACTTTTAAACCCCGGGCAGTGGCAATCTCCTGCATCTTGGCTGCCAGATAGCTGGTAGACATGCCATCATTGCAGACAAGCATAATACGGATCATCCTATTGCACCTTGGAAGCCTCTACAGCTTCCACCTGGTCATTGAGGGTCTTCTCATAGATCTTGAGGAAGACACCATAGATGATTACTTGCAAAGCGATGCAGGCAATTTGCAGAATCACATTGCGGACATCACCGCCGCTGGCCAAGAAGGCATTGATGATTGGCGGGGTACTCCACGGGACATAGACAACCAGACGGGATACCAGACCGGCTGCTGTCACCAGGTAGGCAATCGTCCAGGTAATCAGCGGGGCGATGACAAAGGGAATCATCAGAATCGGGTTCATCAGAATCGGGAAACCGAAGATGACCGGTTCGTTGATGTTGAACAAGCCGGTCGGCAGGGACAGCTTCGCCATTTCGCGGTGTTCCTTGCGCTTGCTCCAGATATAAACCGCCACCAACAGGGCGATGGTTCCGCCGGTGCCGCCCAAACTTCCATAGATCTTTTCAAAAGGCATGACGATGATGTGGGGAATCGCCGTACCGGCAGCCAGCGCGGCGCTGTTTTGGCTCATCGCCACCATCAAAGCCGGTTCCAGAATCGGGTTGACGATTCCACCCGGGTGAATCCCAAAGGCAAATAACAGGTTTCCAAAGAAACTTAAAATCAAGAAACCACCCAGGCTGGTGGAAATCCCGACCAGCGGTGCCTGCAGCACCTTATTGATGATTTCATAGAGTTCACAATGGAAAAGGACATTGCTCAACAAGGACAAAAATCCAAAGAACAGCAGGTTGATCATAATCGCTGCCATCGAGTTGAAGGAAGCCGCAACTGCCGGCGGGACTTGGGGTCCCAGTTTAATCTTCAATTTTTCATTCTTGGACACCGCCAAAAAGATTTCGGTACCCAACAACGCTACGACAATCCCCAAAAACACCCCTTCCGTTCCCAGTAATGAGAGCGGCGCATAACCGCTGAGCATGACCGGATCGGCAACCCCTTCCACGGAAATCGGGGTAAAATACGGCAGCAGTACAAACAGGGTTGCCATCGATACCACCGAAGCCAGAATCGGTGCCGCAAATTTCTTCTTGTCCGCCAGATTGTAGGCAATCAGGCAGCTGCAGATCAGGGCATAGATGTTCATGGTTCCGTTTAAGACCTTGCGGCCGACCAGTTTGACGGTCGCCATGTGTTCCACCGGGATGTAGTTTCCGAAGAATTCCGGTTCCAAAGCAACCCAGTTGATCAGCATCATCAATCCGGCCAATACCAGAAACGGCATCGACGACATGAAGCCGTCACGAAGGGCCCGGATGTGGATTTGTCCGGCTAACTTACGGGAAATGCCAGACAGGACATCCAATAGCTTTTTGTCTTTCTTCATTCTTGATTCTCCTTTTTTTGATAAATCATTTGATACAGATACTTCATTTCCTTTGACAAATCCTCCATATGGGAGGCTGCCATCAGCTGGTCTTCGGCATGAACCAATAACAGGTTCAGCTCGAGTTTTTCTCCCCTTGCCTCCTCTTGAATCATTTCGAAGTGCACCTTGTGGGCGTTTTTGAGCTCTTTGACGCCTTCCAGGATAGCGGCGTCACCAGCAATAAAATCCGCCTGGCGAAACTGCTCTATCGCCTTAAAAAACAAACTCTTTGCGTTCCCCGCTTGACTGATAATCTGAAATGCCTTCAATTCCAATCCTTCCATTCACTCACCTCCTTCTTCAAACCTCCCATTTTTGTTTTTGGATCCCTGCACCTCCTTTGTTGTAGCCTGTATCAAAACTCTATTGCGCAAACAGCTGCGCGGTGAGGATGTCATATATCCGCTGGCTGCTGGTCTCCTGCATCAGCCGCTCCAAAAGCTCCCGGTCCTTAAGGACCTTGATCAGCTTGGCCACAATCGTGTTGTCCTTGGGCTTTTTAATTGCCAGCATAAACACCAGTTTGATTGGTGCCATAAAGTCGTCCGGGTCCACATAAAAGCCATCCCGGAAAGTGGTTACCGCCAGCGAGCTTTGATTGACGCCGTCAAAGCGGCCGGCATGGGCTACCATGACCTGGGGTACCACCACCATATAGGAGCCGAAGTCGGAGAGATTCTTGATGATCTTGTCGACATAGCGGGGTTCTACATATTTTTTCTTTAAAAGCGGTTTTGCGGACAGGTTCACCGCGTCCAGCCAGCTTTGAGCCGACTGCTTGACCTGAACCATCGATTTCAAAAAGACCAGGGACGGGGACTGCGGCTGGCTCAGGGAATTCTCATCCAAGAGGATTTTAATGATGCCCAACTCCAGCTTGCTGGGTTTGACAATGCTGCAGGTCTCACTGATCAAATCCTTGATTTGGGTCGCCTGGCACATGATGCGGGATGTCCGGTTGTTTTGCACGGAATGAAGTTGTAACAAATCCGCAATCTCCTCCAATTGCCGTACGTCTGGCAAGCCTTTAAGGTAATAGGGGGAGATATTGGGAATATTCAGGTTGACGTTGGTAAGCACCAGGTCATAGGTCTTTACATCCAACTCAGCCAGCTGACGCACCGGGACACAATCAATCTGTAGGCGCCTGCCAAAGGATTCATGCAGAATGCTGCGAATCAAATTGGAAACATTCTCCCCTTCCACACAACACACCAAAACCCGGGCCAGTTTTTTACTCTCTTGGGGCTGGTCGACCTGGTTGAGGTAGGTCGCAAAGTAAATGGCAATATAGGAAACCTCATAAGGGGTGAGGGTGATGTTATATTTCTCTTCGATTTTCTTGCAGGCTTTTTTGGTATCCGCAAACAATTGCGGATAACTGCCCACAAATTCCTTGTAGATGAAATTGGTGATTTCGATCCCCTTCTGGGCCCGCTTGATCATCAGCTGGATATGCTGCAATAGCAGGTTGTAGGCATAGGCATCCTGAAACAGGCACAGCTGGTATTTTTTGGCCATTTCCCCAATCATCTCATTGACAACCAAGCGCAGATCTTCCGGCAGCTGTTCGCCTTTGGTTTTGGCGATAAACAGCAGCAATTGATAAATCTGGTGCACCAGCGAAGCGCTGGCATCCGGGAAGAAGCCCTGCAGCTGGGCTTTGAGCTTTTGCTCCGGCTCTGAAAGCTTCAACTTTTGCTTACTGGACTGGTTGAGGGTTTCATAGTTGCTTAAGAGGATATAGAACCAGGCTACCTGCAAAAAGAAGTAATAGTCACTGCTTTGGCCGGTGTATTTTTCCAGATGCTGGATGATTGCCACGGTCAGCTTCAAGCGGTCCAGTGAAAACAGCTCGCTTAAATAAAAGCGGGTCAAACGGTTGCAGGACCCGGTCTTCACCCAATTGAGAAAACCCGGGACATCCATGGATTTCAAAAAAATATTGGCAAAGTCGGAACTCTGTACAATCTGCTCCCCGAAATAGGAGGTGCCTTTGCGATAGATTACGGTGATGGCATCCTTGCGAAACATGCTGCAGTCCAGAGCCTGCTCCAGGTAGGCAGCAGCCGTATTCTGGGCAATCGCAAAGAGCTCCCCGATCCGGTTGGCGGTGAGGCTGTCATCCGACAACAGCAGTTTCAAACGGATGAAATCAATGATTTCCTGTTTGTTGAAGATATAGGGAACCTGGAAGGACTCCAGGTAGTCATTCAGTTTGTCCTGATGATTAAGAAACACCCCGGTTTTGTTTTTTCTTTGCAGGGTTTCAAAGCCGTTTTGCAACAGGTAGTCATCGATTTTATTGAGGTTATAGCGCAGGGTTCTTGGGGAAATCGAAAAAATCTGCTGCAGGTCATTGGCAGCGGTGTATTCATTCTTCTGGTTGAGATAATGCAGGATTTCCAGTGAACGCCTGTTGAGTTCCATACAACCTCTCTTCGATTCCATTCTATTTTTTCCGCAATCACATCAACAGCAGATTTTTATGCAATTCGTGTCGGGTTTTGCGGCAAAAATTGAAAGAACAGCCTTGCTTTAAAAAAAAGTTTCAAACCGGCAGCGGTTTGGACTTTGGCTTGGTGTTAATTGTGACAACCATTTTCTGCAAATCAACAGTGCAACCTTACAAACTGCTATCCGGTATTCAATAAAGCTTAACTTCAATATAGACACAAAAAAAAGCAATGCCAAGAAACATAAAGAAGGTTTAAGACAATCTTAAGAAAGAGGACACGATTTAACGGGAATTTAAGGAATGAACATAAAAAAAGCCCTGTGAAGCAGGGCTTGAATTTTAGCTGGTGCCGCTGGCCGGACTCGAACCGGCACGGTATCGCTACCGGTGGATTTTGAGTCCACTACGTCTACCAATTCCATCACAGCGGCGCAGATACCATTTTAGACCATCCGGCGCCACTTGGCAATGTGTTATCGTTTAATTTCTTGAAAAAAACGGATTCACAGGTACATTTTAAACCGCTCTCTGTTTTCCGGGGTATCGACCCAAACAATTTCCTTGCCTTCGATCCCCAGCTTTCTCTGCAGCACCAGGATATGATCAGGAATCTCGCCGCGAAACTTGAAAAAGTCGACAAGCTGAAAGTACTCCTGGCTGCTTTTGGTTAACTGGCTATAGGATTTTTGGCGCAAAAGAACAGCCAAGCCGGTCAAGAGCTGATGCATGCAGACAATTTCATGCGCATCCAAAAACACTTCCGGCAGCTGCAGCCTATCTGGTAAATTGCGATACAGATAAGGTAAATCATAGACAGATTCCCCTAATTCTCTGATTGCCATTTCAACCATGGTGATGTACATCGGAAATCTGGTCCATTTAAAACCTTGGACATTGCAGTTTTTGCAGACATATACACCGTTTTCAGAAACGAAGTCGTGCGAGATTTCAGCCGTTTTGCAGATAGTGCAGATTTTATAGCAACCCTTCTTTTCTGCCCATTGATGCTCTTCATTGCGAATTTTGCCGCACTTTTCGCATTTGCAGCCATTCCACTTGTGTCCAAACAAACAAGGCATGACAAGTCCCCCTTTGCTCTAAATTGAAAATGATAAACAACCGGTATTCTTCTTCCTCATTATAACATGGATATCTACCTTTCAGCTTCTTTCATCGTATTTTGATATCAAGACCCTGGCTCTTTCCGCTATAATGGAAATAGAAATATAAAGGAGGGGCGCTTGTGCAATATGATCGTGACTTTGTCCGTAGTTTCGCTGGAAATTCCTCCGCTTTAATAAACGGCGAAGCCCTGGTGAAAAAAGGTCAATTCATACAAATCAGTCAAAGTGTAGACGGCACCCTGTTATTTGGGCAGTGCCAGGGCTCTGGCAAGAACCCCTATCATTGTTCTGTGGATTTCTTTGATCCCGCCAGACCGGTTGCCCGCTGCAGCTGCCCCAGCCGGCAGTTTCCCTGCAAGCACTGTGTCGGACTGCTGCTGGCGGCTTTAAATTCACCGGTACAGATTGCGGATATCCCCGAAGAGATCTTAAGCAAGCGTCAGAAAATCAAAGCCAGAAGTGAAAAGAAAGAGAGCAGTCAGCCAGCACAACAAAGTGAGCCGGCTGGCTTAACCAAAGCCAAGGCAACGGCAATCATCAAGAAAGCCCAGGTGCAATTAAACGGCTTGGATTTCGCTGATAAACTTTTGTCTTCACTATTGCAACAGGGTCTTCAAACCCTGGATGCCAACGCTATAAAAGCACACCAGAAACAGGTTATGGAATTGGGAAACTACTATCTCAAAGGTGTGCAGAGTGATTTTATCGAGCTGTTTCTCACTTTGCAAAAAAGTCTTGTAGACCAAAATTATACCAGTGCGATTGAACAGGTCAACCACCTCTATGGCTTGATTGAGCGCGGACAAAAATACCTGAATGACAAAATCAATGATTACCGGGATTTTGAATCCATCAAAGAGACCTCCCGAAAGGACCGTCAACAAAGTCCAATTGAGGAAGCCCTGGGGACGGCCTGGAAACTCAGTGAACTAGAGGAGGAAGGACTCTATCGTAAAAATGAAGAGCTGCTGCAGCTGTCTTTTGAGGTGAGCAGGGATGAAGGCGGAGCCCAGTTTGTGGATGAAGGGATTTGGCTTTCCTTAACACAGGGTGACATCGTAATCACCCGCAACTACCGGCCATTCAAGGCCCTCAAGCATGTCGCCGCCCACGATTCAACGTTTAAGGTGGAACAGATACCGGAGCTGTATCTGTATCCGGCCTTGATCAATCCCCGGGTGCGCTGGGAGCGCAGCGTTGCGCGCCATCTGCAGGAAGCGGATTTTGAAAAAATCCCGGCTTACGCCAAAGGCGATTATGCCCTCTTGTTAAGGGAAGTCAAAAACATCCTGCGCCAACAACTGACAACCCGTCAGCCGGTCTTTCTGGTACGCTGCCATAAACTGCTGCAGGCAGGCGAAAACCTGGCAATTGCGGATACACAGGATCAAATAATCCCCTTAAAGCTGACTTTGTTTGGCGCCGATTTATTGAAACTCTCCCAAAGCCAATGGGAAAAAGGCTGCCTGCTTTTGCGCTTTCAAAATAATCTTGGCGAAGGTTCGCTTTGGGCCGAGCCCCTTGCTTTTATCGATGACAGACAGGTCATCCGTTACCTGTATTAGGAGGGCCTATGGCAACCATACCCGTTTTGCAACAACTGACCTTTGAATTGGACCGGCTTTATTTGGCCGGGGCGAAACTGGCCAAGGGCGATCCCCGGCTTAACCGGCTGCTTGAACCGTTACAAGTCCTGGGTGAAAAGGCCGCGGTCTTTAAGACCCTGGCCAGCCGCCTAAAAACCCTGGTCAATGCGCAAAGTGAAGACTGCGCTGCCGCTTTGATGGAGTGCGGAGTGCTTTTGTATGCGGTTTTGAATACCCAGTGCGATCCGGTCTTTGTCAAAGAGTATTTTGAAATCACCCTGGGTGATCAAAAATACCAACAGTCCGCCCTGCCCTATTCGCTTTTAAGCAGGGTCATTGAGATCTTTGAGAAGCACAGCCAAAAGCGGGAAACGCTGCTGGAGGAAATCTACCAGGATGGCACCTTTGCGGATGCCAGACTGTTTTCCTATTACTGCCTGGGGCTGGATTGTAAAAAATGCTATGTGACGGATTTTCTGAATGATTTTATTCTGCCGCAGGTCTATTTGAAAATGAAAGCCGTTCTTGTAGAAGCCCTGCTGAGCGCCCTTTCCAAAGACAATATCTCCTGGGCCGCAAAGCTTATGCCCTGGCTTAACAAAGCGGATCATGCATACGCCCGCACCTTCGCCCTGGAAAAAATCCAAAGCGGCAAGAAAGATGCGCTCTACATCGCCTGTATCGATGTCTTTGGCAATGACCCGGCGGATGAGAACCTGCTACTTCAAATCAGCAAATCCCAGAAACGGGAAGTCAAGATTGCCTGCCAAAGGGCTCTGGCCCGGATGGGCTCCAAGCAGAATTTGAAAAACTTTTCCGAAATTCTGGCTTCCGGTGACCTTTCCCTGATAGAGGAGGCACTGCTGGAAACAGAGGATGAGCAGTATCTGGACCTGTTACAAAAGCGGATCCAAGAACTGCTTGACACCCATGACCACCCGGATCAGATGCTGGTTTTTGCCTGGATTTTGATGGAGCGAAAGCGCTCAAAGCGCTTTGATGACCTGTTTGTCCAACTGGTGCGATGGCTTGCACCAAATACCGTCAGTGCAACCCATTCCGCCCACAACCTGCTGCGCATAAAAGACCGCTATCCGGACCTGGAGCGGATTGAACTGATTTATAAGGCAACCGAAAACCATCCCGGTTTTCTTGCACAAAACATCGCCGCCGCCTGCTGCCTCTATGATGGAAGCGATGTATATGAGCGTTATTCCCCCTTGTTGAAAAAGAAACTGTTTGGTCCCAAACCGGATTACAAAACCGTAGGTTACGGGTTGGCGGAAGGATATTATGAGCGCTGCGGCTACTATTTTCGTGCCTTGACCGACAGGGATAAAAAGTGGGATCGCCGCTGGGCTTCTCTATTTAACGACTTTGATAACAGCAGCACCTTTTTTATGCTGGTATATGACGCTGATATCGCCAAGGGAGAAACCATTTTGAAACAGATTGTCCCCTTTCTGATTGAAAATAAAAAGACCTACTACCGGCATATGGAAATGATTCGTCATGTGGTGTATGCGGCTTCTTTAAAGGTTCCCTGCGCAGAAGAGGGTTATAAACAGCTGCAAGAGCAGCTTTCAATACCAACCGTCTTAAATCAAATCATGGAGGAATATACTGGCTTGCAAAACAGAAAGAAGGAAAGCACATGAGTGAAAAGGAAATTCTGCGCTTACCCGCAGAACAGCTGTTTTCAAAGGAATTGGAAGCACTGAAAAAAGCGGACAAGGATGAGGTGCCGGCTGGCTGGAAACTCTCCCCCAGGGCGGTGCTGAAATTTATCATTGGTGGAGTTGAGGGTGATACCCCGATTACTGCCAAGTACATTGGCAATGACCGGCTGGTGGAAATCTGCATTGCCACCCTCTTAACCGACCGGGCGCTGCTATTAATCGGTGAACCCGGAACCGCCAAGAGCTGGCTGTCGGAAAACCTGGCGGCTGCCATCTATGGGGATTCCACCCAGGTGGTCCAGGGCACTGCCGGAACCAGTGAGGAGCAGGTCCGCTATTCCTGGAACTATGCGCTGTTATTAGCTGAGGGCTACAGCGATCAAGCGATGATCAAAAGCCCGGTGATGAAGGCAATGGAGCAGGGCGGTATTGCCCGCCTGGAGGAAATCTCCCGCTGTCAAAGCGAAGTCCAGGATGCCCTGATTTCCATTCTTTCGGAAAAAGCCATCGCCATCAATGAACTCGGCAGACAGGTCTTCGCCCGCCGCGGTTTTTCCTTGATTGCGACTGCCAATACCCGTGACAAGGGTGTCAATGAAATGTCCGCTGCGCTCAAGCGCCGCTTCAATATCGTGGTTTTACAGCCGCCTGCTGATCTGCAGACGGAAATGGACATCGTGTCCAAGCGGGTGAGCGAGATTGCCACAAACTATGACATCAAAGCCAAACCGCCGACCAATAACGAAATTGAAAAGGTCGTGACCGTCTTTCGCGAACTGCGAAACGGCCAGTCCCTGGATGGCAAGCAAAAGATCAAAAGCCCCAGCGGGGTCACTTCCACCGCTGAGGCAATCTCGCTATTGACCTCCGCCATGTCCTTGGCCTCTTGTTTTGGCCAGGGCAGTATACAGGAGAAAGACATCGCCGCCGGCCTGGCCGGGGCGATTATTAAAGACGAGGAAAGAGACCGGGCGGTCTGGCTGGAGTATTTGGAGAACATCATGAAAAAGCGCGGACTGGCCTGGCAGCCCCTTTATCAAAGCTGCAAGGACCTAGAGCGATGAGCCAAAGCGACTGGGTGAGTCAGGAAGGTGTGCCTTTATTCGGGGTGCGCCATTTCAGTCCGGCCGGAGCCCGGCATTTGCGCCGCTTCCTGGATGAAAGAAAGCCCAAGCTTGTTTTGGTGGAAGGCCCCCAAGATGCCAATCCCCTATTGGAGCTTATATGTGATGAAAAGGTCAAGCTGCCGGTGGCCTTACTGGCCTATTCCCTAGAGCCGCCGGTCACCTCCATCGTCTTTCCTTTTTGCGAATACTCGCCAGAGTATCAGGCGATACTTTGGGCGAAAGAGCATCAAAGGGAAGCCCGCTTTTTTGACCTTTCCTCCTCTTACCATCTGCCCTTATATCTACAAGAACACGCTTTTGATCTCACCAACAAAGAGGAGGAAAGCCTTAAAAAAAGAATCTCTTTTATAAGCTTCCAGCACAATCTCTATCAAGAGCTGGCCCAAGCCGGTGGGGAAGAGGACTTTGACACCTATTGGGAAAGACAGTTTGAACACGATTTAAGCGATGACGGGTACCATCAGCTGGTCAACACCTTCTCCAATCTTTTGCGCCAAAAGACTGCCGAGCAAAATGAACAATACGATCCGTTTGGCTACAGGGTGAACGAACTGCGCGAAGCGCACATGAAAAAGTGCATCGTGGAAGCAATCGAAAGCGGGATACAGCCGGATCAGATTGTGGTGGTCTGCGGTGCCTATCATGTAAGCGGCTTAATCAACAACCAGCCCTTAAAAGACTTTGAGGACCTGAGTGAAATACAGACCCGGATGACCCTGATGCCCTATTCCAATTTCCGGCTTTCCTCCCTCTCCGGCTATGGCGCCGGCAACAATGCCCCGCAGTACTATGAGCTGATGTATGAGTGCTACAGTAAAAATCAACCCGAAGAACTGCCGGCTTTGTACTTAAGCAAGCTCAATCATGCGCTTAGAGAAAAACACGGCTATTCCTCAACCGCCTCATTAATTGAATGCGTGCGCCTGGCAAAGGCGCTGCAATACCTGCACGAAGGGCAGCTGCCGACCCTCAAGGACCTGCACGATGCCGCCTTGACGATTCTGGCCAGCGGTGACCCGGCAACCATCAGTGAAGCTTTGGTTGCCGTGGACTTTGGCACCCGCATCGGTGCCCTGCCCGATAAATCCTTACTGACCCCGATTCAGCTCGATATGAACAGGCAGCTAGAAGAGCTCAACCTGAAGCGTTTTTTGAGTCCGGTCGCAGAAAACCTGAAACTGGATTTGCGGGAGAACCTGCGGGTTCAAAATGAAAAATCCGCATTTTTGGATCTGCGCCGCTCCACCTTCTTTCACCGGCTGCGCCTATGCGGGATTCACTTTGCGACCCAGGTGCCCTTGCGTCAGGATGGCGCCAGCTGGGCGGAATCCTGGAATCTGGTCTGGAGTCCGGAAATGGAGATTGTTTTGGTGGAGAATATCCTTTATGGCGATACGATTCAGATTGCCTGTGAAAACCGCATCCGCGAAAGCCTGGACAAAGCAAACAATGTCGTACAACTGTCCGAATTGATCGATGCGATTATGACCTGTCAGCTGGATGGCTGCTATCTGCAGGCACTGGCGCGCCTGCAGCAGCTCACCGCCCAGAGCCTCTCCTTCACACACCTGGCAGCTGCCGCCAAAAAAATTGCGGACCTGCTGGAGTATGGCAGCCTGCGCCACTTTGATACCAAAGCGCTCGAACCGCTTTTGACGCAACTGTTCTTAAAGGCTGCTTTGTATTTATACAGTGGGGCGGCTTGTGATGATAAGAGCGCCCGGGAAATCTGCGGCAATCTTGGCTATTTGCATCAGATTACCCAAGGGCAAAGTGAACTGGTGGATGATGAGATTTGGCTAAATGAAATCAGCCGCCTGGCCAGGGCGGATGACCGCAATCCGTTATTATCCGGTTTTGCGGTCAGTCTGCTAATGGAGAGAAACCGGTTTTCTGCCAATGATTTGGACATCCAGATCTCCCGCTATCTCTCTGCTGCCAACAGCAGCGAGAGCGGTGCCAGATGGTTTGAAGGCTTACTCTTGCGCAACCGGCTTTTGTTTTTAAGCCAGCTGCCGCTTTGGCACAAGCTGGATGACTACCTGCAAACCCTGGATGAAGAAGAGTTCACCAAAGCATTAATCTGCCTGCGTAGGGCCTTCAGTGCCTTTAGCGCCAGGGAGAAAGACAGCATCTGTGACATCCTGGGCGAAGCCTGGGGCTTTGAGAACCAGAGTATTGCCGAGCTGCTGCAGGCGGATTTGCAGGAGGATGAGCTTTCAAAGCTCAATGACTTTGATTTTGAGGATGTACGCTGATGGAAAACCAGGAAAGAATCAAACGCTGGCGGCTGATTCTGGGCCGGGACGTCGAAAACAAGCTGAGTCAAATAAGTCCCAACGGCTCAGGTCTAAGTGCAAAGGATCTTTTAATGGACCAGGCTTTGGGCGCCGTCTATGACAACACCCAAAGTGAAGGGCAAAAAGGTGCGGGATTGGGTCCAAGCTACCCAAATATCGCCAAATGGCTGGCGGATCTGCGCAGCTGCTTTCCCCAGAGTGTTGTCAATATCGTGCAAAGCGATGCGATTGAGCGCAAGGGCCTCAGTCAATTGATCCTGGAGCCGGAGTCTTTGTCCCAGATCGTCCCCGATGTCAACATGGTTTCCCTGCTATTGACCCTCAAAGGGCTGATTCCCAAGAAGTCCAAGGAACAGGCCAGGGCTTTGGTGAAAAGCTTGGTGGATCAGCTTGTTGCCAAGATGGAGAGCGATTTGCGCAGGGCGGTCAGGGGGGCCTTGAATAAAAGAGAACATACCCCAATCCCCTCTTTTCCGGATACGGACTGGAAGAAGACCATCTTCAAAAACCTGAAAAACTATGACCAAGAGCGCAAACAGTTGATTGCTGAAAAGTTCTATTTCTACCAGCGCCAAAAACGCAGCCGTGACTGGCAGATTATCCTGGATCTGGACCAGAGCGGCTCCATGAGCTCCAGCATCATCTACGCCTCAATCATGGCCTCCATCTTCGCCTCGATTCCAGCCCTGGAGACCCGGGTGGTCGCCTTTGATACCCAGGTGACGGATTTGAGTGAAGCCTGTGCCAATGACCCGGTGGACCTCTTGTTTGGCATACAGCTGGGCGGGGGCACCGATATCAACCGCTCACTGCAGTACTGCAGTCAGTTGATCCATACCCCCCAGAAAACCCTGTTCATCTTGATTTCCGACCTGTATGAGGGCGGGGTACAAGCCGGCCTTCTGCGTCAACTGGAACAAATGAAAGAAGCCGGGGTTACGGTGCTGGTGCTGTTGGCACTCAGTGACCAGGGCACGCCCAGCTACGATGAAGCCTTGGCCCAGAAAATCGCCAATCTCAATATCGCCTGCTTTGGTGTAACCCCGGATAAACTGCCCGATTTGGTGGCAGCAGCCCTGCGCAAGGATGACCTGGTTGCCTTTGGCAAAAACCTGTAGAAACAAAGGAGAAATATTATGAGTGAACCCTTCTATCATATTCAAGTAAAAGCCGGCGAGATCGGCAGGTATGTGCTCTTGCCCGGAGACCCCTTCCGTACCGACCACATGGCCAGTTTTCTAAAGGACGCGAAACTGATCGCTCATAACCGCGAGCACAAGACCTGGGTGGGGACCCTGTTAAATGAAAGGGTCGCCATCACCTCCACCGGCATGGGCTGCCCTTCCACAGCCATCTGCGTGGAGGAACTGATCAAAGCCGGAGCCGACACCTTCATCCGGGTCGGTACCGCCGGGCCCGTCAAGGACCCGCAGGATGAATTCAACTATGACGGCGCCATCTGCACCGCTGCTGTGCGCGATGAAGGCACTTCTCTCAACTATATGCCCTTAGCCTATCCAGCCATCGCCGACCGGCAGGTCGTCGATGCTTTGATAGAAGCAGCCAAGGCGAACAAGGGCAACTACCTGGTGGGCATCACCCACACCAAGGATTCCTTCTACGGGGAGGTGGAACCGCAAGCGTCGCCGATGGCCAGGGAACTATTGGAGCGCTGGGCAATCTGGCAGAAAGGCGGAGTGGTTTGCAGTGAGATGGAATCCGCCATCCTCTTCATTCTTTCCAGCATCAAGCACTGCCGGGCCTCTGCCATCATGTCCTTTCACGCCATGGACAAGACGATTCAGATTGCCTGCGATGCGCTGAAAATCCTGATTGCAAAGGATCAAGGAAAATAAAGGTTATAATAAAGGGGAAAACGGGGAGGAAACAATCATGAAATTCAAAATTGCCCACTGCAACATCAACATCACCAATCCGGAGGTGTCACTGCGCTTTTATGAAGAAGCGCTGGGTTTGAAGGAATACCGCAGGGTCATCGATCCCAACGGCAACTTCCTTTTGATTTATCTGGTGGATGAGAGCGGTGATTTCCTTTTGGAACTGACATGGCTCAAGGACCACCCGCAAAAGTATGACCTGGGGGAAAACGAAAGCCACATCGCCTTTGTGACTAAGGACTTTGAAGAAGCAGAGCGCAAGCACACCGCCATGGACATCATCTGTTACCGCAACGAAGCGATGGGTATCTACTTTATTGAAGACCCCGATGGCTACTGGCTGGAAATCCTGCCGGAGCGCTAGTCTTTCCTCATTTGATGAAAAAAAGAAGTTCGTACAGGGGAGAACTTCTTTTTGTTTTACTCTTTAGTCTACAGTTCATCCAGATCCGGTAGCAGGGCAGGACCTGAATCCTGGGGCAGTTCCAGTTCCTCCTGCTCACCCAGATCCACCGCCTTGATGTCCGCAAAGCGGCGCTGGATCTTCTCGGAGGTGGTGGACACCTGATAGAAATCGGTATGCAACCGCTCGAAGTCGCGGTTGATTTCAGTGAAGCGCTTCGCAAAGCGCGTAAATTCATCAGACAGGTTATTGAAGGCCTTCTGGATCAGTTCTACCTTCTCATTTCGCTGCTGGCCCAGATAAATCGCCTTGATGGCGGTCAGATAAGCCATCAGGGTGGTAGGCGATACGAGGTAGACATGTTGGCGGTAGGAGTACTGGACCAGATCATCCATGCGTCCGATGATCTCCGCAAACACCGCTTCCGCCGGGATAAACAGATAGGCGAAATCGGTGGTCTCGCCCGCAATGATGTACTTGGTCGCAATGTCGTCGATGTGCTTGCGCACATCGCGCACAAACTGCGCCCTTGCCCCGGAGCGCAGGGTATCACTAAGCTCGCCATCCACCATGCGGTTGTAGTTTTCCAGGGGGAACTTGGAGTCAATGGGAATAATGCCCATGGGCGGCGGTCCGAAGATGACCGCATCGACCTTGGTGTTGTTGCTTAGGGTGTATTGCCGGCGGTAACGCGAGTCATTGGTGCCAAAGGCAATTTCCAAAAGCGAGTACAACTCGACTTCCCCGAAGGTCCCCCTGCTCTTCTTGTCCATCAGAATATTCTGCAAAGCCGTAATATTCTGCGATAAGCCGGTCAGGTTCTTCTGGGTCTCATCGATGCGCGTCAGTTGCACCTTGAAGTCCTCAAAGGCCTGGTTGGTGCGGTTGGCAATCTGCGTCAATTGCGCCATGGTGGAAAGATTGATGTTATGGAAGTCCCCTTTCAAAGATGCCGTCACACTGTCATGAAACTGCAGCAGCTCGCTGTTCATGCGGTTTTGCAGCGCACTGAGACTCTGGGCAGTCTCCAACTGGTTCTGTATTAAGGCCTGCTCCATATTTTTGGCCAGCTTTCTGGACGAAAAGATCTGCATCAGAAAAAACAGCAGAAACAAAACCGCCAGTACCCCCATGGCCAGTATCATCCACAATTGTTCACTCATACCCCCGCCTCCTATGTTTGTAAAATCGCAACAACTTCCTCGTGGTTTAAGTAGCGGCCCTGACGCAGTGCCAGCTGATATTTTTGCTGATTGTGCTCGAGTGTCTGCCCGGCTTGCAGATGCGCTTCGCCATCGTAGAGATACTGGGCGACATTGAGCAGAAAGTCAAAGACTTCCGCCGGTGACATCGCTACCGGATCGAGCTCCAGCTCCTTATGATGAAAATGGTTGAGACCTTTGGTATAGCCGCCATGTTTGTTTTCTTCCTGCGTAATCCCCACATAAACCCATAGCAGCACCGGAAAACTTTCCGGCTCGCTTAGAAAACTCTCGCGATAGAAAGCCGCGGCGAAGACATTGGGGAAATGATAGACCGCCAACGCATCCGCCACCCCGCAGCAACTTGCGAGAATCTGGGAAAGAAAGCGCTTGAGCGCCAGGCTGTCGCTGCCCATCACCGTCACCGCCAAGTGCGCGGGGCTCTCTTGAATGGCCTTCAGCAGGTTTTCCTGCTGGATGGCCATCAGTTCGTAGTTGCGCTCTACCTCCTGGTCGGGAATCGGCGCTGATAATAGCATCACCCCGGCTTTCTTGCCGCCAAAGACAAACAACAAACGCCCGTCCTTGGGGGTGCAGGAAATGCCCCAGTCACGCTTTAAAAGCTCTGCCAAGGCAAAGAAATCAAAGCTGTTATTCTTTAACAGGACAAAGGCCCAGAGTTCACTCTCAGCGCTCACGGTTATTCACCGCAGCACTCACACCCGCCGCCTTTGGAATCATCCGAACAGCCAGAGCAGCCCTGACAACCAGCCGCCTGTTGTTCATAAGCCAAAGTATCGATGACCACCGCTTCAATTTCCACTTTCGCGCCTCTCGGTAAAGCCGCTACGCCGATGGCGGAGCGGGCCGGGTAAGGCGGTTCGAAATAGGTGGCATAGACTTCATTGAAATCATTGAAGTCGTTGATATCGGCCAGAAAAACCGTCGTTTTGACAACGTGATAGAAGGACAGTCCCATTTCCTCCAGGATCGCCTTCATGTTATCCAGCGCCCGTTTGGTCTGTTCCTTGATGCCGCCGTCCACCAGGTTGCCGGAAAACGGGTCAATGGCAATCTGTCCGGAGAGATAGACGAAGTCCCCCAGCTTGATGGCAGGTGAATACGGCCCGATGGCTTTGGGGGCCTTGGGCGAGTTGATTGGTTGTGAAAACATGATAGTTCCTCTCTTTCTAATACCACTCTTTGTAGTATTCGATTTCCTTTTCTATCTTTTTGCGCTCGCGCCGCACCAAAATTGTCCTGAACATCACGACCAGGACCATCACCAATACAGCGACCAGCGCTACCAAAGAAATAAAATCATTCGTACTTTCAATCATACTTTGACATTATATAAAAAAAGCCCGGGTGAAACAACTGAAAGGCTTTTCAAGCTTTCCCGCAAAAACCGGATGAAATCCCTGTTATTCCCCCGGTTTTGTGGGAATAATGCGGTTTTGGCTGGAGCTTTGGACAGCTTTTGTCAATTCCCTACCCTTATTTCAGAACCCCCAGCTCCGTCAGGCAGTTGTTGGCAGTCACCAAAAAAAACGCGATGGAAAGTGTTGAGTGTAGTAGTAAGAGAATCATGCAGGCGAAGGCCGAGGCATGCACAAAGCGCAGGCCATAGGCTGGATCATAGGTGGTAAAGCCAACCCAAAAGGCCAGCGCACAAAGCACAATCACCAGGCCCCAGCAAGCCAGTGCCCCCAAACCCAAGGCCCACTGCAGCTTTGGTTTTTTGTCCGGATAGGCAAACTGGACAAAGATGCGAAATAATAAATGAACCATGCAAAGCGGTGGAAAAATCCAAAGAAAATTCACCAGCAAGCCTACCGGCGTCCCGGTATCCAAAATCACCAAAAAGGCCCGGCCCAGGGTCCCGGCTGTCAAGACGCCGCTGGCCAAAAGCGAAAACAGGGAGGAGACATCCGGCAGCCGCCATAAAATTGCCAGGAGCTCGATATTGGTGATGTTATGCAATAGCGCAAAGATGACGGCCGCAAAGGCCATCACCAAAATCAGGCCATGGTAATAGCGGCTGACAAAAAAGGCATCCCGCATCTTCATAGCCAATCGCTCCCTTTTAAAACTTCCTCTTTGCTAAGGGCTGGGTAGCCCCTTTGGCGCAGGGCTTCATAGAGGATAATGGCGACGCTGTTGGCCAGGTTGAGGCTTCTGGCTTTGGCAACCATCGGAATGCGCAGTGCCTGTGACTTATGAGCCTTAAGAAAATCCATCGGCAAACCGCTGCTCTCTTTGCCAAAGAAAAGCCATAGATGCTCGCCGCTTTTCAAATCCGCTTCATCGGGGCTTTTATGCCCATAGCGGCTGATGCAGTACAGCGGTCCATCGACCTGTTTTAAACAGTCTTCCAAATTTTCATGAAGCACAATTTCCAAGAGTTCACCATAATCCATTGCCGCCCGCTTTTTGTGGGCGTCATCCAGATAAAAGCCCAGCGGTTCAATCAGATGCAGCTTTGCGCCCAAAGCTCCGCAGGTGCGCATGATATTGCCGGTGTTGGCCGGGATCTCCGGTTCAAACAAGACGATATGAATCATGACTTCTCCAGGTTCGCAAATTTAGCCCACTGGACTAAGCCAAAGCCGACAGCCGCCTGGGCACTCATAAAAAGAAACACCCGCAAGACAATCTTGATGACCAGATCATTGAACAGCTCCAGCGGCACCAGCTGCAAGAGCACATCGGTGTTCATGTCCAATAGCCAGAGGTCATTGGAAAAGGCAATTTTATGAAACAGGGTCCAGAAGTTCTCAAAGTCGACGGCGATATACAAGGCCAATAATCCAATTAAAGCGGCTGTGATCAATAAACCCTTCAATAGCGAAGTGCCCAGCCAGTAGCGGTTAAGCCACTTCAAAAAGAAGAAAACCACAAGCATCAAAGTGACAATCACCGCTAAAGTCAAAATCACGACTAACAGCAGCTGGTAGAGCTGCTTGACATCCTGCATATGCAAGATCGACTTTTCGTTGAAGACCTCCTGCATCCCGCGATCGTTGAATTCAAGCTGCAGTTTCAAATCAGCGCGCTTGTCTTCGATATAGTCCAAAAGCGCAGCCATTGCCTTGTCCATGTTCTCCGGGCGCAAATTCGTATAGCGTTCAATCTGATATTTGGCCTGGGTATCATGATAGAAGCCACGGTCCATCACCGTCACCTGAATCACAATCAAGAAACCCAATAAAGTGACCAGCGCTGCCCAGATAATCCCCAAAAGTCCTGCCCTGTTTGTTTTCATATCTTTTCCCCCAATGCCTCTGCGACCTCTCTAAAGGCCAAATAGCGGTGGCTCATTTGATTTTTTTGTGATTCAGAAAGCTCTGCCAGACTGTGGTTATTGACCACAAAGATCGGGTCAAAGCCAAAGCCGTTTTGGCCGCTTTGTCTAAAGCCAATCTCCCCGTGGCACTGCGCTTCAAAGTGGCGGTATTCGCCGCTTTGATAAAGCACCGCCGCACAGGTATACCAGGCGTGCCGGTTTTTCACATCCCGCAACAAACGCAGCACAATTTCATTTTTTTCATAGTAACTAGTATCCTCCCCCAGAAAGCGTGAGGAATAGAGGCCGGGATAACCATTGAAGTATTCGATACAGAGTCCGGAATCATCCGCCAGGATAGTGCGCTTGGGACAAAGTGCGGCTACTGCCTGGGCTTTGATCAAAGCGTTTTGCGCAAAGCTTTCTCCGGTTTCCTCGGGGTTGCTGCTTATGCCAGCCTGTGCGAGGGAAATGACAAAAAAGCCAAAAGGTTCCAGGATTGCCCTGGCTTCCCTTAATTTATGGGCGTTGTTTGTCGCCAGCAGAATCTCTTTCATCTGTATATCTCCTTAAAAGAGCCATCCTGAATATTATAAACATATTGCCGCGCTTCGTCCTGCTGCCTGCTTAATACACAACAAAGAATCACTGATGTGTCATCAATGCGCACCTGCTCCATTACCAGGTAGGGCAACTGTTCCTGCTTCAAAAAGTCTTTTTTTATCAAATCACGGCTGCAGTGTTTCTTCTGATCCAAGGATAAAAGCGGAAACGGTGCAGCACAGCGCACGCGCACGTGCAAAAAGAAATCGAAGTTTAAGCGCTGTTTGAGTTCATCCTGATTCAGCCACTTACCCAAAGCATCGTGGATGGTTTGGTAAGTCGCATACAAATTTTCCGGTTTTTCCTGTTTTCTTAAAGCGGCACCGATGCTTTGATAGCACAAAAACGGGGCAACCCCCTTTTGTAAAACCGCGTCCACTGTGGTCTTGAAATTGTGCTTTCGGCTCAAGCGGTCCAGCCCAAAGGCAGCATCCCTGCATGCCTGGATATCCGCTTCACTCATCCATTTGGTGCGAATCACCTCATAGGGGGGCTGCGGGTGATAGACAAGCTCATAGTCCTTGGCATTCGCATGCATCCCGGTGCCCTTGAGCACCTTGAGAATGCCCAGCTGCAGCTCACTGGGTGCCAGGCTGTAAAGCATATGGAACGATTTTTGAAAGCTTTCAAGCGTTTCATAGGGCAAGCCGGCAATCAAATCCACATGGCAGACCACCCCGTTATTAAGCAAATATTTCAGGTTTTCGATGGCCGCTTCATTGTTCTGCGGTCTGCCAATTTCCTTCAGTACTTCCGGACTGAAGGACTGAATCCCGATTTCATAGCGGAAGCGCTTTTTGTATGCAGGCAGGATCATCCGCTGTTTTTCATCACTGCTTAGAGGTTCCGGCATGATTTCACACTGAAAGCTGCAGGTGAAAAAATCACATACCAGTTCCTGAATGCTTTTGGCCCAGTTTTTATCGGCATTGAAGGTTCGGTCCAGAAACTTCACCTGTTTGGGCTGATAGTTCTGAAGTTTACTAAAAACATTCTTTAAATAAGGCAGGGAAAAGTAGCGCACCGGCTTGTCCAGGGAAGCCTGGCAATAGCTGCAGCGAAAAGGACAGCCGCGGCTGGTCTCGATGTAGAGGTAGCGTTTCTCCATCGTATCTTTGTCAATGTCCAGGGTATAGGGATCACTAAACTGCTCAAGCCAGGACAAAGGCGTGCGGACGACCATGGCTGCTTGACCCTTGGCGGTTTTAGCGCCGCTGGCCTGACCACTTTTCAGATAGTCCCAGAAGGCTTTTTCCCCTTCTCCCAAAATAATTGCTTCAATCCCCAAATCAAACCAGTCGTCATTGTCGTAGGTGACCTCCGGTCCCCCCAGAATGATGCGCCGGGGCTGATCTTTCAAAAGTTCCTGGATCACTTCTTTGGTAAGAGCCGCATTCCAAATGGAAACTGAAAAAGCGAGTACATCCAGGTTATTCTCTTGTATGATGCTGACAGCTTCGCTGACGCTGGTTTTGGTGGTGAATTCCAACAAAACCGGCGTCTGGTCTTTGTCAGCACAGACATACAGCCAGCGCAGACCCAAGGCCTTATGAATGTAACCGGCATTGAAGGTAATTAAGCCAACTCTCATGCTGTAATTGTACATCATGATAGAATAAAACAAAGAGGAAATCCCATGAAAAACACGATTCTCCATTTTTATGAAGGCTTGTCCGGCAGCGGTGTGGTCATCAGTGTTACCTACAACCAAAGCCGGGTCATCTTTGACTTTGGTGCCCCCTTTCATCCCGATACAAATGTCTATGACGGGGTGGTGGAACACCGAAACCAAAGGGCGCTTACCACTGCCCTTGCCCTCAAACAGATACCAGCTGTGCCTGGTGTTTTTCCCAAGGCGGATTTATGGCCACTCCACTTACAATCCTTTGAGGATTCACCCCTGCATACCGGCATCATCATCTCGCATCTGCACCTGGACCACATGTCCGCCATCGGCATGGTGCATCCGGATGTTCCCGTCTATCTGCATGAAAGCGCCCTGAAGCTGCAGGATGCTTTGGAAAAGATTGGGGAAGGCCTGGGGAAACGGAACAGTTTTACTTCTTTCCAGTATCACGAGCCTTTCTTGATTCAGGAAATCCGTATCACCCCCTTCTTCAGCGACCATCCCTGTTTGGGAGCTGCCAGCTTTTTGATACAAACCCCGGATGCCAATCTTTTTTATACCGGGGATATCCGCTATCACGGCTTGCAGAGAGAAGAAGCTTTTGCGGAAATAGAACAGGCTGCCAAAACCCCGATTGACCTGCTGCTCTTGGATGTGACCACTTCCTCACCTGAGCGCTTCTTTTATGGTGAGGTAGCACCAGAGCTCTGGCAGCCTGGCAAAGACATTCTGCCGGGGATGATCAGCGAAGAAGCCATCTATGCAGACATCTTTGCGCATCTGAGCGATGATCCCGGCATCGCTTTCTTTAACATATACCATCGCGATATGCAGTTGATTGAGGCCTTGATTGCCGGCTGTGCCAAAATCAACCGCACCCTGGTCTTTGAACAAAAGACGGCCTTTGTACTGAAACAGGTACTCGGCATTGCGGTGCCCATTGTCATCAGTGATACCGGTGATTATGATTCCTCGCTCTCCGGTTTTGAGGTGATTGCCAAAGCGGAAATCAAGAAAAACCCGCAAAGATACTTCGTCCAAAACAGTTATCGAAACATCCTGGAACTTTTGGACTATCCCAAAGGCGGGTTGTACTATCATCTGTTTGGCGAGCCTTTCGGCGGCAAAGCCTACCGGATTATGGAAAATATGGTAAAGCGCTGTAATCACCGTTTCTTTGCCTTCACCAACCTGTTCTCCTTCAACCATGCCTACCCCAATCACTTAAGCTGGCTGATAAAAACCATGAAGCCAAAAGGGATTGTCGGTGTGCACTCCAGTGCACCCGAAAAGCTGGACAACCGTGGCTATCCCCAGTACTTCCCCAAGAAAGACGTGGACTATATTTGGCGTGATGGCATCTTAAAAGAGGTCTGAGTGAATCATTACTTTCGTTGACAATGCGCTTTTATCCGTTAAAATAATGTGTAAAGTACCAAGGTATTAGAGGGAATGGAAGTGGGATTGCATTGTTGTCATCTGTTTTGTCTTTAATTTAAGGGGAGGTTAAAAATCATGTTAAGTTCGCTTTTAAAAAGTTTGAGCACTGTCGCGGTAAACCTGGTTTTCTTTGTAGGATTGCCATCCCTGTGGTGGCTGTTAGTCGCCCGCAAAAAAAATCCGAGTTACGCAAAGTACTTTGGTCTGTTTAAGCCAAAGCTCAAAATGGCCTTCTGGGTCTTGATTGCTTTTATTGCCTTGTACCTGTTTGACCGCTTCTTCTTGGAAGAATTTGTTGAGAAACTCATTCCTGCATCCTTTTTGGCCAGTGAAGAAGGAGCCGCTGTCGTAGCGCAGCCAACACCCGCATATGAAGTACCGGCCATCCTGTTAACAACGGTAATCGGCAACGGATTTTGTGAAGAATTTCTGTTTCGCGGTTTCATTTTGAAACGGTTAAAGACTATCATGCCAACGATGCTGGCCATCATTCTGACTGCGGTTGGCTTTGGCTTAATGCATAATATTCTCTACCTGGTTGCAGGTGTCGATGTCCCCTGGCAATTCCATCTGGCAGCCGTGTTCTTCGGACCGGCAGTCGGCGCCCTGTTCTGCGGTTTCCTCAATGAAAAGATCTTCAACGGTTCCATTATTCCTTCGATTTTGTTGCATGGTCTCAACAACGCCGTCTTTGCCTTGTTAGCCGTGGTTTGGTGAAACCGGATTTCTGTTTTGTCTGAATTTAAAGGGGGATACAGTCATGATTGGTTCGCTTGGGGCAAGTATGAGCATTGTCATGGTCAGCCTGTTTTTCTATGTAGGGCTGCCATCCCTTTGGTGGCAGTTCGCCTTCCGCAAAGACAATCCGAGTTACGCAAACTTTTTTGGTTTGTTTAAGCCAAAGCTCAAAATGGCCTTCTGGGTCTTGATTGCCTTTTTTGCCCTGTATCTGTTTTACCTCTTCTTTTTTGCAGGGTTTCTTGAGAAACTCATTCCTGCATCCTATTTGGCCAGTGAAGAGACGACTGCTGTTGTGACGACGCAAAGAACCGCATCTGACGTACCAGCCATCCTGTTAACAGCAGTAATCGGCAATGGGTTTTGTGTTGAATTTCTGTATCGCGGTTTCATTTTAAAACGGCTAAAGACCATCTTTTCAACGATGCAGGCTATCATCGTGTGTGCGGTTGGCCTTGGCTTAATTCAGAATGGTCTCTATCTGGTTGCAGGTATCAATGTGCCCTGGCAAGTCCATCTGGCAGTCATATTCTTCAGACCGGCTGTCACTGCCCTGTTCTTTGGTTTCCTCAATGAAAAAATCTTCAACGGTTCCATCATACCTTCGTTTTTACTGCGCGGTCTCAGTAACGCCGTCTATGCCCTGTTAGCCGTGGTTTGGTGAAAAACAATTCCCGGTCCGAAAATGGCGAGCTTTCTTTCTGGTTTGCGTTAGAATGGTAAGGACTGGGGGAAATGAAATGTTAGTAAAAAAGGAAAACCTCTATCAAGCCTTTCTTTCGCAAGATGCCCGTTTTGACGGACGTTTTTTTGTTGGGGTTTCCTCCACCGGCATTTACTGCCGCCCTGTATGCAAAGCCAAAAAACCGGCGATTGATAACTGTACTTTCTTTGAAACGGCAGCAGCAGCCCAAAAGGCTGGTTATCGCCCCTGTCTTTTATGCCGGCCAGAGCTGGCGCCGGGATGCTTTAGTGCCCGGGATGATCTGCCGGCACAGATTATGAATGCGCTCAAGGAAAACCCTGAGGAAAGTTTGGAAGCTCTGGCAAAACGTTTTGGCTATACGAGCCGGCATCTGCGCCGCTTATTTTTGAAAGAATACCATGTCTCGATGGTGCAGTTTCGCTTGACCTGCCGTCTGCTGTTGGCAAAGCAGCTGCTCACCGACACCAGGCTTTCAATGCTGGATGTGGCGCTGGCCTGTGGTTTTAACAGTCTGCGCCGCTTCAATGACGCCTTTCTAAGGCACTATCATCTCTCTCCCCTTAGACTTCGCAAAGACAGTCAAAATCCCCAAGAACCGCAGGACACGATTACCCTTTATTTGGGATACCGTCCGCCCTACCTTTGGGACGCAATCCTGCAGTTTTTGAAAAAACGGGCGATTGTTGGAGTGGAATTAATTGAAGACCACTGTTATTTTCGTACTGTGAACCTCAAAGATCATCACGGAGTGCCCTGTACCGGCTGGCTCAAGGTCTCCCATCATCCCAAAAACCACACTTTGGCTGTGGGGGTCAGTGCCTCACTGTTACC
Source organism: Erysipelotrichaceae bacterium (assembly GCA_031272515.1). GTDB lineage: Bacteria > Bacillota_I > Bacilli_A > Erysipelotrichales > Erysipelotrichaceae > JAISTR01. The sequence goes on along the minus strand of JAISTR010000002.1, from coordinate 5,834 downwards.
GGTACTTTCGAAACTGTTAACAAGGATTACGCGGATGTTTGATTTAGATGCCCAGCCTCTGGCAATTTATGAAACCCTGCAGAATATGGAAACACTTAAGCCAAAACTGGATCTCTGCGGGCTGCGCTTACCCGGCTGCTTTGATGATTTTGAAATGCTGGTGCGTACTGTGCTGGGGCAACAGATCACCGTTGCTGCCGCTGGCACCCTGACCTCCCGACTGGCCAAAGCCGCCGGCACTTCTATCGAAACCGGAATATCCGGTTTGGATACCCTTTTTTTCACCCCAGAGCAGTTATTAACATATGCGCAAAAGAATCAGCTTGGTTCCTTGGGAATCATACGCCAGCGCGCAGACACCATTCTTGCCTTTACCAAGGCACTATTAGACGGTTCTTTAAACTTCACTTTGCCCGCATCTGATCTACTTTCAAAGCTCTTGGCCATCAAGGGCATCGGATCCTGGAGTGCCGGTTACATCTCAATGCGCATAGTAAATGACCCGGATGTGTTTTTAGCTGATGATGCCGGTATTAATAAAGCCCTGCCCGGTTACACAAGAAAAGAAATTTTGCAGCTGGCAGAGCCCTATCAGCCCTGGCGCAGTTATGTGATGATTGGCCTGTGGCATTCACTGGCCAAGGAGGAATCATGATTTACACGACTACAATCCCTTCCCCGCTGGCTGAGCTCACCCTTGCCAGCGATGGCGAGAATTTGATCGGCTTATGGTTAAAGGGCCAGAAGTACTTTGCGGCAACCTTAAAGCAGGAACCATTACCAAAGGATGATTTGTTGGTCTTTCAAAAATGTGAAGCCTGGTTGACCCGCTATTTCAACAAAGAGCAGCCTGATCCCCTTAACCTGCCCCTCAAACCGGCAGGGACTGCCTTTTATCAGCAGGTGTTTAAACAACTCTTGCAAATCCCCTATGGACAGACGATCACCTATGGGCAGATTGCCAAAGAGCTGACCTTGCAAGGAAAAAATTCCAGCTTACCATACCGGGCGGTGGGCGGGGCGGTGGGACACAATCCCATTTCCATCATCATCCCCTGCCACCGCGTCGTCGGTGCCAGCGGCAGCCTCACAGGTTATGCCGGAGGCCTTGATAAAAAAATCGCACTGTTAGAGCTTGAGGGTGTAAATGTGTCAGAATTCCATATTCCGAATACCCCCACTGCTTACTGAAGGAAGTTTATTCCGGTTTCCTCTTCTCTTTTCTTCGCATTTTTGTGGAACTTGTGACTGGAGAATGATAAAATTTTCTTATCAAAGGAAAGAAGGAAACACCCATGAAGTATGATTTTACCAGTATCATCGACAGACACAACAAAGATTCGATTGCCGTAGATGTACCTTCACAATTGGGTTTTGGTCCCAAAGGTGAAACCAAGGAAGGCTTTGACCGGATTCCGATGTGGGTCGCAGACATGAACTTCGCGACGGTTGACACCATCGCGAAAGCCATTATAGACAGAGCTCAGCATCCCTGTTTCGGTTATTTTGCGCCGACACCGGAATACTTTGAAAAGATTATTGCCTGGCAGAAAAAACGCAACAAGGTAAACGGCTTGGAGTTCAAGCACATCGGTTATGAAAACGGGGTTTTGGGCGGGGTTGTCGCTGCCCTTAACGTCTTTTGTTCCAAGGGGGACAATGTCTTATTGCACTCCCCCACCTATGTCGGCTTTACCGGCAGCCTGCTCAATAACGGCTACCACATCGTGCATAGCCCATTGATATTGGACAGCGAGGGCATCTGGCGCATGGATTATGAAGACATGGACAAAAAGATCAAGGAAAACAAAATCCATGCGGCTATCTTCTGCTCGCCGCATAACCCCTGTGGCAGAGTCTGGGAAAAGGAAGAGATCAAGAAAGCCATGGAGGTCTACAAGAAAAATGATGTCTTTGTGATTTCCGATGAAATCTGGTCGGATATCCTGCTCAACGGCCACAAGCACACCCCGACCCAATCCGTGTCCCCGGATGCGAAACAGCGTACGGTCGCCCTCTATGCCCCCAGCAAGACCTTCAACCTGGCGGGACTGATCGGCGCCTATCACATCGTCTACAATGACTGGATCCGGGAGAGAATGGACAAGGAATCCTCCCTTTCCCACTATAATTCCATGAACGTCTTCTCCATGCATGCCCTGATTGGTGCCTATCAACCTGAGGGTTATATATGGGTGGATGAGCTCAACCAGGTACTCTCCGATAACATCAACACCGCCTGTGACTTCTTTGAAAAGCAGCTCAGTGACATTTCGGTTGTCAAACCGGAAGGCACTTACATGTTGTTTTTGGATTGCAGCAAATATTGCGAAAACAAGGGTGATACCATCGATGCGCTTTTGGCCAGAGGCATTGAATACGGGGTTCTGTGGCAGGATGGAAGGATGTTCCAGCATCCCTGTGCCATCCGCTTGAATTTGGCTTTGCCGAAGGTAAAAGTAGAAGAGGCGCTAAAGCGCATGAAGGAATATATTTTTAAAAAATAGGGAGGAACCACTATGGGAAAGTATCAAGTTGGGGATCAGGCAGCCGATTTTGTCTTTGACACCCCGGATCAAACCGGCATTCATTTCAAGGACATCGCCAAAAACGACAAGAACATCTTTGTCTTTCTGCGCTATCTGGGCTGCTCTCTATGCCAGTTGGATATCGCACTGTTTAAAAAGGAATATGAGAATATCGTAAAGAAAGGCGGCAACCTCTACATCGTCCTGCAAAGTCCGCAGTCCACGATGCTCCCGGTGAAGGACCAGTTCCCCTTCCCCTTTGTCTGTGATCCAGAGGGCAAGCTCTATGAGCTCTTTGGCATTGAACCGGCACCTTCGAAAGAGAAGATGATTGGGCTTAAGACCATGAAGAAAGTCGGGCAGGCAAAACTGATGGGCTTCAGTCATGGTGCCTATGAGGGCAACGAGCTGCAATTGCCAGCTGCCTTCATCTTCAAAAATGACGGCACCATCACCTATGCCCATTATGGCAAAACGGTGGATGATGCCGCCAGTCCCAAGACGATTGTCAAATTACTGGGGTAGTCAGTTCACGTTCGGGTTTGCTATCAGCTGTTTCAATTGATTTACTTCGTTCAAAAAATCAGGATTATCCATAAGCTCATAAAGCTGCTGGTAAAAGATCAGGGCAGTCGGGTAATCTCCTGATTTTTTGAGTTTTTTAGCCAGCTGCATGAGAATCTGTAAGATTTCGACATTCGCTCCAAACTGGATATCCATCGCCAACACCTTTGAAGACAGTTCTTCAGAGTCTAAAAAGAAACGCCCGATGCCTGCAGTTTCCTCGATATAGACAAGTTCGCTAATCGCGTTAGTATTTATGTCAAAGACCAGGGAGAACTGGTACATAGTGTAAGCGTGATCCCAATCCTTCTGCACACTAAAGTAGTATGCCAGATTGCGGTAGCATCGAGCCAGGTCCTTCTTATTGAAGCAAAGGGACAGGGCTTTTTTGGTGTTGTACACAAATTCATCCCATCGGCTCTGGTATTTATAAACCTCGCAGAGCTCAAAGTAAGTCTTGGCGGAAACCGGATTGAGAATCAGTGCCTCCTGCAGGCAGTCAGCCGCTTCCTCCCACTGTTTCAGCTCCATCAGCCAAACCCCCAGATAGTAGTACAAATCAAAGAAGTCGGGGTCAATCTGACGGATTGCTTTTTGGGTTTTGTTTAACACTATGAAGAGATAAAACTCCACTGGATCACTCATTGAGTAGTATTCGTTATTTTGGTCATGAAGAAAATAGATCCGCTTGCCTTTATCATCCGAAATTTGGGCAGCGACGCTCCGCAAAATCTCCACCGCCTTTTCAAATTCCCCTTCCTTAGCAAGCTCAGTCGCTTTCTCTAGTCCTTCATGAAGACCGAAGGCGGTCTGGTACCGTTTGCGGATTTCCTCAAATTCATCATCGCTAAACTGCTGATACAAAAGATGACCGATGAGTAAAATAATCTCCGCCGACTGGGGATGATTATAGTAAAGCTTCGCCTGCTGGCGCAGCCAGGCGATGTTTGTCTGCGCATCAGAGCTTAAGCCTTCTTGAATCGAAACCATAATCTCATCAATATTTGTCTCTTTCATCTGTTTCTCCAATTGCATTTTAACACAAAGTGTCACAGCTGCAGTTCACAACAATTCCCAGATAAAAATAGCGAAAATCCGGGTTTCTACCCGCTTTAAGCCTGATTTTCCTTGACACTCTGTCCGCAAACCCTTAAAATTAAGGACGTCCCTCTTTAAAGTAAGAAGCCCTGGTAAGCAATCAAACTGGATTAGGAGGACAAAAATCCATGCGCCAAACTACAATGGCAAAAGCAAATGAAGGAGCGCGTCAATGGTATGTCGTAGATGGTTCCGGAGCAACTCTGGGACGCCTGGCTACCGCTGTCGCTACTATCCTTCGCGGCAAGCACAAACCGACCTTTACCCCCAATGTCGATTGCGGGGACTTCGTGGTTGTGATCAATGCCGACAAGATCAAGGTCACCGGTGACCAAGTTCACAAGAAAAACTATTATTCCCACTCTCAATATCCCGGCGGACTGCGTGTACGCTCCACCGCTTTAATGAGAGAAAAGTACACCGTAGAATGGGTGGAAAAAGCGATTCAAGGCATGTTGCCTCATACGCGACTGGGGAACCTGCAACGCAAGCATCTGTTTGTTTACGTTGGCAGTGAACACCCGCACGCAGCACAAAAACCGGAAGTGCTGACGCTGAAAGGCTAGGAAGAAAACATGGCAACCAAAAAGAAAACGCAAATCTCTTATCTGGGAACCGGAAGACGGAAAAAGGCCATCGCCAGAGTGTTTCTGACACCAGGCAAAGGCTCGATTGTCATCAATGACAAAAGCATTGATGATTACCTTCCTCTGGAAACCCTGCGGATGGTTGTGAGATCCCCCTTGGAGCTCACCGAAACCTCTGCGCAATTTGACGTGACGATCAACGTCTTCGGCGGCGGCTACAATGGCCAGGCCGGAGCCATGCGTCACGGTATCGCCCGCGCCCTGCTGGAAGTATCAGCAGACTACCGCGCTCCGCTCAAAGCAGCCGGATTCCTCACCCGGGATGCCAGAGGCAAGGAACGCAAGAAGTATGGTCTGCACGGTGCCAGAAGAGCTCCGCAATACTCAAAGCGCTAATGTTTCAAGACAAGCGAACCTGTACGGTTCGCTTTTTTTGTGGTGAAAACAAGTTTGTTTCTAATCTTGTATTTCGATTATCAAAAGCAGCTTCTGGTAACAGAGTGTAATATATCTTGTGTAAATGCCTGAACAACGATTGCTGATAACAAGGAGTGTTTCCTATACAATTAAACTGAAGAAAAACTACACCTTCCACAATTTCTATACTCTTCGCTATTATAAAATAGCTTTCCTGAATTTATCGCTGCATGGCGAATGATTCCATAAAGTGCCTTACTTCTGAGAAAGATATCTCTGAATCAATGAATATAAACAGAATTGACATATACTCATCATACGGAATATCTATTGCACCAACTGCTGCAATGTTCATTACAACCGCGAGTATACAGTATTCAGATATATTACATTTGGCATAAGATTGTATAGTATCATTATAGTTTACACTGGGATATGTTATACCCTTTGAAATAACTATCAGCCCTACTTTACTTTCTATTGAAAAATTATAATGAAGAGTACGACCAGGCACGCCCACAGCAATAATTTTCTTTGAACCGTCTTCCATTTTATAAATATAATAGAGTCCATCTTCGAAAGTGAAATCCCATTGCTTTGGTATATAGAAACTCAAGGTAAATCCAGGAGCATTATTAAT
>JAISTR010000042.1 GCA_031272515.1 Erysipelotrichaceae bacterium | reverse complement strand
TACTCACCCACTTGGCATAGAGCGTCATATCACTTGTGACCGGAGTATTGAAGTCATATTTGGTAGTCAAGCCCTGGTCGCTGTACCAGCCGGAGAAGAACATACTTGATTTGGTTGGATCAGTCGGTTTACTAACAAGTGCATCTCTGACAACGGTTTGGGAAGGTACGATGCTTCCGCCATTGCTGTTGAATTTGACCAGATAGTCGATTTCAGCTTCGCTATCCACCCACTTGGCATAGAGGGTGATGTCTGCTGTTACCGGAGTATCGAAATCGTATTTGTTATTTAAAGTATCATCGCTGTACCATCCTGAGAAATACTTCGAGGGATATGTTGGTGCAACCGGTTTGCTGGCAGTACCACCCTTGATGACTGTCTGCGAACTGACTGCTGAACCGCCATTAGTTACAAAGCTTACCAGATAGTCGATAGAGGATTCCTGACTTACCCACTTTGCATAGAGCGTCATGTCATTTGTGACCGGCAGATTGAAGTCATATTTGGTGGTCAACCCCTGGTCACTGTACCAGCCGGAGAAGAACACACTTGATTTGGTCGGATCAGACGGCTTCGTAACATGCGCGTTCCTGAGAACGGCTTGTGAAACTACAGCTGAGCCTCCGTTGCTTTCAAAACGGACCAGATAATCAATTTCGGCTTCGCTATCCACCCACTTGGCATAAAGGGTAATGTCTGCTGTTACCGGGGTAGTGAAATCATATTTGGTAGTCAAGCCCTGGTCGCTGTACCAACCGGAGAAATACTTCGAGGGATATGTCGGTGCAACCGGTTTGCTGGCAGTACCACCCTTGATGACTGTCTGCGAACTGACTGCTGAACCGCCATTAGTTACAAAGCTTACCAGATAGTCGATAGAGGCTTCATTACTCACCCACTTGGCATAGAGGGTCATGTCGCTTGTGACCGGCAGATTGAAGTCATATTTGGTGGTCAACCCCTGGTCACTGTACCAGCCGGAGAAGAACACACTAGATTTGGTCGGATCAACCGGTTTCGTGACATGCGTGTTTCTGAGAACGGCTTGGGAAGCCACGCTGCTGCCGCCATTGCTGTCGAATTTTACCAGATAATCAATATCATCTTCGTTGTCCACCCACTTGGCATATAAGACGATTGTTCCGGCCACCGGAGTAGCGAAATCGTATTTGTTATTTAAAGTATTATCGCTGTACCAGCCGGAGAAGTACCAATTGGCTTTAACCGGATCAGTTGGCTTTGTTGCTAAACCGCCTGGCACTACTTTCTGCGGATCAATGCTTCCTCCTCCATTGGTTTCAAAGTACACAACCTCCACTGGATCGCCATCTTCATACTCAATATCGATGTTATTGTAGCCCTGGGTCATCGGTTTGCTCCAGGTGGTGCCTTGATCTACCAGTGATTCATAAGTTGCCTGGTCCGCTGGATTTATGTCATAGGCTTGTCCCTTGATGCAGTTATCACTGAAAACCACACCGGAACCAATATGTACTTCATTGCGATCCGAGGCAGGGACACCGATACCGCCGCCGGCGGTTTCGGCTTTATTAAAACTGATGGTACTGTCAGTAATGACGAGATTGGAGCTGAGCGTTGAAGTAAGGAAAATACCCCCACCGTGATCACTTGCTGTGTTTTTTGTCAGCAGAACATTGGAGATGGTCACAGTGCTGTCGTTTTGAATGTAAATTCCTCCGCCATATTGGGCATCATTCTCAGAGATTGTGCCACCGGTGATGTTCACAATTTGGCTTGAATTGGAAGTGAAATAGATTCCACCACCCAAAACAGCATGATTTCCGGAAATGGTTCCAGCTTTAAAATCCATCTCGATGGTACTGGCGATTCCACCGCCTAACATTCGGGAAGTATTGTTCGTGATTTCGGCATTTTCAATAGTGAGGTGGCCATTGTTGAGGATCCCACCACCCGCTACATCGGCGGTGTTGCCTGATATTAATGCACCATCGATGGTCAATGATTGATTGGTGCCGACATAGATGCCACCGCCATTGCCGCTAGTATGACTTGAATCGCTGGCAATGTTGCCGGTGACTTCGCTGCCTCCTGACAGTGAAGAAGGTCCGGCTTGCATTATCGCAAAGCCAGCACCGGTAATAGCATGGTTGTCGTAAATTTTGGTATTGGTAATGGTTAGCCCTGCTCCGTAGCTTGCAAATCCGCCACCGGAACTAGTCGTGGAATTTTCATAAATTTGCGCATTTGCGATAGTGGCAGCTGAAGCTGTCGCGCTAAAATAAATCCCACCTCCATCAACAGTGGTATTGCTACCAGAATTATCATTATTTTGAACTGCGCCGCCATTCATATTGAAGGCACCGGCTACATAAATTCCCCCACCATAGGAATTTGACTTATTATAGCAAACCACACCATCGTTGATATTCAAGGTACCGGATTGGTTGACATGAACTCCGCCGCCGGCTTTACTGCCGCTGTAGTTGTTTATGAGGATGGCATAACTGTTGAGATTCAAGATGCCATCTACCAGAATCAAACTGCCATCGGCATCCGGCACATTGTTCTTGTTGCCATGAATGGTAACCTCTTCCAGTGTCAAAGTTGCAGTGCTCTCAACAGTAATCAGATCTCCGGTTACGCCATCACCCCGCTTAAGGTTGTAATGATTGCCGTCAATCGTGACATTCTTGCCAGCGGGAATGGTTATTGTCGTTGTGAGGTCAAAAAAGCCAGTCAGGGTGATATGGATATCCGTATCGGAATCGCTCAATGCAGTTAGCAATTCCGCAAAATTGCTGGCGGTGAGATTGCTGACCGCTTTTGTTTGAATAGGGTACGCAAAGAAACAGACATTGACTAGTATAAGTACAGTTACAAGTTTCTTGAGAATCTTTTGCATCCTGCAGCCTTTCCGTTCCTTCCACAAAGCAGCCATTGCTGAGAATCTCCCCTTAAACAAACAAAAAACACAGGTCCCGTAATATCCCGTGTCTCCTAATTCCTATTCTCAATTATAAAGATATTTTCTTTTTATGCAAGAGAAAATCAGCGAAACCGGGGAATGGTTTCGCTGATTTTATATCTCAGTTTTTTTTCTTTTTGATCTTCAGTACTCCTGCAGCCATCATCATCGTTAACAGATAGAACTCCAAAGAAGAAGTTACTCCCGTTAATACAACACTGGAACCAAAGCCGCCACTGGAAGTACCGGAGCCGGAAGAACCGCCGGAGCCGCCATTGGATGAACTGGGCGGCAGCCAAATCGCATACAGGTTCATATCACTGCCCACTTCCGGAATGCTCTGGTTAAGGCCATAGATGGCTCCCAGTATCACTTTATCCGGGGCACTGTTTAATATTCCGGAATCACTGTTGTAGGCAGTTGCCTTGAAGGCTACAGAACCGGTTGGACTGGTTGCCCAGCCCATGAAGGTATAGTTTCCAGCTGCGCTGGTTGGACTTCCTACCGGGATAAAGGCAGAGGTTACCACAAATGTTCCATTGGCAAGGACATCGGCGCTGGCTGGCATTGAGGTCACATTGTCAGTAGTTCCAAAGGGAATATTCTTGTTGAAATAGATGGTATAGGTCAGATTGGGGTCATCCACGCCCCACTTCGCATACAAAGTCACGTCAGCGTATACGGACAAGGTGAAGTCATAGAGGTAGGTAAACTGGTCATCGCTGTACCAGCCGGTGAACTTGTAGCCGGGTTTGGTTGGATCAGCCGGTTTGATTGCCTTCTCGCCATAGTTGACAGTCTGGGCAGTGACAGCAGTTCCGCCATTAGCTACAAAACTCACCAGATAGTCACTCTCCTCAATGCTATCCACCCACCTGGCATAGAGCGTCATGTCACTTGTAACCGGCAGATTGAAGTCATATCTGGTGGTCAAGGCTTCGTCGCTGTGCCAGCCGGAGAAAATCTTGCTGCTGTAGGTTGGATCGTTTGGTTTAATCACAAGCGCATCCCTGGCAACGGTTTGGGAAGGTACATTGCTTCCGCCATTGCTGTTGAAGTTTATCAGATAGTCGATATCGGATTGGTTGTCTACCCACTTGGCATATAAGACGACTGTACCGTTCACCGGGGTAGTGAAGTCATATTTGTTATTTAAAGTTTTATCGCTGTACCAGCCGGAGAAGTATTTGTTGACTTTAACAGGATCAGTTGGCTTAATCGCTAAGCCGCCTTGCTCTACCTTCTGCGGGTCAATGCTTCCCCCTTCATTGGTTTCAAAGTACACAACCCCCACCGGTTCTCCGCCTTCATACTCAATATCGATGTTATTGTAGCCCTGGGTCATCGGTTTGCTCCAGGTCGTATCTTGGTCTACCAGTGATTCATAGGCTGCCTGGTCCGCTGGATCGATGTCATAGGCTTGCCCCATGATGCAGTTGTCACTGAAAACCACTCCCGAACCAATATGTACTTCATGGCGGTCCCGGCTAGCAACACCGATACCGCCGCCGGCGCTTCCGGCTTTATTAAAACTGATGGTACTGTCAGTAATGGTAAGATTGGTGCCGGTTACTTCTGTGACGAAAATTCCACCACCATGACCACTTGTTATATTTTTAGTTATCAGGACATCGGAGATGGTCACGGTGCTTCCGTTTTGAATGTAAATCCCCCCGCCATTTTCAGCATCATTCTCCGTGATGGTGCCGCCGGTGATGTGCACGTCCTCGCTTGACCCGCGCCCTCCGGCACTGATAAAGATTCCTCCACCCATAGCAGCATGATTTCCGGAAACGGTCCCGGCTTTAAAATCCAACCAGGCATCATTAGCGATTCCACCGCCCTGCAAAGTGGCAGAATTGTTCGTAATATCTGCATTTTCAACAATGAGATGGCCCACGTTGGTGATTCCGCCTCCCCACGTTAAGGAGGTGTTTTGTGAAATCAGCGCACCGTCAATCGTCAATGTATGATTGGAGCCAATATAGATGCCGCCGGCATTGCCGCCATCCTGATCTGGATTGCTGGCAATGTTGCCGGTCACTTCGCTGCCTCCGGAAAGTGAGGAAGTTCCCTGTTGTGATATCGCAAAACCACCGCCGATAGTGGCATGATTGTCGTAAATTCTGGTATTGGTAATGGTTACCCCTGCTCCATCGTTTGAAAACCCCCCACCGGCTCTATTTGTGGTATTATTATAAATTTCCGCATTTGCGATGGTCGCTGCTGTAGATGTATTGGTGAAATATATGCCGCCGCCATATACGATTGCTGCCGTATTGTTATTGTCGTTATGATGGATTTTGCCGCCATCCATCGTAAACGCGCCTGCCACATAAATACCGCCGCCATGGGTGTTTGAATTGTTATAGGCAACTTCACCGCCGGTGATATGAAGCGCGCCATTGGCAGTGACATTGATTCCGCCTCCGGGAGAATCACCGCTGTGATTGTTTTGGACCACGGCATCACTGCCAAGATTTAAAACTCCATCAACATAGAGCAAGCTGCCGTTGGAAACTGGTACAGCCGTCTTATTGCCATCAACAACAACATTAAACAATGTCAGGGTCGACTGATTAAAAACGGAAATCAGGTCTCCGGTATTGCCGGCAGCCCGCGAAAGTGTATAGCCACCGCCGGAAATGGTGACATTCTTGCCGGAGGCAACGCTAATCGGTGCTGTGAGGGAAATACTGGCAGTCAAGGTGATTTGGATTTGCGTATCGGAATCATTCAGTGCAGTTTGCAAGTCCCCAAATGTGCCCACACTGAAACTGCTGACTGCTTTTGTTTGAAACGGTTTCGCGAAAAAACAAACGCTGATCAATAAAAATACCGCGATAATTTTCTTGAGGTTTTTTTGCATACTTTAGCCTTTCCGTTCTATCCGGATTGTGCTCTCGCTGAATATCAGCCCTTAAAAAAGAAAAAACACAGGTCCCGTAGTATCCCGTGTCTCCTAACTCCTAAGCTCAATTATAAGGAAATTTTCTTTGAGTGCAATAGGTTTTTGATTGTGAAATGGATGATTTTTAAGACAAATGCAAGGTATTTAATGGTTTCATAAAGCCGTCGCAGCCGTTTTACCGGCTGCGATGGCGAATCCCATCAATCCCTTTTTCTTTTTGCATATAACATTCCTATACAAAGCATCATCAAAAGCAAAGGCAAATTCCAGGAATTTTCAACACCCGTCAAAACCGGATTATTGCCAAAAGAGCCGGCTTGATCTGAGCCCACGGGAGACTTTGCCTGCCACTTGGCATACAGGGTAATATCTTCTATTACCGGTGTATCGAAATCATACTGGTCAGCTAATCCCTGATTCACATACCAGCCAACAAACTTATATCCGGGTCTGGTTGGGTCATCCGGCTTCACTGCCAGTTCACTGGGATATAGCTTCTGCGGATCGACTTCACTGCCGCCGTTGGAATCAAAACGGACCACCACAACCTCCTCGCCTCTTCGATAGCGGATATCCACATTGTTGTAGCCTTGGGTAAACGGCTTGGTCCAAACCGTATTCGCATCTATAGCCGCTTCATAGTCAGCAAGATCTTCCGGTAGAATTTCATAGGCCCGCTCCTCAATGCTGTTATTTGAAAAAATGACACCGGAACCGATATGAACTGTGGATAGTGCCGGATCAAGCACCCCGATGCCACCGCCGCTTGCGGCATGGTTGAAAGAAATGGTGGTATCAGTAATCACCAGTGTTCCGCCTTCTTTTGTATCAAAGAAAATGCCGCCGCCAATACCGCCTGCTTTGGTTCTATTGTTTGAAATAAGGGAATCAGAAATAGTAACGAAACCCCCCACCGCACTAATTCCACCGCCTTCAGCGCTGTAGTTGTTTAAGATTTCCGCTTGTTTGACAATCAGGGTATAGGGGGAATAAGTACCGTTTGTCAAAAAGTAGATTCCCCCGCCACCATAAGTGGCGGTATTATCAGAAATGGTTCCTTCTTCAAAGGTGAGGTTGGCGGTGGCGAAGATCCCGCCGCCAGTGTTATGGATGATGCTGGTGTGCTGAATTTCCAAATCACCCAGACTGTTAATTCCGCCACCGGTTGTCGCCGCGCTGTTATTTGTTATCAGTGCTCCGTCAACATGCATCGCCGTATCCCTGCCGTTATAGATTCCTCCGCCCGAATCTGTTGCGGTGTTATCAGAGATTTCATTGCTGCCGGACAGAGTGACTGTTGCGCTATGAAAGGTGTAGATGCCAGCTCCGGCAGTTGCCTGATTTTCATAAATTCTGGTGTCACTTATCGTCATGTCCGCGCCATCATTGCCGATTCCTCCGCCATTGAAACTGGCAGAGTTGCCATAAATCAAAGCATTGGCAATCACCGCAGCATCTGCCGACTGCTCAAACCAAATCCCCCCGCCCTTATACGCGCTGTTATCAAAGATCGCGCCTTGATTCATGTTTAAGGTTCCACCCACATCCACATACACCCCGCCGCCGGCAGCACTGCTGGTATTTCGGGCAATTTGACCGCCGTTGATAGAAAGCATACCGCCACCAGTGACATGTACCGCCCCGCCATTGACACTGTCGCTGGCATTGTCCGAAAGGACTGCATCGCTGTTCAGATTCACCACCCCGCTGGTATGGATCAGGCTGCCGTTGGCATCTGGCTGGTTCGCTTTGTTTCCATTAATTGTGATCCTGCTTAAATCTAAAGTCGCAGCAGGTGAAACCGTAAGCAAATCCCCAGTAAAGGCGGCATCGCGAATCAGGGAATAGGATTGGCCGTCAATTGAAACCGTTTTTCCACTTTCGACTATCAATGGTGCGGTTAGGGTGATATCCTGACTCAGCGTGATGTGGATATTTGAATCCGCATCCGCAAGTGCCGTTTGCAAAGCCAGAAACGTTCCGACATGATACTCCGCCGTCGCCTTTGGGCGCAAACCATTTGTGAATTGATTGAACCCAAACAAAAAAAGCAGCGCAATCATTCTCTTTGAAGTTTTTCTCATACAACACCTTTTCAATCAAAAGCCATTTTTTCCACAATTCTTCTGCCCCTAAAAAGAAAAAGACACAGACTGTCCCGTGTCTTTCAATTCCTACAAACTATTATAAGAAAAAATGTTTTTTGTGCAATAGGAAAAAAGAGCCTCTTGGACAAAAACAGCAGTGACTGCTTCGATAGCGTACAAAACATGAACTTGACCGCAAAATGCTATAATGACAACAAATGGAGGGAATGTAAAATGGCTTTTAAGACAATTGAACCAATGGATTTCGACATCAGAATTCACCATGCTTTCGCAAAGGAGACTGCTTTACTCACCGCTGGCAACAAGCACAGCTACAACATGATGACTATTGCCTGGGGCACTTTGGGTTTTATGTGGAACAAGCCGATTGTGGAGGTGGTGGTACGGCCGTCCCGCTACACCAAGGAATTCATCGATACCAACGACATCTTCTCGCTGTCCTTCTTTGGCAATTCCAAAAAGCGTGAACTGGCTTTGCTTGGCTCCAAGAGCGGCCGGGATTTCGACAAGATGCATGAATCGGGGCTGACCCCCTTCTTTATGGATAACGGGGGCATCGGCTATGATGAATCGAGACTGATCATCGTTGCCAAAAAACTCTACACCTCACAATTTAGAAAACAGAACTTTACAAGCGCGGATATCCCGGAAACCTGCTATGGCGATGATGATTTCCACTACCGCTATATCGGGGAAGTCATCGGAATCTACGACGCCAATTTAAAATAAGCCGCTTGATTTGTTATAATGTAGGGCAGTGAGGAAAAACCTATGAGACTATCGAACAGCTATTTTTTCACCTTGCGGGAGAACGTCAAGGACGAGGACACTGTCAGTTCCAATTTGCTGGTAAGGGCCGGCTATATCAAGAAGAGCTCGGCGGGGGTCTACATGATGTTGCCGCTGGGTTTTAAAGCCTTGAGCAGAATCACCGCGATTGTGCGGGATGAGATGGAAAAGGCCGATTGCCAGGAACTCTTGATGCCGGCCTTGATTCCGGAAGAGGTCTATATCAAAAGCGGCCGGCGCAAGAAGTTCGGCTCTTCCATGTTTACCCTAAAGGACCGCTTCAACAAGCCCTTCTCTTTGGGCCCTACCCATGAGGAGTTATTTGCCCAGGCAGCGCAGATGCATATCCATTCCTACAAGGATATGCCCTTTTCCCTGTTTCAATTTGAGACCAAATTCCGGGATGAACCGCGTCCCCGTTTTGGCTTGATCCGGGTGCGCGAATTCATCATGAAGGATGCCTATACCTTCGATGTGGATGAAGCGGGACTGGATGTCGCCTATCACAAGCAGTTCAAAGCCTATCAGAACGCCTTTGACCGCATGGGCATCCAATATGTGATTGTCCAGGCGGATACTGGCGTGATGGGAGGCTCTTTGTCCGAAGAGTTCCAGGCGCTCTCGCCCATCGGGGAGGATATCCTGGTGATGTGCGACCACTGCGATTTTGCCAGCAACATCGAAATCGCCGCCTGCCACACCAAACACGATCCGGCAGTCGCAAGTGACAAAACCCCGGTGCTGGCGGATACGCCCAATGCGAAAACAATCGAGGAAGTCGCGGCTTTCTTTGACAAGAAAGCCACCGACTTCGTCAAGACCTTAATCTATCAGGTGGATGACCGCTTTGTGGCTGCCTTAGTCAGAGGGGACCGCGATGTCAATGAGACCAAGCTGCGCAAGTATTGTGATGGTGCGGAAATTGCTTTGGCCCAACCGGAAGATGTAGTGCGGATTACCAAGGCAGCGGTCGGCTTTGCCGGACCAATCGGTTTAGAGATTCCGGTGATTGCGGACCATGAAATCGCTAATATGAGCGACTTTATCGTCGGTGCCAATCAGGATGACAAGCACTACACCAATGTCAATACCAAGGACTTCGAGGCTGCTTATATCGATCTCAGGCTGATTCAGGAGGGTGACCCCTGTCCCAAGTGCTCCAAGCCGGTACGCTTTCAAAGGGGCATCGAGGTTGGCAATACCTTCAAGCTGGGGACTGCCTATGCGCAAAGCATGGGACTGCACTACCTGGATCAAAACAACCAGCTGCAGGATGTTGTCATGGGTTCCTATGGCCTGGGCATCGGCCGCTGCCTGGCAGCTTTGGCAGAGCAGTACAACGACCAGGACGGGCTTTGTCTGCCCAAGCAGATAGCCCCCTATCCGGTCTGTATCGTCGTCGCCAACCAGAAGGACGAGCTGCAGGTGAAAACTGCAGAAGAACTCTACCAGGCCTTATCGAAAGAGCACATCGATGTGATCCTGGATGACCGCAATGAGCGGCCGGGGGTGAAGTTCAAGGACATGGACCTGATTGGTATTCCCCTGCGCATTACGGTTGGTAGAGCAGTCGCAGATGGCCAGGTGGAAATCAAAGAGCGAACCCAAAGCGAACACCGGCTGATTCATATCAGCGATGTGCTTAATGAGGTACAATCATTTTTAGAGTGACAAAGGCCGTTTGGCCTTTTGTTTTCAAAGAGGAAACAAATGGAAAGCATCAATGAAGTCAGGATTGAAAACAAAGCCCTGAAGGATTTGGGGCACAAAGCCCTGCAAGGTTCAATCAGGGAAAATGCTTTTGCTTTTATGATTGCCCGTCAACTGTTTCAAAAGCAGAAGCAGGACGACAACTTTGTCTTTTCCCCCTTCTCGCTGTGGCTCACTTTAGCGGCTTTAGTCAACGCTGTCAAACCTGAATATGTACCAGAGCTGCTGGCTGAGCTAAAAGCAGAGGGAATCAGAACTTCCCAGCTTAATGACCACGTAAGCACCCTGCTATTTTCTTTACTGGGCGAAGCCAATAAAGCTTATATCAAAGACTTTGTTCCCTCTTTGCGCATTACCAACGCTTTGTTTGTCAGTCAAGCGGAAACCATCCGTCCGGACTTTGCGCAAATCTTTGCGCAAAACTACCAGGGGACTGCCTTCCAGGTGGACTTCTTTTCACCCAAAGCGGCCAAGGCCATCAACGACTGGGCCCGCAAGCACACCGAAGGCTTGATTGACCATCTGGTCGATGGCTTTGATCAGGATACGGTTGCCGCCATCGCCAACGCCATTTACTTCAGCGACCACTGGAGCAGGGAGTTCAAAGAGAGTGACACCAAACCGGGCGTGTTTCATTCTATAAACGGGGATATGCAGGTTGCTTATATGTGCAAAGAAGCCAATGATTTCAACTACTATGAGGATGAAAGCGTGCAGGCTGTCTCCCTTGCTTATAACCAAGGCGGTAGTATGTGGATCCTATTGGCGAAAAACGAGAGTGTAAGAGAGCTGTACCAGCGGTTGAGTGAGGATGATTTTAAGCAAATCGAAACCCAAAGTAAACCGTCTTGCGGCAAGCTGCTTTTACCGCGCTTTAGTGCCACCAATCACCACAACCTGAATTCGGTCCTGTCTTCTTTAAACATTCCCCTCTTTGACAGAAAAGCTGCCGTGTTAAAGGGAGGCTTGATTTGTGATGACAAACCGGTTTGGCTTTCGGCTGCAATGCAGCAGGCAGTAATCCAAGTCGATGAGAAAGGCACGACTGCCGGAGCTGTCACCTTGATTATGATGGCTGGGTCTGCCCTGCATCTTCCTGGTGAACCCTTTGTCATGCATTGTGATAAGCCCTTTGTCTTTCTTTTACAAAAACAGTCCAGAATCCTCTTCAGCGGGATTATCAACAAGCCCTCACCAGTATCTAAATAAGAAAAAAACAAAGTTTCTTATAAATTCCACATAATTCAATTTGTTTTGGTTTTTTCTTTTCAGTTGTTATAAAAGATAATTATTTAGTCTTTATCGTAAAGAATTTATAAGATATTATTAATTTTTTTATTTGTATTTTGTGTCTTTCCTTCGTTTTTTATAAAAAATCTGATAAAAACATTAGGCAAAACCAAAAAGTTGCGCTATAATGGGTGAAATGTTGTGAAGGCATAGGTAAGGGAGGGAATACCATGGAGATCCTATTGCAGACGCACAACCTGACGAAGAAATATGGCGGGTTTACCGCCCTTAATGAAGTGTCGCTGAATTTGAATCAGGGCGACATTTACGGTTTAGTCGGGCGCAATGGTGCAGGTAAGACAACTTTTTTCAAATGCGTGATGGGTTTAGCAAAAGCTTCCGGCGGGGAGATTGAAATCAACGGCAGCAAGTCGGGACTGGACAAGTCCCGGCGTAAAATCGGCTTTATGATTTCACCGGCTTTCTTCCCCTACCTCAACCCCCGGCAGAATCTAAAGTATCTCTGCCGTATTAAGGGAGTCAAGGCCAAGGGGGAAATCGACCGCTTGCTGGAACTGGTGGGCTTGAAGGGAGTCAAGAAACCGTTCAAAGCCTTCTCTTTGGGGATGAAGCAGCGCTTGGGCATTGCCAGTGCCCTACTGGGCAATCCCCCGGTTATTATCCTGGATGAGCCCATCAACGGGCTGGATCCCCAGGGGATCGCCGACATCCGGGCTTTGATCAAGAAGGAGAACAATGAGAACGGTACGACCTTCATCGTATCCTCGCACATCCTCAGTGAACTCGATTTGGTTGCCACCCGCTTCGGTTTTATCGAACAGGGCAACCTGGTGGAACAGATTACCCACACCGACTTGCATGAGCATACCAAGAAGTCGCTGATTGTGGACGTCGATGACGGCCAGATAGCGGCGGCCGTGCTGAAGGCGAAGCTGGGTGTTGAAGAACTCACTCTGCGGGACAACCGCCTGATTCTGGATACCCATCTGGATCAACCGGATGCAATTGCCAAGGCTTTGGTCCAGGAAGGGGTTGCCCTTTACCGGCTGGCGCCGCAGGAGACGACTTTGGAAGAGTACTTCATGAAGCTGATCGGAGGTGGCAAGCATGCTTAACTATATGATTGGTGAAGTCTACCGGGTATTGCATAAGAAGAGTCTGTATCTTTTCATTGTTGGCTTTCTGATTTTATCGGTCGGCGCCATTGTGGTGGCGCAGGCAGCTGGCATGGATGCAGAGGATTTGCTTGGCGGGATGGAGGCTATCTTTACGATGATACCCACCATCATCGGCGGCTATCTGTTTTCCGCATTCTACAGTGATGATCTCAATTCCAAGAACCTGCCGACAGTCATCGGCTACGGAATTACCCGGCCGGTCATCGTGATTTCCAAGCTGCTGCTTGTTACAATTTTTGCCGGCATCTTCTGCGCTGTGCTGCCAATCTTTCTTATGGGCGTGCTGGTGGTACTGGGTGTTGCCCAACCGGGTGTGATTCTGGATATCGCGATGAAAGGCATGTATGCCCTGTCGCTGAAGTCGCTGTTGGAAATCGTTGGTTTCTCCGCCGTGGCGGCAATCGTCGTCTTTGGCTTTCAGCGCTCGACCTTCGGCGTGGTTTCTTACTTAATGCTGGCATTGGGGGTAGTGACCCAGATTGCGAGTACGATATTGAACCTGAAGTTTGTGACGGACATCATCCCCGGTCTTTCCAATTATCTGCTCACCAACATTACCATGAACGTACTGATGGCGATGATGGGGATTGGTCAGCTTCTTACCTACTGCATTCAATTTGGACTCTATATCGCTGTAGCAACGGTTTTGGCAATTGTGGCCTTCAAGGCGAAGGAACTGGAGTTTTAATCGATTCGATTATTTTAAGCAAAAAAACACCCAAAGACAAACATCCGGGTGTTTTTTTTGCAACTTGGCAGCCCAAAGTGGCAGGTGGGTAATTATCCCCTTGCCGGTTTGGGTTTTTGTTGTACACTGAAGCTGTGATCACAATTTGGGGGAATTCATTATGAAAGTAGAACTGCGAGAAAACCAAACAGTAAGGGAGACCGAAGTCCTGATTACCTGTCACCATGTGGACGGGGAAGTGAAGGAGATTCTGGCCTATTTGAAAAAGAACCGGCAGCTGACTGCGACCAAAGACGGTCAGGTCGTCTTATTATCACCCCTCGATATCTGTTATTTCGAATCGGTGGACAAGAAGACCTTCGTGTACCTGGATGATGATGTACTGGAGACCTCGTTAAGGCTGTATCAATTGGAGGACTTGCTGAGTACTTCCAGCTTCATCCGTGCCAATAAGGCCTGCCTGCTGAACCTGTTGCAAGTACTCTCACTCAAACCGGTCTTTGGCGCCCGTATGGAGGCAACCCTGAAAAACGGCGAACGGATTATCATCTCCCGGCAGTACCTGCCGGGACTTAAAAACAAGATTGGAATTGGAGGAAAACAAAATGAAAAAAGCATTTGACTGGCTTATGGAAATCAAGAACTTTGCGGCGATGGCCTTTGCGGGCTTAGTAATGATGTATGTCGTGATTGTGATGATTGATGGCGGCGATGCGATTGAGGTCAATCGCATCTGGCAGATCCTGTTTGTGGCGATGCTGATCGGCTTTCAAAGGGTGACTGCCTTTAAGGAAGGACCCGGCACCACCAAAGAGCTGATCAAACAGTTTGTGCAGTTTGCCCTGCCGCTGTATCTCGGGGTGACTATTACCGCCTTGGCGGGAGGCTGGTTTGCTTTTGAAGCAAAACCGATGTTACTGTATACCGCTGGCTTTATCGGCTTTCTGGCCTTGATTACCGCCGTCTATGAGGTCTATTTCCGGGTGAGCCACCGCAGCTACAACCAGCTGCTGAAAGAGTATCGACAAAACCATCCTTGGTAACACAAAACCCGGCAAAATTCTGCCGGGCTTTTTTTCTGTTCTTTACTTTTCTTTAAAAGCTCATTTTCCTGCTTTTTTGTTTTCCCTCTGGTGTCCCATGTAAACCAGAAATCCACACAAAGCAGCTCCGCCTAACAAATTGATGATTTCATTGAACCAGTCAAAGCGGGCATCCGTATACATCCTTACGATGTGCCGGATCAGCGGGGAGGCGACCATTGTTGAAAGAAATACAACCAATGCCCATTGATACAGCACCCCAATTCTGATGAAACAAAAGATGAAGTAAGACACCCAAAGCAGTACGATACCAATACAGCCGATGATTGCCCCCATCGGGAAGTACCAGCTGGGATTACTGGTAAAGCTGCCAAGTAACCACAAAAAGGGCTGAACCAAAGCCGTAATCGCAAGTAAGGTAAACAGGATCTGGTTCTTTTTCAAAAACAGCGGTGTCGTAACACACCAGCCAAATAATACCGATATGGTCACAATCCGGCTCCAGGTCAATTGTTGATGGATGGCATAGTCCACAATGATGCAGATCATCACCGCCACCATACATAGACCGGAAGCAAGCAAACTGTAGACTTTCCCGTTTTTTGTCATTTTCTCTCCCCCCAACAAAATCCTTATTCGACTCTCACAAATTCGATGTTTTGCGGACAGTCTTCATCCAGCTTTGCACTAAAGACTGCTGCCCCCTTTTCGCCCTCGATAAAGTGACAGGGGCTGCCAGTGGGATCCATGGCCGTAGTCAGCACAAACTGATCCGCCTTGCCCGGTACCAGCTGAAACTTGGCAGTACCGGCTGTCCCCACCAGGCAATTCTCGCCAACTTCAAAGCTGATTTGCCCGTAAGCCGGATGTTGGTAGACACCCACATAGCAGCTGTAATCCACCTTTGTTTTTGGATCGCCAAACAGCTTTTTTTGTGTCTTGGCTTTTTTGTCTTTCAAAACCTGCTGCGCGCTTTGATAGAAATCCACCCAATCATTCGGTTCTACTTTCAGATAGGCATCCAGGATATAGCGTTCCATCACCTCACAGCCAAGGGTGGAATTTTGATTAATCAAAATCGCAAAGGCCAAATCCAGGTCAGGCATAAAGCCAACCAGGCTCTTATAGCCAAACAGGGTACCGCCATGCTGGACCAGTTTATGGTCGCGATACGTTTCGATAAACCAACCCAGACCATAGTCAAAGGAACTAACCTCGTCCGGATTGGGCATCGGCGTCAGGTCCCCTGCCCGAATTGGGGTCGTGGGTTTATGCAGTTCTACCGCACAGTCTTGGGGATAGATGCTCACACCCCGCAAAGTCCCCTGCCCCAGGTTGACTTCCCCCCAGGTCAAAAGGTCTTCGATGCTGGCAGAGATGCTGCCACAGCAGCCCAAATTATCCGGGTTCATCTCAGGGATTGGCACATTCTTGCCTTCTTTCAAAACCAAAGGCGCCACATAATTGTCATCAATCTGATAGTAGTCATGAAAGCCTGTGGTGGTGCGCTTCATCTTTAACGGTGAAAGGATCCGCTCTTGCACAAACGCTTGCCAGGGCTTGCCGCTAAGCTCCTCTACCAGGTAGGTTGCTAAACCAAACATGTGGTTTTGATAGTGGAAGCGCTCGCGCAGCTTATAGGCTGGCGGTAAAAAGCGCAAAAGATACATCATCTCCGACAGGCTCACATCCCCCTGCAAAATCATCTGCACATCATGCCGGGGCAAGCCGGTACGATGGCTCAGGATATCGCGTATGGTAATCTGTTCAGTCATATAAGGCACATAGAACTCGATTTCCGGCAGGTAGTCATGCACCGGCTTGTCCAATTCACACAACCCCTCACTTGCTAGCATCAATACGCTGGCGGCGATAAAGGCCTTGGAAGCGGAAGCCAGCGGATAGATGGTCTTGCTGTCGACCGCATCTTTTATGCCATCACGAAAACCGAACGAGTGAAAACTGCGCTTGCCCTGATAGGAAATCCCGACATTGAAACTGGGTAAAGTCAAGGCCTCCCCAACCCTTTCCAGCTGTCTTTTCAATTCTTCATCCATCGTGTTCCTCCCTTTAAAAAAGGCACTTTCAAAGTGCCTTCGTCTTATACAAAACGTTCTCTTTTATGATAGTGGGTATGCAGCAGCTCATGGGCCTTGTGCGATCCGGGTTTGCCCAGATAGTTTTTGTAGAGGTCCTGAATCTGCTGGTTCTCATGCGACTTCCGCTTTTGCATCAAAGTGTCTTCGGTATAGAGTGCCTTCGCCCGTTCTTTTTTGTAATCCAAAGACCCATTGCGGATCTTCGCACTGACATACGACTGTCCGCCGCCGTTGATGCAGCCTCCCGGACAGCCCATGATTTCAATGAAATGATAGGGCGAAGTGCCGTTGCGGATTTGTTCCAGTAAAGGTTTGGCCAAAGACATCGAGTGGGCGACCGCTACCCTTACTTCCGTACCGTTGATATCCAGGGTCGCTTCCTTGACCCCTTCGGTCCCGCGGACCGCCATAAAGTCGATGTCCTTGAGTTCCTTCTTGGTCAAAAGTTCAGTCACAGTACGCAGCGCCGCTTCCATGACCCCGCCGGTAGCCCCGAAGATGACGCCGGCACCGGTGTATTCGCCAAAGAGGTCCTGGTCGAACTCCTCATCGGGCAGATTCACAAAATCAATGCCATACATCTTGATCATGCGTCCCAGCTCCCGGGTGGTCAAGACCGCATCGACGTCCTTCAAACCGTCGCTGTTGACCATTTCCGGACGGTCCTTCTCCGCCTTCTTGGCGATGCAGGGCATGATAGACACGTTGAAAATCTGCTTGGGATCCAGGCCGATCCGCTCTGGATAGTGGCTCTTGAGCACACTGCCCAGCATCATATGCGGGGATTTGCAGGAAGAAAGGTGATCCAACAAATCCGGATACTCAAACTCGATATAGCGCACCCAGCCGGGTGAGCAGCTGGTCAACATCGGCAGCACCCCGCCCTTGGTGAAGCGCTCGATGAATTCCGTGCCTTCCTCCATAATCGTCAAGTCGGCACCGAAGTTGGTGTCATAGACCTTGTCAAAGCCGATTCTGCGCAAAGCCGCGGCCATCTTGCCGGTCACCCGGGTGCCGATTGGTAACCCGAATTCCTCGCCCAGACTGGCGCGGACAGCAGGGGCTGTCTGCACAATCACGTGCTTGTCCGGGTCATTCAAGGCTTGAATGACGCGGTGAATCTCCTCTTTTTCATATAAGGCACCCACCGGGCAGACATTCACGCACTGACCGCATTCCATGCAATCAACCTTGGAGAATGAGCGGTCAAAGACCGGTCCGACCTTGGCCTTGAAGCCGCGCTCCTGATAACCCAGAATGCCCAGGCCTTGAATCTTTTGGCAGGCGCTGACACAGCGTCCGCATAAGACACACTTGGAGGTATCGCGTACGATGCCTTCCGATGCATCATCGAAAGAGGGCTTGGTCATTGCGCCCTTGTAGGGGAAATCACGGATGCCCAGATCCTGGGAAAGCTCCTGCAATTCGCAATTCTGGTTGCGGATGCAGGAGAGGCACAGCTTGTTGTGGTTGGATAAGATCAGCTCCACCGTCTTCTTGCGGGCAGAGAGCGCCTTGGTGGAGTGGGTAAAGACCTCCATGCCATCGCTCACCGGGTAGACACAGGCCGCCGCCAATGAGCGGGCGCCCTTGACTTCCACCATACAGACCCGGCAGCAGCCGGCTTCATTCAGGCCCTTGAGATAGCAGAGCGTGGGAATCTTGATGCCCGCCTTTTCGGCGGCCTTTAAGATGGTATCCCCGGCTTCTGCTTCCACTTCAATGTTGTTGATTTTTACTTTCACTTCACTGCCTCCTAACCTCTGGCCACGGCGCCAAACTTGCATGTCGAAATACAGGCACCGCACTTGATGCATTTCTTCGGGTCAATCACATAGGCGGTCTTGCCCGGTTCGCCGCTGATGGCGCCGACCGGACAGCCGCGGGCACACATCGAGCACTTCTTGCACTTGTCCGGATCAATCTTATAGGACAATAACGCCTTACAGACGCCGGCCGGACAGCGTTTTTCCACCACGTGCGCCAGGTATTCATCCTTGAACTGCCGCATCGTGGAGAGAATCGGGTTGGGTGCGGTTTGTCCCAAACCGCACAGGGAAGCCTCCTTGATGTCATTGGAGAGCGTCTCCAACTCCTCCAGGGTCTCCAGCGTTCCCCTGCCTTCACAAATATCCGTCAAAAGTTCCAATAAGCGCTTGGTGCCCACCCGGCAGGGTGTGCACTTGCCGCACGACTCATCGACGATAAAGTCCATATAGAAGCGGGCGACATCCACCATGCAGTTGTCTTCATCCAATACGATCATGCCGCCGGACCCCATCATCGAGCCCAGGGCAATCAAATTGTCAAAGTCAATTTCCGTATCCAAGTGCTCCTCAGTCAAACAGCCGCCAGACGGTCCGCCGGTCTGCACGGCCTTGAAGCGCTTGTTGTTGGGACAGCCACCGCCGATTTCATAGATGACTTCCCGCAGGGTTGTCCCCATCGGTACTTCCACCAAACCGGTGTTGGTGATTTTGCCACCCAGGGCAAAGACCTTGGTACCAGACGATTTCTCGGTCCCAATCGCCTTGAACCAGGCTGCGCCGTTGAGGATGATCTGGCAGACGTTCGCAAAGGTCTCGACATTATTGATAATCGTCGGTTTGCCCCAGACGCCCTTGACTGCCGGAAACGGCGGTTTTGGCACCGGCATGCCGCGCTTGCCTTCAATTGACATAATCAGTGCGGTCTCTTCCCCGCAAACAAAGGCACCCGCGCCCAAGCGCAGTTCAATATCGAAAGAAAAGCCACTGCCAAAGAGATTGTCTCCCAACAAGCCCAGCTCCTTCGCCTGCTTGATGGCGACCTTCAGGCGTTCCACCGCAATCGGGTATTCCGCCCGGATATAGATATAGCCATGGCTGGCACCGATTGCATAACCGGCAATCGCCATCGCTTCCAAAACGGTATGCGGGTCCCCTTCCAGAACCGAACGGTCCATAAAGGCACCGGGGTCCCCTTCATCCGCATTGCAGATGACATATTTTTCGCTGGAGTCCTGGGCAGCCGCAAACTGCCACTTGACGCCCGTTGGGAATCCTCCTCCGCCCCGGCCTCTTAAACCGGAGGCCTTGACTTCGTCAATGACCTGTTGCGGCGTCATTTCACTTAACACCTTGCCCAAAGCCTGATAGCCATCGCGGGCAATGTATTCTTCAATGTCTTCGGGATTGATGATGCCGCAGTTGCGAAGCGCAATCCGCTGCTGCTTCGCATAGAAGCGGATGCGGTTGATGTCGAAGACCTTCTCCTTGGTATCATCATCAATGTCGTGTAAGACCAAACGGTCCACGGTACGTCCCTTGTAGATGTGCTCTTCCACAATCTCCGCCACATCTTCAGGGGTGACATGGGCATAGAACACCTCATCCGGGTGCACTGCCACAATCGGCCCCTTCTGACATAAGCCGAAGCAGCCGGTCTTGACGACCTTGACTTCCTTGTCGAGCTTGCGCTCCTTGAGCACCTTTTGGAAATTATCGTAGATCAATGCCGATTGCGAGGAGGTGCAGCCGGTACCGGCACAGACCAGTATGTGTGTACGTTCCAGCATGCTTACTTACCCGTAGCCGCAATCGTATACTTTTGCAGCACTTCGCCTTTCCCGACATGACTGTGGATGATCTCCCGGGCTTTTTCCGGGTTCACCAGCACATAGGTGGTTTTCTCCCCCTGTTTATCAAATACCTCGACAATCGGTTCCAGCGTGCACATGCCGATGCAGCCGGTCTGGGTCACTACCGCCGGGTAGTGGTTCTTGTCAAGCTCCTCCAACAGGGCATTGAGTACCGGTCTGGCACCGGCGGCGATGCCGCAGGTCGCCATGCCCACGACGATGCGGTAGTCTGCCTCGCCCTGGCGCATATCAATCTTGCGCTTGGCACTCTCCCTGAGTTTTTTCAAATCTTCCAATGACTTCATCTTCTTACCTCATTTCTATCTTAGTCAATTCTTGTCTGACATAATCCTTTATCCAGAGTATCACATCCGGGCTGTCAAGTCGAACCCCGTCCAGCAGTTCCTTGAGTTTTGTGGTGTTTAGCGTAAAGCGTTTTTGATTCTTTTTGGCACCAAAGCGGATTTCCACTTCCGGTGCTGACTGAATCAGGGTACTCAGCGCTTCGCCAACATCGCCCAGGGGCGGCCGGTCCCAGTGATCGGCTTTCATCTCAATCGCAATCAGGGTCCCCTGCCCTGGCTTGGACTTTAAGCAAAACCTGCCCTCACAAAGCTGGGCCAGCTCTTTGGCAAAAGGGATGCCCAAACCGATTTTTCGGGTGGTACGGGTGGTAAAGAACGGCGACTGCACTTTCTCTAGCAGTTTTCTGTCCATTCCCTGCCCGTTGTCCTTGATCCATAGAAGAAAGCGGTTTTTGTCTTCTTCCTCTACCAGCCGGATGCGCAGGCTGGTCGCCTTCGCCCTTACGCTGTTATTCGCCAGATCCAGCATCGTGGAGGCAATATCAGCAAGCATTCTTCCACAGCCTTTCCAATTCAGCTCCGCTGATTTCATGGGGTTCTTCCCCGATTTGAATCAGGCAGTGGGCATCGGAGTTACGCAGCCACAGGGTATCGGTAAGCCAGGGATGGCTTGCTTCGATTTCTTTGCGCTGGTCGAGGTTGCGGCACTCCATCCCATCCAGCTTCAAGTCTTTGGGGACAAAGCCCAGCTGGGTGATGATGCCGTTGGCGCGCAGCGGGTGGGCCAGTACGAAGGCTCCGTGATGCTGATGGGTCAGGGTGCAGAGCGCTTCCACCGAAAGCTGACAGGATCCGCTCAAGAGCCACTCCAGTTCATCTATGACTTCATCCTTGGCATCATAGATGAGCTGGCGGCCAAAGTACTCGGGGTCATTCTTGATTTTAAGCAGGGTCGGCTCGATTTCCTGGTAGAAAGCCTGGTAGTCCGCTTCCCTTTGAAAATAGGTCAGGCAGTGCACTTCCTCCACGCTTTGAATCTCCGCCCCAAACAGGATTTTCAAATCATGTTCGCTGGCAACCGCCGCCACCGCTGGCTGTTGGGCGAAGCTGTTATGATCGCTCACACAGATCAGGTCCAATCCGCACAGCTTGGCGTAGCGCACGATGTTGTTGGGCGTCATATCATCATTACTGCAGGGTGAGAGCGCCGAGTGAATGTGCAGATCATAGAACATCCTAAAACCCCAGTTCCACCAGTTTCTTCGCCGTTTCAAAGACCGGCAGATGGCTGGCCAGAATCGTCAGCTGTTCTTCGTTGGCCTTGTCAATCATCTCGCTGGGGATGATTGCATCCTGGGCGATAATCAGGCAGGAGAACTCCCGCAAAAGCGCAACCGCCACCACATTGAGGTGAACCTGGATGGAAATCCAGGCCTGCCCGGGCAGACTGTGTCCCATCACCCAGCTTAGCAGATCGCCCGCAAACACCCCTTCGACTTCTTTGTCATAAAGGTTGTTTTTTAGGGTAAAGCCGCTTTTTTCAATCAATTCCGATAACCTCATGCACTCCTCCTTCGCCGCAGCCGGCACTTGTCCAGGCTGCTCTTGTTTTTTAATATATCTTCCGCCAGAGAACGGCAGGTCGGATAGCCGCAGGCGCCGCAGTCATAACCCGGCAGCTGTTCCAGCTGCGCGTTGATTTCGGCAACCTCCTTTAACCGCTGGGCCATCGAGACCGGCGGGCTCTTCTCATAAACCGGTTCCTCAAACAGCTCACTGGCTTCTATTTGTGCGCTCTGGCCATGGGTCATCCGGCACAAATCGCGTATCTTAACCTGCTTGTCAAAGGGATTACCCCATAAAAGGTTGCCGCCGACACATCCCCCCAGACAGTTGCTCAGATAGACGAAACGGCTTTTCTTGAGCTGTCCGAACTCCATCGTCTCCAGCGCCCGCTGTACCTTTACAAGGCCATCCGCACCGGTACAGTCGTACTGGGGAAACTCGGAGAGAAACAGGTTCATTCCCGCCTGCGTGAGCCCCTTGCGGCATAAGCTCAAGTTCGCTTCGCACTTGTTTTGAAGCCGGGAGATCTGTGGGAACAGATCGGTCAAGGACAGGGCGTGGTCAACCTGCCACTGGCGCTTGCCGCCATAGGGATATTTGGCCATCGCCAGCTTGCTGACGCATTCGCATAAATGAAAGATGCCAATGTTTTCATATTTCGCTTTTAAACGCTTGCGCACATCAGCAGCTGCCAGTTCACTGACCGGTACAAAGGGAATCACCCGGTCCAACAAGGCCGGATAGGTTTCTTTGATCCAGGCGTGCACCACCGGACAAAACCCCCAGATCAATGGTCCGCTGCCGGTATCGCTGGCCAAAACTTCCTCCAGGGCATTCATTAAGGCCCCGTCGTAGCTGCTCAGCTCCACCACCTCATCAAAGCCCAGCTTGCCAATCGCAGCCGTCAGGGTAGCAGCTTCTGCCGGAGTCTCGCAATCCCCAAATACCGCCGTGGGAATCAGGGCGACGGTGTAGTCATAGTTCTCCAAATCCGCCAGGGTACTGCCTTTGGCTTGCATGCCCTGATGGACGCAGGCATCCAGGCAGGCTCCGCAGTTGATGCAGCGCTTGGACTCAATCACAATCCGTTCGTCCTTCACCGTCAAAGCGGAAGTCGGACACTGCTTGAGGCACTTGTTGCAGCGGGTGCACTGCTTCAGGGTATAGGAGATTACCGTACTCATGGGTTCACCTCATAGCTTAAGTTCAAGATCGTTCCGGCAGGAGAGCTTTGGATATCGAAGCTATCGCTGTTTCTTTGGATGTTGGGCAAGCCCATCCCGGCCCCAAAGCCAAATTCCCTGGCTGCTTCATTGGCGGTAGAATAGCCGGGCTGCATCGCGGCTTCTATATCCGCAATCCCCGGGCCTTGATCCGCAAAGGTAAAGCGGATGCTGCCCTCATCGATTTCCATCGTAATCGCTCCGCCATCGGAGTGAATCACCATGTTGATTTCCGCCTCATAGACGGCAATCGCAATCCGGCGCAACAGCGCCGGCTCCACACCCAGTTGCTTGAGCGTGGTTTTGATATGGGAGGATACCTTGCCGGCATTGGCAAAGTCCTCTTTTTGGACCTGGTAGGTCTCCCTCATCGGGTCGCCGTCCTCAAACCTGCTTCATACAGGCGTCCGCAGGCTTCATACATGCTTAAAGGCGAAGAGAAGACATTGCAGCCCAACTCCTCGGCGACCGCCAGGTCGCGCTCGGAGGGCTGCTTGTCGCGCACGAAGATGATGTTGGTGATATCCAGCATCTGGGCGGTGCGGAAGGCCTGGGCATTGACCAGTCCGGTGACCAGAATGGTCCTGTCCTCCTGCGTTTTCACCATGGCCAGGGCATCGCTCATCAAATCGGTTGCCGAAACAAAGGCAAAATCCTGCGCCAATGCTTCTTCATTGGGCAGGTAGACCTCCTTGCCGTTTAAGATTTGCAGAATCTGCTCCAGGGTCATCAGTTTTTCATCCGTGACGCTTTCAGCGTTTCCAGTACGAAGTTTTCCACCGCTTTGGAAGTGTAGGCCTGGCCATACACCTTGCCATCCACAATCGCCACCGGGGCCAGACCGCAGGCGCCCAGACAGCGGGTCGCATCCAAAGAGAACAGGCCGTCCTCACTGGTGCCGTTGACCGGTGCCTTGGTAAGCTCCAAAATCCGGTCCAACAGCATCTGGCTGCCATTGACATAACAGGCGGTACCCATGCAGATGTTGATGATGTGCTTGCCTTTGGGCTGGGTGGTAAACTGGGTGTAGAAGGTCACTACCCCATACACCTCCGCAACCGAAACCCCGGTCGCTTCACTGATGGCTTCCATCGCTTCAAAGGGAATGTAGCCCAGTTCATGCTGAATGTCATGCAGCATCAGCTTGACGGGTCCCTTTTCATCTTTGTGTGCTGCCACCGCCATCGCAATTTTTTTCTTGCTGGCGGCATTTAATCCTTCCATAATATATTCCTCCACTTCATTTATTTCTCACTACCTGCTGGTAGTAAAGAACCACTTTCTGGTGCGTTTCAATAACGCTGTCATTAAACTGACCAATATAATAATCCAAATCGTCCAGGCAAAGATGGATACCATGTCAAAGTCGACCTTGGCGAAGTACATCTGCTTGCCCATGCCGGCTCTCACCTGTCCCAAGATCTCCGCCATGATACTGACCTTGAGTCCCAGCCCGCTGGTAAGCAGTAGACCGGCATAGATCTGCGGGGCACATAAGGGCAGCGTAATCGCAAACAGCTGATAGCTTTTACTCGTGGGCATCACTGCCAGCACCGCCCTGTGCAGAGGGCTGATGGCATGTACCCCGGTTAAAACATTGGTGTAGAACACCGGAAAAATCACAAAAAAGGAAATCGCAAGTACGCTCTTCTCAGCCCCCACCCAAATCAAAAGGATGATAATCACCGAGATGTTGGGAACGGCTTTGAGGATGCTGAGGACAGGGCTGAGATACTGCTCAGCCTTTGGACAATACCCGGCTACAAGCCCCAGGGCAATGCCCAGGCTCATTGCCAGAAACAGTCCCAACAGACAGCGACTCAGGGTAATGGCGACGCTTTGATAGAACAGCGGCGATTGCACATCCGCCCACATCTTGGCGATTACCGCCAAAGGCGGCGGTACCACCACCTCGCGATGAATCAGCATCGCTGCCAACTGCCAGCCCAAAACCAGCAGTACACCTGTTAGAAAACCGCGCTTCTTCACAAATGCCCTCTACTTTATTATATACTCTGCGACATCATTTATATTAAACAGCTGTAAAAAGGCGTTCATTTCACTCACACATTCAGAAGCCGGCTTGTAGGCGATGTTCATCTTCGGCCAGGCACTGACAATAACTGCGGCTGCCGGGGTTCCAAACAGGTCTTCCTTGCCTGCCAACAAGGCCTCTACCCCTTCGGGGTTTTCAGCATAGACATTCATGGCAGTCAGCGCATCGATAAAGGCGCTGTAGGCATCGGCCTTATCGCTTACACTCTTGGGGAGTACAAAGACCCCGGCCTGCGGATAGTTGCTGCTGCCGGTCGCGTTTTTCCACTCCACCTGCAAATCCGCCAGAATCGAAAAGCTCATGTTGCTTTGGGCCGCTTTGATCAACAGGGCGCTCAAAGCCGGTTCTGCCACCAGTCCGATGGCTGATTTCTCCGCCAATAATTGCCCCTGCACTTCGGCAACGGAGGGCAGATAGAGGATGTCACGGTCGCCAAAGACGGAATCGGCATCCAAAGCGGTGACCAGTACCTTCTCCGGTACTGCACCCTCCCCAAAGAGGGCAACCGGCAGGCTGGTATCATCCGCCAAAGCATCGTTGACCACCAGATACAGGTTTCCCCAGGTCACAACCCCGGCCAGCCTGTATTCGGTATTGCCGCTGCTCATCAGTTTCGCACCCAGGTTGAGCGGTGCGATAATCACATCATATTCCGGACTCGGGTTGGCGAAGGCCGCCTGCAGTAAATCGGAGCCATCCACCAGGGTCAGCGAGTCCGGTCCGTATGCATTTTCATATGCCAATAAGCTCAAAGCCGGTGCCCCTTTGGGGGCCAGTATCTGCAAGGCTGGGCCTTTGGGTTCTGGATCACTGCTGCCGGAAGATCCGCCCTGTTTTACAGAACAGCCGCTCACCAACAGCATCACGGTAAGCAAGATTAATAACTTCTTCATAAGCACCTCCATCATCTAACCTTGTTAATAATATCACATAGAAAATAGCACTTCAATGGTGAAGTGCTATTTATGTTCAATGATATCGCTTTCAAGTTTTTTCAAGAAGTCAGCTAGCGGTAAAACTTCCTGATCCTGGGAATTATAAGGGCGAATATTCACTGATTCTGCCTCCTGCTCCTTGTCTCCCAACACAATGGAATAGGGGATTTTTTTCATTTGGGCTTCCCGCAGACGGTAGCCAAGCTTCTCGTTGCGCTCATCCATCACCACCCGGATTCCCGCCTGTTCCAGGCGCTCTTTGACCGCCTGCGCGTAAGAGCTGTGGACCTCGGGCAATACCGGGATGATCTGTACCTGCACCGGAGCCAGCCATAAGGGGAATGCCCCGCCGTAGTGCTCAATCAAGATGCCGATAAAGCGCTCTATGGAGCCATAGATAACCCGGTGCAGCATCACCGCCCGCTTCTTGCTTTGGTCCGCATCCACATAGGTGATATCAAAGCGCTCCGGCAGGTTCATATCCAACTGGATGGTGGCACACTGCCACTCCCTGCCCAGGGAGTCACTGATATGAAAATCCAGCTTGGGGCCATAGAAGGCCCCATCCCCGGGATTGACCTTGTAGTCTTTGCCTGCCGCTTCGCAAGCCTTGGCGAGTGCCGCTTCCGCCTTGTCCCAAACCTCGATGGAACCGATGTATTTTTCCTCAGGTCGGGTGGACAGTTCAATCCGGTACTCCATGCCAAAGACCGCATACATGCGCTCGATGAAGGCGATCAAGCGGATGACCTCCCCTTCTATCTGATCTTCGCGCATGTAGATGTGGGCATCATCCTGGGTGAAGGAACGCACCCGGAACAGCCCATTAAGGGCGCCGCTGGCTTCATGACGGTGGACCTGACCGAGTTCGCCCATGCGAATCGGCAGGTCTTTATAGGAATAAAAGCCGTTTTTAAATACCAGCAGGGAGCCGGGGCAGTTCATCGGCTTGATGGCATATTCCTGCTCATCCACCGCCGAGGTGTACATGTTGGCCTTGTAGTTTTCCCAGTGCCCGGAGATCTCCCAGAGCGCCCGGCTCATCATAATCGGGGATTTGATGAACTGATAGCCTTCCTTGGCGTGCTCGCTGTACCAGAAGTTTTCCAGGACATTTCGCAAAATCATGCCATTGGGTAAAAAGAAAGGCATGCCTGGCGCATATTCACTCATCATAAACAGATCGAGCTCCCTGCCCAGCTTCTTGTGGTCGCGCTTTTTGGCTTCCTCCAGAAAGTTCAGGTAATCCTTGAGCTCTGCCTCATTTTCAAAGCAAATCCCATAGACCCTCTGCAGCATCTTGTTTTTGGAATCACCCTTGAAATAAGCACCGGAAACCTTCAGCAGCTTGAAGAACTTCAGTACTTTGACCGATTCCACGTGCGGTCCCCGGCACAGGTCGACAAAGTCGCCCTGGCGGTAGGTGGAGATGACCTCCCCTTCTTCCATGTTTTCGATTAAGTCAATCTTGTAAGGGTCATCCGCAAACAGCTCTAATGCCTGCTCTCTCGACAATTCTTCGCGGACAATCCGCTTGCCATCCTTGGCAAGCTTCTTCATTTCCTTCTCGATTGCCCCTAAATCCTCTTCCCGGATGACCGCATCCCCCAAATCCATGTCATAGTAGAACCCGTCACTGATGACCGGTCCGACCCAGAACTTCGCCTGCGGATAGAGATGCTTGATTGCCTGTGCCAACAGGTGGGCACAGGAGTGGTTCAGCGTATTCAATGCGAGGTTTTCCTTGATGTTGATCATACCTTTTCCTCCAATAAAAAACGCGCCTGACAAGGACGACAGTGCGCGGTACCACCTTCAGTCATGCCACAATGGGCATGCGACTTGATTCCTTAACGCGGAGAACGGATACCCATTTCCTGGTATCAGGCTGCCGGCGGTATCCGCCAGTGCTTCGCAAAGGGTTTTCACCAAAGCACCCTTCTCTCTGATTGAAGCGAATCCGGACATGTCCGGCAGATCCTTCCTAATAAATATACGGGGAAACGGGAGGTTTGTCAATGCGGATACAGTCAAAAACAAATTCCCCAAAACCTATCCCTATTCCCCATACAGCAGCTTCATCCTCTTCTCATATTCCTTTGTCAGCTTGGGGGTAAGTCCCCTTCGAAAGGCCAGCTTATGCCGGCTGTCAATCAGTTTCAATGATTCGATGCAAAATTCTGCCATCGCATCCAGCTGTTTTGGGTCCACAAACTCAATGCGGTCATCCTTGGTATGGTTGAAGGACAGACCCGGATGCGACCCTCTGGCAATCATGAAGGACGGCACCCCGGCCACCCCAAAGGGTGTCGAGTCGCTGCCCACCATCCTGGCATTGACCTCGGCCGGATAGTTGAGCTCTGCCACACACTTGCACATCTGCCGTACCAGGTCATTATAGCCCTGCACCATGATGTGGTTGCTGCCGATGGCAGAGCCAGCCACATCGATATTCATCAGCATTGGATACTTCGATAGTTCATCCCGATGGCGCTTGATGTAATCCCGGCTGCCATACAAGCCGATTTCCTCCGCCCCAAAAAAGATAAAGCGCAGGCTGCGGGTTAAGGGATGCTTGCTGAAATAATAGGCCATAGAGGCGACGATTGCGCTGCCACCGCCATTGTCGCGGATTCCCGGACCTTCCGGGACACTGTCATAGTGCCCTCCCACCAACAAGGTCTCCGCTACCGCACCCGGCACATCTGCCACCACATTTTGGGAAGTGCCTTTATAAGTTATTGCCTGCAATTTGAAATGCACGGTTTTGACTTCCTCTTTCAAAAGCTGTAAGGCATCCTGGATATGGATGCGCAGGGTCGGAACATTGGAGAGATAGGCTTCAAAATCAAAACCGTTGCCTTGGGGATGGCGGTAGGACGGCGGGTCAATCGCCCGGCCTTCCGCCAGTAAGATGCCCTTAATCCCCGAATCCTTGAGCTTATCGTGTGAAGCCTTGACTGATTGCGTCAGGACGACCCCGCCCTGGCATGTCGCAAAGTCCGCTTCGCGCAGTTGGTCTACATAGTAAAATGGTGCCTCAATATCAATAGCCGGACTGTTTCTTAGCGGCGAAGCCGCATAGGTTTTGCCCTTGGCGCTGATAAAAGCTTCCTCCACCTTATAAAGCGGTACCTCAAACTCCTCCAGCCAGGCATTCAAGCCCCAGTTTTTTAAAAGGCCCTGAAGATGGATTGCGGCTTCTTTCTCTTTGGCTGAACCGGAAGCCCGGATGTAGTTGATCTGCTTTAGAATTTCAAAGGGTTCATTTTTTGTCATGGTTTTTGTCCTTTCAATTACAAACTGCCCAAACAAAACAAAACCGCAGGTTATTCAAGCTGCGGTTCCTCTTCATGCATCAATCGGAAAATCGCACGCAGGGACATGTAGACCGGAACGGCAATCATGATGCCGAAAGCCCCGAACAAAATCCCGCCCGCAAAAACCGAAAACAGCGTCCATAGCGGTTTGACTTCATTGTTTCTGGCATGGATAAAGGGCGAAATGATGTAGGTATCCACCGGCGAGAGGATAATCATAAAGACCAGCAGGATCAGGGAACTGCTCCAGGGCAAAACCAGCGAAGTCAAAAGGCCGATGGCATTGGCCAAAGTCGGACCGAAGTAGGGAACAATCAGGGATAAGCTGGAGAATAAGCCCATAATCAGCCAGTAGCGGTGACCCACCAGGTAATACAGCAGACCGTATTCCACAAAGCGGATGGCCATTAAAACAAACATCGCCCTGAGGTAGTCACTGACCTCATTGTCGACTGCCTTGATCATCTCCGGCAGTTTGCCGGAGATTCTTCCGGCGATTTTGTAGGTGGTCGCGGCGATATTGTCAAAATCAAAGAGCACATAGATGGCGACGATGATGGAGAGGATCGCGTTGGTGAAGAAATTGATGAAGCTGTTGATGATCTGCGGTACGATGACCGTCAGGTTGGGAAACCAGCTCTTGTAGTCATTGAGGTAGTTTACCACCTGATCGGAGAGCAGCTTGACGATTTCACTGGGTTCCTGTGACATTTCCAGATACCAGTCATACAGCTGCAGGACGGAATCACGCAGGGTGTTGATGAAGTTGATGGCGTCATTATAGACCAAAGGCAAAAGCGAAATCAGCACCCAGCTTAAAAACGCAAACATGGAAAGAATAATCAGGGGAATGGAGATGTTGCGGGAGATCTTCAGTTTTGCCAGCTTGCCGATTAAGGGGTGCACGATATAGGCGATAATCGCTCCCACAAAAAACGGTAACAGGATCACGGAGAGCTTATGCCAGATTTCCCCCCAGAAGTTGCTTGTCAATAAGAACAGAAATAAAATCACCATGAGGATGGCCACCTTCAGCAGGCGGATCATGGAGAGTTCGGTATCGAAAACTTTTTTCAGTTTTTTCAGTGGTTCCATTGCATCTTAAGTGTAACATAAAATCACCAAAGCCGGATATGTCTTTTGTTTACTAAAACTTTGGAAATCTACAAACAGCCTGCCATTAACAGAAAACATGCACAAAAACCGCTGCCAAAAACAGAAATGGCAGAAAGCGCAATGACTTCTTGTGCAAAAGCAGGCACCAGAGAATCCCCAGGGCAGAGCTCACCAAGAGCATCAGAGAAACCTGATAAAGAGAATAGCGGGTCAATAAAAGAGTGAGCACCCAAAGGTCGGCACCGCCAATCCACTTCGCCAATAACGGATAGACCAGTACCAAAACCAGTAATAGCCCATAGGGCCATAAATGCCTAAACGACGCCAGAAACACCAGCCACCAAAGCTGGATTTCCCCTTTCAGATAATCCTGAACTGCCAATACTGCAAACGCGCACCAAAATAACATCATCACCATAAAAAAACAGATTCGAAGCGAACCTGTTTTACTCCTTCCCCTATTAACATAGCAGTTTTTTCTACTTTTTCGCGAAAGGACTAAACAAAAATTGCACAAACATGCGCCAGTAGATGGACAAAGCCCCGCCCCTGCCATTCACAGCATCCAGCATTTTATTGCATAAGGCGATCCCATAGCGGCCATGGGTCAGGGTGATGGCTGCCCGCAAAGGCATCTCATCGACAATCCGCTGCACATAGCGCAGGTTGGTCTGGGCATCATGGGTCAAGTCCAGATCGCGGGCAGCCTGCTGCTGCATCCAGCGGTAGACGGTCTTACCGAAGGTGCTCTTGCGCACTTCCTTCATCGGTGTCTCCATCGTAAACTGCCCCGGCCGGTCGGCGACATTGTCCGCAATCGGGGTCATGGTCAGTTTCTTGAACGCTTCGCGCGAAAAGCCGCGCTCAGACAAATCATAGTATTCCGGCAAGGAAGTGATGCGGTTGACCCCTTTGGTACCCGCCACGGTGATGGTTTCACTGATGCCCTGGGCTCTTGAGTGCTCTGCCAGCACCACCTTGAAGCTGCCGCCTTCCACCACAAAGCGCTTCAGGCTGTCATCATAGGTCGCAAAGACGGCATAGGGCAAATCAAAGAGCACGGTCTTGGACTGCTTGGCCTTCACAAAGACCTTCGCAAAGTCCTTGAGCTCGCGCTTGGGATGATAGTTGACGCTGGTGAGGGCTTCCAGGTAGAGCTGGATGGTCTCATGGCCGTCCACCTCTCCGGTGTTGGTAATCGTAATCGCCAAAGACAGCGATTCATTTTCCGCCAGGGTTGTATTCTCCAATAACAGGTTGGAGTATTCAAAGGTCGTATAGGAAAGTCCGTAGCCAAAGGGAAACAGCACCGCCTTCTGCGCCGCATCATAGTAGCGATAGCCCACATACAGGCTCTCGAGATAGGTGACACTCTTGGGCCCCATCGGGAAAGAATCCTTGGTTGGGGCATCACTGGCCTTGAAGGGATAGGTCTCCGCCAGCCTGCCGCTGGGATTGACCTTGCCATAGAGCAGCCGGTAAGTCGCCGCCCCGGCGGCTTCCCCGGCATAGTTTAGCTGCAATACCGCCTTGACGGAATTGATCCAGGGCATCTCCACGACCGAGCCGGAAGTCAGCACCACGATGATATTGGGGTTTTCCTTCGCCAGCTCTTCAATGATTTCTTCCTGATTGGTGGGCAAGCGCAGATCACTGCGGTCCTTGCCGGCCTGCTCAAAGCTCTCGCCGCAGCCCAGAAACAAAATCACCTTGTTGTTGCGGCGGGCGATGACCCGCGCTTCCTCGGTCTGCGAAGCACCGCTGGCTGAGCGTTCCATGGAAAAGCCGTTGACAAATTCATGGACGATCCGGTGGGTCTTGAGGATATCGATGAAATTCTCAACTTTGCGCGGCCGCACATCATAGATACCGCCTGCCTGAATGCGCGGGCTGGTCGCATAGCGGCCGACAATCGCCAGGGCGTCGTCCAAATCCAAAGGCAGCACCTTGTCGTCGTTTTTCAACAATACGGCGCTGGACTCCAAGGCGGTCTGGGCCATCTGGTGTCCGGTCATCGGTACGAAGCTTTCATCATCGACCGAGGCGTTTTGTAAAATGCGGATGATATTGAGATAGCGGCGGGCCGCTTCGTTGACATAGTCCTTGTACAAGGTGCGATCGCGCACGGCTTCGCGGACGGTCTTCTCACTGTAGCCCTGGGTATTGCCAACCTCGAAGTCGCAGCCAGCCATAATCGAAGCCGGACGGTTGGCGATGGCGGAGGAATCCGCCAGTACCAGTCCGCTGAAGCCCCAGCGCACCCGCAAGAGTTCTGTCAGCAGGTTTTTGGCACTGGGCAAAGGCTGGTTGTTCAACATATGATAGGCGGTTTTAATACCCAAAGGCCGGGATTGATGGATGGCAATTTCAAAGGGTCGCAGATAAATCTCATTCAAGGCCCGATCATCGACGATGGCATCCAAGGTCCAGCGGTCCCCTTCCTGCTGGTCCAAAACAAAATTGGACAAAACCGCACCGACTCTGGCGGATTGAATCCCCAATACGAAGTTGGCGGCCAAATTGCCGTTTAAGACCGGGTCTTCCCCGTAGTAGGAAAAATTGCGGCCGGAGAGCGGCGAGCGCTTGACATTGGGGCCCGGCACCATCACCAGATCCAGCTTTTGGCTCTTGGCCTCCAAGCCGATCTGACGGCCGATGTGGGACATCAGTGTGCGGTCCCAGCTGTTGCCAAGACAGGCTGGGGATGGATAACAGATGGCCGGATAGAGCACCCCCTGCGCTTTGCGCAGTTTCGAGGGAACCGGCTTGCGCAGGCCGCTGAATGCTTCCGCGGTATGCATCACCGGAATCTTGAGTTTTTGAAAACCGCGGCCATTGCCGTTGACGGTGCCGCTGATCAGGCGGATCTTGTCATCCAGTGACAGTTTCTGTAATAAGAGTTCTACATCTTCCATGAATTATCCTTGCAAAGCCAATTCAATGGCTTTGAGTACACCTTCTCTCTCGACCCGGTCCAATACCCGGTCTGCTGCTTTTTTAATTGCTACGCTGCCATTGCCGATGGCTAAGCCGATTCCAGCCAGCTCAATCATGCCAATGTCGTTATCACCATCGCCCAACGCCAGAATCTCTTCTTTTTTCAAGCCCAACCGCTTTACCAGGTTGGCTAACGCCTGGCCTTTGGAGGCTTT
This sequence comes from Erysipelotrichaceae bacterium, assembly GCA_031272515.1. Taxonomy (GTDB): domain Bacteria; phylum Bacillota_I; class Bacilli_A; order Erysipelotrichales; family Erysipelotrichaceae; genus JAISTR01. The sequence continues at coordinate 119,225 of JAISTR010000042.1, read as the reverse complement.
GGCAACGGTGATATCGATATTGGTGGGAGTAGCCCGGTAGATGGTATAGTCCTTAGAAAACCTGGCGATGGCATCTGCGGTCTTTTCATCCAATACTTCCTTAGAGGCGGTGAACCCGGACTTAAAGACCGGTTCCTTGATATAGGACATAAAGTGCAGCCGGGATAGGATTACATCCATGCCCACGACTTCAAAGTCGTAGGCCGGACCGGGGCCGTACTCGGTGCAGATGACTGCGTCCCTCTGGTCACAACAGTATCCAAGCTGATGTTCTTTGGCATAGGCATATAGCTCTGCGAGCCCTTCCGGTTTGATATCCAGGCTCTCGATAATTTCTTTGCTAGAACAATCATAGACCAGCGAACCACCATGGCAGATCGCATAGCCGTGAAAGCGTTCCATCTCAAAGGCTTCAATCATCGGCAGCACGCTTTTGAGAATGCGGCCGGTCGCCAAAACCAGGGTGACCCCCTTTTTTTGCATTTCAACCATCGCTTTTTTCACCCGCTCACTGAGCGGGAATGAATCATTTTCCAGGGTGTTGTCGATATCCGACGCAAACAGTTTGATCATATATCCTTCTCCGTCTCCTCAACGATGAAGACCGGACGGTGTTTGGTTTCCAGATAGGTCTTGGAGAGATACTGGCCCAGAATGCCCATGCATAGCAATTGTATGCCCCCCAGAAAGAACAGGGACACCACCATCGAAGCCCAGCCGAAGGCGGACTCTACGCCCATGAAATGGCGAGTGATGATGATGATAATCGCCAGAAAGGACACCCCGCAAAACAGAAAGCCCATAAAGGAGGCAATGGCCAAAGGTGCGGTGGAAAAGGCAGTGATGCCATCCAGGGAATACATCAACAGTGACCAGAACGACCACTTGGTCACCCCGGCACTGCGCTCAACATTGTCAAAGGAAATCCATTCGGTCTCAAAGCCCACCCAGCCAAAGATGCCTTTGGAGAAGCGGTTGACTTCCGAAAGGCTTAAAATCGCATCGACCATCGCCCGGGACATCAAACGGTAGTCCCTGGCGCCATCGACAATCTCCGTCTTGGAGATTTTATTGATGAACTTGTAGAACAGCCGCGCAAAGAAAGACCTCAGCACCGGCTCGCCCTTGCGGGTTGCCCGCCTGGTGGCAACATGGTGCACTTTCTTTTCCTTCATCAACGCCACCATTTGCGGTAATAGTGAGGGCGGATCCTGCAAGTCAACATCCATCAGCGTGACCATATCCCCGCTGGCGGACTTCAAGCCGGCGAGGATGCCGGCTTCCTTGCCGAAGTTGCGGGAAAAGGAGACATAGCGCACGCGCTGGTCCTTTTTATGCAGTTCGCGCATAATCTCCAACGTTTTGTCCTTGGAGCCGTCGTTGACAAACAAAAACTCAAAATCCAGATCCGGCAGCTGTTTGGCAACTTCCACAATCGTGTTATAGAAGATCGGCAGTGCTTCCTCTTCGTTGTAACAGGGAACCACCACAGTCAGTCTTTCCATAGAATTTCCTTTCATCTCTCAACCATTATAGCAGAGAACCGCGGCATTTCTGCCTGCGACCCATAAAAAAAACAGGCAAAAAGCTGCCTGTTTGCAAGCCGGGTCAGTCTGCGATTTTTTGAACGAACATTAACAGGACAAAACCGATGATAAACAGTGCGCTCAATGCCAGAATTCCGTATTTGGAAGCCCCCAAGAGCGAAGCGCTCAGTCCCATAATCATCGGTCCGAAGAAATCCGCAAATTTCCCGAAGATATCAAAGAAGCCGAAGTACTCATTGGACTCCTTCTTGGGAATCAGCTTGCCATAGTAGGAGCGCGAGAGCGCCTGAATCCCGCCCTGGGCCAGGCCGATGGTAACCGCCAGCACCCAGAACTGCCAGGCATACTGCAAAAAGAAACCGAACACGCAGGCGAAGATATAAATACAGATAAAGCCGCGAATCAAAAGCAGCGGATTGTATTTCTGCGCCAGCTTGCCGGTGAGAATCGCGAAGGGAAAGGCCACAAACTGGGTTAAAAGCAGGGCCAAAATCATATCGGTCTGTCCCAGACCGACTTCCGAGCCATAGGTGGTCGCCATCGAGATGATGGTATAGACCCCGTCAATGTAGCAGAAGTAGGCGATGATATACAAAAACAGTTTCTTGTTTTTGGAGATCTTTTTGAGGGTTTCCAAAAGCCGTCCGAAGATTTTGCCAACTTCCAGCTTGTCATCCCGGTAGTGGACCTGCTTGACATTCTTCAAAAGCGGAATCGTAAAGGCAATCCACCAGATGGCCGTGATGATAAAGGAAAGCTGGGTCGCAAGCCCGGTACCAATGCCAAAGGACTCTGCCTTCAATATTAAAACGATGCCGATGATAAAGGGCACGCAGCTGCCGATATAGCCCCAGGCGAAGCCCAGAGCCGACACGTTGTCCATGCGCTCATCAGTGGTCACGTCCGTCAGCATCGAATCATAGAAGACGTTGCAGGAAGAATAGCCGATTCTGGCAAGAAACAATAACAGCAGATAAGCCATCCAGTTGGTGGTGATACCCAGCGATAATAAGCCGCAGACCCCCAGCAGTAAGGCCAGGGTAAACAGCCGCTTCTTCATGTTGCGGTGGTCCGCAATCGCCCCCAAAATCGGGGCCAGCACCGCCACCACAACCGTGGACACAACCGTCATCGCCGCAAACAGCGAGCTCTTGATGGCTTCATAAGCCTGTTCACTGCCAGCCAGGGCGGCGGAAATATTGCCGCTGGAAATCAGTTTGACCAGCGGGTTGTTGACGACATTCTCCAGGGCATCCCCATCCACCAGGGCTCTGAAAAATACCGGAATCGAGGCGGTCAAAACCATGGTGAAGGCGGAATTTGCTACGTCGTAGAGAATCCAGCTGGTCTCCTGTTTCGTAAGCTTTGCTTGTTTTGTAGTCATTGATAGTTCCTCTCTTACCTTTTTATTATAGCGCATCAGGATTGCCCTGGATGCTTGAATTTTCTATTTGGCGCCAGCGGCTTTCAAATATGCTTCGAGAATCTCTTTGACGGTTTGGGGGGTCTCATCCACAAAGCGGAAAAACGGTTTGCCCACAATTTGTTTTGCGGTTTGTACTTCGCCGAATAAACGCATGTGGCAATCCATGTCGCCCAGAATCAAAAGTTCTCTATTGTCCCTTGTTAATAGCTTGCACGCACTTTGATGACAGGTCTGACACTCTGGTAGTGACAGCGCTTGCTTGATGCAGCAGTGTTTGGCAATCATCAATTGCACTCTGCCGTAAACCTGCTGGTACAAAGTAAAGCCAGGCAGTTCTTTTTTTGTGGCTTCCGCCAAAAGCCTGGCATCATCATTGTCCAGCTCATAGGGCAAGACGGCACCGCTGACCCCATAGGCTGCCAGAAATTTCAGGGCTTCGCTGTTGGCGGCATAAAGGGTGCTGGAGGCAATCTTTTGCGGGTAGGACTGTAAGAGGTCGCCATGACTATGGATCAAAACCGCCTTTGCCTTTGGATAGACAGAGTGCTCATTGATTTGGCGCAAAGCCAGAATATCAGCAGTTTGTAAATCCTCATGGATGACAGGAAGTCCCAGCTTTTGGACCATCGCTGCCTGCGCTTTTGTCTCTACCTGAATCAAGCAGTCATAAGGCAGAGAAACCAGCGGTTTAGGTTCTTTCAAAACCGCTTTGAAGGGAGTGTTCACTGGTCTTTTCAGGCGAACTTCATCCAGTTTTTGAATTGCTTTTGTTCTTAAAGTGTTCAAGGTGGCAACCGGAAAGAAACAGTCCTCACCCAGGCTGCCGCTGATACTGGTCATGCGGTAGACGCTGTCTTTGACTTTATCCAGATGCGATTGTAATAGATCCCTGGTCCAGGGAGCCTTCCTGGCTTTTTGTACCACGTCCCCTTCCACCATAACTTGGTGCACACCATCATTTAAAGTCAAGCGCAGAGGTTTTCCCACTTCGATTTCATACTCCATCGTAATGTCTACGCGCCTGGGATTGGCCTTAATTTCTTTTAACAATGCAAGATTCAGCTGGCTGTCCAGGGTTTTATAAACAATGTCCCCGACCGCCACTTCCGGTTCGGCCTTCAGCCAGACCTCCTGTCCAGGATTTCCGGTATTGGCAAGCAGCTCTTTCACATACAGGCGGTTGACCATAAAGCCGACCTCTTTGTTTTTTGTGATAATCCGGATACCATCCGACTGCCGTAAAGGTTCACTGAGCTTCACCTGCATGCGGCCTTTGTCGATTTTGGTGATGACCCCAATCGGTTTTCCCTGATGGTTGGGCTGTGTCAAGCCAATCCAGTTAGGATCCTCAAACAGATACCCGCCTGTGAAACCGCGATGATAGACCTGTTTTAAATCAGCTGTGAAACCGGTCAGATCCGTATCTTGATGTTTCGTAATATTGTCAATGGCACTGCGGTAAAGCCGGACCGCAGCAGCAACATATTCCGGTTTCTTCATGCGCCCTTCAATCTTAAAGGCGCCAATTCCAGCTTCGATTAAGGGCTCTAACCGGTCGGCGGTATAGAGATCCTTGGGACTTAAGAGATAATCCCCTTGGGTAGTGATTTGTTTATCGTTTATAAAAAGCCGGTAAGGCAGACGGCAGGGCTGGGCACAGGCACCGCGGTTGGCGCTGCGTCCGCCGGCACTAAAGGACAGAGAACAGGCCCCGGAATAGCAGAAACAAAGCGACCCCTGTACAAACACTTCCAGCTCCAGGTCATGGCGCTGCCAGCTTTTGATTTCTTTCAGGCTGCACTCGCGCCCCAACACAATCCGCACAAAGCCATTGTCATGGGCGAAGTTTAGGCCAGCCTGGTTATGCAGATTCATCTGGGTGCTGGCATGCAGTCGCAGGCTTTCAAATTCATTTTGGATAATCCGGATTACCCCCAGATCCTGGACCAGTACCCCGTCCACCTGCAGTTTCACCAGCTCAGACAAAAATGCCCTGAGCTCTGCAAGTTCATGCTGGTAAATCAGGGTATTGACGGTCACATAGACATTGGCACCCAAAAGGTGGGCTGCTTTTACACTTTCAGCCAGTTCTTCCAGCGAAAAATTGGCCGCGAATGCCCGCGCCCCAAAACTCTTTCCCCCCAGATAAAGGGCATCCGCACCATAAGCCAAGGCGGCTTGAAGTGCCTCTGGACTGCCCGCGGGTGCCAATAATTCCGGTTTCATTTTTTCTTGTAGTTTTTGATGCGCTCGTAGGAAGCATTGGAGATATGACAATAGCCGGTCGGATTCTTATCCAAATATTTCTGGTGGTATTCCTCGGCACTGTAAAAGTTTGACAGCGGTAAAATCTCAGTCACAACATCATCCTCATATTGTTTCTGTACCTTATCGCGAACCGCAGCGATGATTGGCTCATCGGCTTCATCGACGTAGTAGACACCGCTGCGGTACTGGGTACCGATGTCGTGCGCCTGCCGGTTGAGGGTGGTCGGATCAATCGCTTCAAAAAACAGGGTCACAATTTCCTCTAGGGTGATTTGCTCGGGGTCGTAATCCACCTTCACGGTTTCCGCAAAGCCGGTATCCCCCTTCTTGACAACCGGATAAGTCGGGTCATCGATATTCCCGTTGGCATAGCCAACCTCCGTATACTTGACACCAGTCAGATAATCAAAGTATTTCTGGGCACCCCAGAAGCAGCCGGCTGCCAGATAAATGGTCTTCATGTCCTTACCTCCTGACAACAACATTCTAACACGAACCAAGAGCCTTGCGGCTCTTGGGTTTACAATCTTTAATACGGTTGTGGGGCAATCAGCTGGATGGTCGTGATGCAGGTTGGATCCTCCACCGGATCATCATAGGTGGTGATTTCCTCTGAACCAAAGTAGGTTAAGCCATCCTCACTGATGTAGGTGATTTCCAGCAAGCCCTCATCATCCAGCGGCAGCCAGATGGCGAAGAATCCGTTCTGATAGGTTTGTAAATCTTCATCCACCAACACGGTGCCATCCGTTTCGGTAAAGGTCACATGTACAGTCACATGCGCCAGTTCGCCTTTACAGGTGGCGAGGTTATGGAAATAGCACTCGTGGGTCTCTTCAATATAGGGAGCTACGGAAAGATAGAAACCATCTTCAATCGGCAGATCGATGACAGTCTCGCTCGCCTTATCCGTAAGTTCCAGATAGGTCGGGTGGACACTGGCATTGAAGGCATCGGTGTCATCCACCGACTCCTCCAGATAGGCCATCATCTCCTTGATGGACATACCGGTCAATCCGTACTTCGCCAACAGCTCCTCTTCACTCAAGGTTTTGGGGGCAGTGGAAGTCGGATTGCAGCCAGTCAATAAGAGCAGCAGAATCGTGAAGCCAAGCAGTATCATGCGTTTTTTCATGTTTTCTTTCTCCAGTTTTTTATTCAATATAAGCATTTTTCTGGAACTTGTCAAAGAAAAATGGTTTTCGGGATGTGCGGGTTAAAATTCTGTTTGAATTTTACCCGCACCAACCTTTTTTGGCATAATTTCAAGCTAATTCTTCATCGTGGGTATTAAAGTACTTCTCTTCCTTATCAGCTTCCTTGTGGTCTTTGATGGCGATGACCGGTACATTGGCATCCACCGCCAGACGGTAAGCCAATACCTGCACCAGCGGTGCATATTCCAGGGCTTTGAAGGCTCCGCTGGCAGCCGCAAACGCAAAGTCGGTATCGTCTACCGTGTTTGCCCCGACCACAAAGCCGCTCTGGTGTTCGTTTTTCGTGAAAGCGGCCAGTCCTTTGGACAGCTTTTGGTCATGTTCGCCATCATCCAGGATGATTACCCCGATTTTGGAGGTAAAGCCCAGGGTAGGGCCATGCATGCCATCATCCATCTCATAACCGACACAAAGATGCCGTCTGGCAAGCTCCAAAATCTTCAATGCCCCTTCCAGGGCTACACCCCAAAGGGCGTCGGCGCCATAGAGGGCAAAGCTGTCAAAGGACATCAGTTTGTCCTTGTTGGCATCAAACCAGTCTACCGCTTTGGCGCTAAGCGCCTTATGGGATGCGGGCAAAGCGGCGGCCTGGTTTAGATAGTCATCAAAAGCGGCTTTGGAGAGATTCCCGTTGACTAATCCGATTTGTAACCCCGCTAACATGATACTGAAAACGGTGGCATGATAGCCGATGGTGCGCTGGCCGAATTCTTCATAGCCGCAGCCGATATTGACATGCACTTCACTGGCTTTGGCCAGCTTGTTATCTTCATCACCGGTAAAGCATACCGACCATAAGCCCTTGTCTTTGGCCAAAGCGAGCGCCTGGTTGGTCAGGGTGCTGGTCCCGGTTTGCGAGACAAAGCAGTACAGGGCATCTTTGGGATAGTCTTTCTTGCGTAAAAATTCATTGGGCAAAAGCGTATAGGTGGAAAGACCGGAGACATTTTCCACGAAGCGGCAGGCTGTAATGGCTGAGGTATTGCTGGTACCGGAGCCGATAAAGACAATGGCGTGGATGTCCTTGTTTTTGACATAGTCCCCCAGATCCTTGAAACGCTGCGGACGCTGGTTTAGAATGTCCTGGTGAATTGCCGGAATCCGTTCAATACAATCCAATAGGGTAATCATTGTGTTCCTCCTTCTGAATTTCTTCTGCTTTCATTCTACAACTTTTATCAAGGAACCTCTGTGAACAAGCATTCAAAAAAGCGTTTCCGCTTTGCTACCATTTAAAAAACCGGCGAACCGGTTTTTTGTCTTTTTCTACTTCTTGTCGCCGTCGACCTTGTCGCCAAGCTTCTTGCCTTCCTCCACGACCTTGTTGCCGGCGGATTGGGCAGCCTTCACGGCATCATTGACACTGAAGGTCTTGCCGGTAAACAGCATGAAGGCCAACAGAGCAGCGGCACCGCCGTAGAGAATCAAAAGCACTAATTGCGCAAAGAAACCACCCGGGAAGTAGTGGAAGGTAAAACCGTAGGAAGATACGCGATGGAAATTGACGACTCCCCACAACAAAGCGACCTCGGTCACGACATAGTGCAGACGGCTCGACCAGGCATTCCCCGCAAAAAACAGCACACCCGCTCCCAATAACAGAACCGGCCATTGCAAGAACCAGCCAATGGTATACAGGGTTTCCATTTCCAGGATAGAGGTATCGTTGGTAATCATCTGCAAGATGATCAACACCGCACAGTAAGCCATATACCCGAATAGCACAAAATCAATAATCTTCGAATACTTTTTAAACAAATCTTTCACTTGTTCCATTTAATACAATCCCCTTTCTCAATTGACTTTTTTATCATAGCAGAATTTCACAATAAATCAATTTTTTCACTCAATAAACAGGGAATTTCAGGTAGAATTCGGTATATCCGAACATTAATGAAGTTTTTTTCACTTAACTCTAAAAACAATCCACTAAAAAGGAAACCTTTTGGTTTCCTTTTTTACTTCTTGTCGCCGTCGACCTTGTCCACCAGCTTCTTGCCTTCATCCACAGCCTTATCCGCAAAGGCTTTGCTACTCTTGAGGGCTTCATCCACGGAGATGCTCTTGCCGACAAACAGCATCAGCACAAACAGCGCCACTGTACCACCCAATACCAAAATCAGGATAATCCAGGTCAAAGTGTTGACATTAAAGTAATACAAGTCATAGCCTAATAGACTTACCTTTTTCAGGCAAAGCCAGGCATACGCCAAAGCCACGACTGCCACTACATAGGCAAGCTTGCTTTTGGCTCCCGGGGTAAAAATCAAGGTCCCAACAGCCAGGACAATTGCCGGAATCAACAGAAAATATACGACGGAGAACAATCCTCTCATCCTATCTGCCCACTCCAAAACTTCCCAAGTGTCTTTGCCAGCTTGCATTATTGCCAGCACCAAAAGAATGCCAGTGAAACCCAGCAACACAAAGTCCACGATCTTGCTGTAGCTTTTAAAGAACGACTTCACTGTTGAAATAATCTTGTCTGTATCCATTTTTATACGCTCCTTTCAAATATGCTTTTATCTTACCATTTTTTTCCAGTTTCGCAAGGTTGTTTGAAACTTCTTTTCAGTTGCCAATTCACTCTAAACCGCTATAATGAAAACAATAACATGGAGGAACTTATGGCGAAGTATTACCCTGAACCCTCCCGCACCTTCAGCGAATACCTGCTGGTGCCGGGTTACTCATCCAAAGAATGCATCCCGTCCAATGTCTCACTCAAGACCCCGCTGGTGAAATACCAGAAAGGCAAGCAGCCATCCCTGTCCTTGCAGATCCCACTGGTCTCTGCCATCATGCAGTCGGTGTCCGGGGAAAAGATGGCGGTTGCCTTGGCCAAGGAAGGCGGTATTTCCTTTATTTACGGCTCACAAACAATCGAAGACCAGGCAGAGATGATCCGGCGGGTGAAAGCCACCAAGGCCGGCTTTGTTGTCAGCGATGCCAACATCCGTCCTGACCAGACCCTGGCGGATGTCGTCAAGCTGAAGGAGGATACCGGACATGGCACCATTGCCGTGACTGTTGACGGTCTTGCCAACTCCAAGCTGTTGGGGATTGTCACCAGCCGTGACTACCGGGTCAGCCGGATGTCACTGGACAGTAAAGTAGAAGACTTTATGACCCCCTTTGACAAGCTGGTGACCGGAAATGAGGGCATCAGTCTGAGCGAGGCCAATGACATCATCTGGGACCACAAACTCAATGCCCTGCCGATTATTGACAAGCAAGGCATCCTCAAATACTTCGTCTTTCGCAAGGACTATGATTCACACAAGGAAAACCCATTGGAAGTGCTGGATGAAAAGAAGCGCTATTTGGTCGGGGCTGGCATCAATACCCGCGATTACAAAGACCGGGTCCCGGCTTTGGTTGCAGCCGGAGCAGATGTGCTTTGCATTGACTCCAGCGAAGGCTTCTCCGACTGGCAGAAGTTCACCCTGACCTGGATCCGGGAAACCTATGGGGATAAGGTCAAGGTTGGCGCCGGCAACATCGTCGACAAAGACGGCTTTCTGTTTCTGGCCAATGCCGGTGCGGACTTCATCAAAATCGGCATCGGCGGCGGCTCCATCTGCATCACCCGTGAGCAGAAAGGCATCGGCCGCGGTCAGGCGACTGCCTTAATGGAAGTGGCGGCTGCCCGCGATGAGTACTATGAAAAGACCGGAACCTATATTCCGATCTGCTCGGATGGCGGTATCGTCCTGGATTATCACATGACCCTGGCTTTGGCCATGGGTGCTGATTTCTTGATGCTGGGAAGGTATTTCTCCCGCTTTGATGAATCGCCCACCAAGAAGATTTCCATCAACGGATCCTATATGAAGGAATACTGGGGGGAAGGCAGTGCCCGGGCCAGGAACTGGCAGCGCTATGATGATGGCGAACAGGCGGAGCTCTCCTTTGTGGAAGGGGTGGACTCCTATGTCCCCTATGCCGGAGCGCTCAAGGACAACGTTGCCATGTCCCTCTCCAAGCTGCGCCACACCTTCTGCAACTGCGGAGCCCTGTCGATTAAGGAGCTGCAACAAAAAGCGCGCATTACCCTGGTCTCCTCCACCTCGATTGTCGAGGGCGGTGCCCATGATGTGGTGGTCAAGGAAAGCAGCGAAACCAATAAATAGCCTAAAAAAAAGGAACCGGTTGGTTCCTTTTTTTTTGACTTGCTTATTCGTCGCCGTTGGGCGGTTCCTCCGGATTTTGCGGCGGCAGGTTATCGGTCGGGTTGACATAAATCTTGATAGTCTTGGTCAGCGGATAGTTGCCAGGTGCCAAAACGGCCCCATTGCCATCAGCTACCTTCCAGACAACCCCGGCTTCGGTGGGTCCGCTGCCGGTGGTATTGGCCTGGCTGTAGTATTGGTATTGGGTAAAGCCGCGGGCATTGAGGTCCGGGCCGACCACATCCGCAAAGGACTTGCCGACATAATCCGGCATTGCCATGCCGATGAAATAGCGTATTTCGATAGAGGTGCCGGTATTGACGACCGTCTCCGCCACAATGGATTGATAGTAGACGCGGTTGATGTCCGCATTGGAGCCGGCACAGCCGGTGATGTTGCCAATTTCACAGGGTCCGCCGACAAAATTTGCCAACAGTCCCGAAGGAATCGGAGTGGGCAGCTTGGTATAGTCAAAGCCGGTATACTGTCCCACCTTGACGGTCGCCGAAGTCGGTCCCAGGGAGACCACCACCTTGACCGAAGCCCCGACATTGACATCACCGATATCCTGGGAGATGACCCGGTCCTTGGCAATGGTATTGGAATAGCTGTAGGTGATATCCGGAATCAGCTGTGCCCCTTCGGCATTGAGCTGATTCAACAAAGCCGCATAATCGCTGTAGGGCTGTCCGGTAAAGTCGGTCAGGGTCGGCTTGCCTTTGGAGATCACCACACTTAAGGTTGCTCCGGTTTTGATTTCATCGGCTGGTGACCAGGAAATCAGGACGTCTTTGGCGATGGTATTGTCAAAGATGAAGGTGCTCTCCAGCACAATGGTCTTGTCGTTTTGGGCAATCCAGGTTTCCACATCCGTCTGGCCTTTTCCCGTGAAGTCCGGGATTTTGAAGACCGTGGCGGAGTCGCCGCCGGTGGCGGCGAGGCTGTTGCCTTTGGACAGGGTGATAATCAGGGTCTGCCCGTAGGCTTCACTGTCCGGTGAGATATTTTGATCCAGGATAATCCCGGATGGCTGGTCATTGTTTTGATAGCGGATGGCGATGGTTAAATCGTTTTCCTTGGCCCAGTTTACAACATCGCTGTACTGTGCCCCGACAAAGTTGGGCATCGGCAAGACAATCTTATCGGCATTCGCTTTGGGTTTTAAGGTAAACACCAAAACGATTGTCAAAGCAACCACAAAGAAAAGACCGGCGCCGCCGACAATAATCCACTTCCGTTTATTGTCACCCGTAAAAAACCCCTGCTTCTTTTCCGTAGTCTTCTGGCTCATCATTTCCCCCAGTCAGATATTCCCAAACATTTGCTGGTACATATATTATACACATAGTTTTCCGCCATGGAAACACAATCATTCGTTAATGTCTAACAAATTTTCACAAAATTATCACATATTTTTCTTTATTTTCATTATTTTCATTTAATAGTAGTATTTATTGTTTTATGATTGAATGAATCCAGGGGATTTCCCCTGGCTTTTCATACCAAATGAAAAAAGGACCGGGGTGCGGTCCTTTAGGGATTAACGTAGTATTTGATGGATATAGCCAGGTGCGAGGATGAAGGCAAGGCACTGCCGTCAGACTGTTCCACCTTCCAGACAACACCAGGAGCCGTCAGTGCCGGATTGGAGGAATCCGGGTTGGTTTCAGTCACCGAGGTCACTGAGGTAAATCCGCATGAGGAAAGGATGCTGGCGACATCCGAACCGGAATTGCCCACCAGTGCCGGAATCGTCATGACACCATAGTATTTCACCGTCACGACAGAACCGGAGGCAACCGAGGTCCCGGCTGCCGGGTTTTGTTCATAGACCTTATTGACATCCGCCGCATTACTCGCACAATAGGTCAGATTACCGATGCTGCAGGTACCGGCCACCGGACTAATCGTCAAGCCGGTAGGATTGGTGATACCGGTATAGTACTGTCCCACATAGTTGCCCACCGTCACATTGGTCGGTGTGGAAGGACCCAAGGAGACAATGACAGTAATCGTCTTGTTGGTGCTGTTTTCCACCTGGGAAGCACTGATCAGCTGTCCGGCGGGAACACTCGAGCTGTAAGCCGGGGTCCCTTCGATTAAGGTCCACCCTGCCCCTTTCTGGTTCTCACTGGCCAAAGCCGCCTGGGCTTGGGCCAGGGTCCCGGTGAACTTGCCGGGGGTATATTTACCCAGGGAAACCACGAAATTGATATTGCTGCCGACATTGACCGGACCGGCAGCCGGGGTTTGGGTAATGATGTTGTTCTTGGTGATGGTATCGCTGTATTGGTAAGTCACCTGCGGTACCAGCTTGGCGCCGTTTTGATTGAGGGTGTTGAAGGTCTGACTGTAGGCGGTATAGCTCTGATTGGTAAAGTCCGGAACTTCCGGTTTGCCCATCGAAACGCTCACAATCAAGGTTGCCCCCACCCGTACTTCCTTTTCCGGCTCCAGGGAAATTACCATGTCCTTGGCCAGGGTGTTGTCATAGACACCGGTGTACTGGACATCCAGGGTCGGATCGTTGGCTGCCACCCACTTTTCCAGTTCGGTGACAGACTTGCCAACCACATCCGGCAAAATCAGGTTTTCGCCATCAATCTCCGAGAGATAGGCAGAACTGCTGCTGCCCTTGGACAGGGTAATTTCGATAATCTGTCCGAAGGCATCGCTTTCCGGTTCCAGGTTCTGGTCCACGACAAAGCCCTTCTCAACGGTATCGCTGTAGGTATAGCTGACGCTCAGGGTCAGATTGTTCTTCTGGGCAAAGTCCAGGACGATGGAATATTGCTGGCCAACGAAGTTGGGCATCGGCAATTGATTTTCCGCAACCTTCTTGCCCCTGGGCATCGCAAAAAACAGAACCAGCACGATGATGACGACCACAAGAAAACCGGCGCCGCCAAACAACAAAATGCGCTGCTGCTTGCTTAACTTGGATAAAAACTGTTGTAAAGGGTTTTGTTTCGGCAAGTACTGATCCCCCGTTTAGCTCTTAGCCTTACTGTCTTCCCCTATATCATACCATTTTTTTTTAAATCAAGCACCTTGGGCTGCCACTGCTTGTGCGTGTTCGCTCTTCAGGGATGCCAGCAGTTTTTCATCTTCGATCAGGTCCAAAGCGGTATGGGCCAAGACCTTGGCCCCGATGCCGATGGCATCCAATCCCATCTGGCTGCAGGAAGCCTCCCGCATTTCAATGGAGTGCCCGGCGACATAGTGGTCACTAATCCGGATGTGGGTATGGAGGGTGGGAATCACCTGGGAGACATTGCCGACATCGGTGGAACCGGATCCCTTGGAAGGATTGGGGTCAAAGAATTCCCCATAGTGGTTGAGGTGCTTCTCATAGATTTTGTCAAAGGACGGGGTGGGAATGACGTTGTCGACTTCGTTTTGATAGCGGAAGTACTTGAAGGTACAGCCGGTCGCCAGGGCAGCGCCTTTCACGATGTTTTCAAAGCGGTCGTAGAGTTCCTGCACCCCCGGTTTGGAGGCTGCCCGCAGGTAGAACTTGCCGCAGCTGTAGTCGGGGATGACATTGGGGGCCTTGCCGCCGTCGGTAATGATGCCGTGCATCCGCACATCGCTGGTGACATGCTGGCGCATGGCATTGAGGCTGTTGAAGACCTGGATGATGGCATCCAGGGCATTGATGCCCTTCTCGGGAATGGCTGCCGCATGCGAGCTTTTGCCGAAGAACTCCACCTGCACAGCCTGAATCGCCAGGGCACTTCCAGTCGGACCATTGTTGTAACCGGGATGGACGCACAAAGCCGCATCCACATCCTTGAAGAAGCCCTCGCGCACAAAGCTGGCCTTGGAGGAGCCGTTTTCCCCGCCTTCCTCTCCCGGGGTTCCATAGACTCTTACTTCCCCACCGGTCTTGTCAATCACGCTTTTTAAGGCAACACCGGCCAAACAGGAAATGGCGCCAAATAAGTTGTGCCCGCAGGCATGACCGATGCCCTCCAGGGCATCGAACTCTGCCAGAAAGGCGATGACCGGTCCCGGCTTGCCGCTGTTGTAGCGGGCGTCAAAGCCGGTACGGTGCCCGGCTACATCGACCTTGACATCAAAGCCCTCGCTGATTAACTGTTTGCTTAAGGTCTCACAGGCAAAAAACTCGTAGTTGGAGACCTCCGGTTTCGCATGGATCGCCAAAGCGATGTCCTGGTACGTCTTTAATTTTGCGTCGACAGTTGCGTCGATCTTGTCTCTGCTCATCTTGATTCTCCTTTTCTTTGATACAAGTATAGCGGAAAATCGCAGACAGTGTTGACAGCAGCGCTTAGAGGGCAAAAAGGTTGCGTCGTTTGTGAGAATTCCGCCAAAAAAAAAGAACCGTTGGTTCCGGTTCTTTGTCACTCTCTATTCGGTTTTGTTGAGTTCCGCCTTGCGGGCTTCCAGTTTGGCTTTCGCTTCCGCCAAAGCCGCAATTTCCTCCGGACTGTTGGCATCATGCATGCTGCCTACGACCCGTTCGAATTTCGCATCCGCAGTTCTGGCTTTTTCCTCAATCTTGCCGCTGATGGAATCGATGCTGCTGTTGCTGTCGAAGACTTTCAGGGCATCTTCAATCGCGCCAGCCGCCTTGGATTTCGCTTCCGCGGTCTTGGCGGTCATTTGCAGTTTCTTCAGGTTGTGTACCATCTCGGCCCGTTTTTGTTCGCCCTTATCCAGCGCTGTGGAAAGTTCGGTGACATTCTTGATGGCTTCCGCTTCCATTTCCACCATTTCCGCCAGGCGGGTCTCGTCGGCATCAATCTTCAGCTGGAAGCTGAGCGCTACGCTGTCATTGCTTTCATCATCATCGCTGAGCAGCAGGTCGCGGTTGGCACTGTTTTTGGCAATCGCCGCTTTCAAGGTTGAAACTTCCTTGGTGATGCCGTTCTTGCGTCCGACTTCTTCGTCTCTGGCCGCATACAAATCTGCCAAAACCCCTTCCAGTTTGCGAATTGCCTGCGCGTAGGTTTCCGGAGTATTGTATACTTTATCAACCAATGCGTGCAGTTTCCCTAATGCAGAATCCCATAGCTTTTCAATCAAATTAGGCATGAATGTTTTCCTCCTTAATCACCTTTATTATACCAATTTTTTCCATAAAACAATCACCAACCGCGCGAAGAACCACTGCGGCTGGAGCGGGAAGAGCCAAAACTGGCAGATCTGCCGCTGAAACTTGTGCCCTTGGAGGCACTGGAGGCACTGCTGAAGCCTTTGGAGCTGCCGCTGACAACCGATTTGCCGGATGAGCTTCCAAAGATTGAGGAACTGGACTTGCCGGTATTGAAGCTGGGGAAGCTGCTTCCGGAAGATTTCACCGGTGTCTTCTTGTTGGGGCTGTAGTAGGTTGTATTGCTGGGAAAGAAGACCGGGACATAGGAAGTTTGGGTTGTCCGCTGGCTATTGGACACATCCAGCTTGGCATAGTCATAGGCGGTTGCAGCTGCGGAAATTGATTGTTGCAGAAGCTTGCTGCGGCTATCCAGCTGGGCAGGAAGCTCAGAGGTCGCAATCGCCTGGTTGAGATAGCTGGTTGCCATGCTTAGGGCATTCATGGTACGGCTGGAGATGGCGCTGCTGTGGTTTTCCACATAGCGGCTCACCGTATCCACATCACTCTTGGCCTTCTTCATCAGCTCCCTTGCCTGGTTTCTCAAGCGGATGGTCGCTTCCCGCTCACTCAAGCAATCCTCCAGAATCTTATCCGCCCCATGGTTGGCCTTAAGCGCCAGTTCAATGACAAGGTTAATATCCGGTAGTGCGCTGGCATACTCGCTTTGGGCACTGGCCAAATCCGCTTTTGTCTGGGCGATGTCATCGCTGTACTCACTCGCGTTGATGTCATCCTGATAGGTCAGTAAAGCTTCCTCTGCTTTGGTGATGTCCGCCTGTGCCAGCCGGAATTCCTCCGGTGCCCGCTTTTTGGCATCGGCGAGATTGCTGTGCAGGCTACTGATGGCATCGCTCAGATTGACTGATTCCGTCAGTTTTTCGCTGGCCAGGTTGAGGTAATCGATGCTTTCCTGATAGTGCTGGGCAGAGTTGGAGGCCAGGCTGCTATTAAAGTACTCCTGTGCCTCACCCAGTTTGTCCGCGGCACTGGAACCATTGCCGCAAATCGCCTCATAGCAGGCCGGCGCATATTCCTTCACCAAATCATTGAAAAGCACCTTCACATGCGGAAGATTGCTGAGCGCACTAGTTAAAGAAGCCTCCACCAGCGGGATCTGCTGTATCAGGTATTCTTTGTTTTTCTTTATATCGGTCAGATTCAAGCGCACGCTTTGAAGCGCTTTTTCCATTTCCCGCAAGGAGACAATGGTCAATTCATTCGTGCATTTTTTTTTTACATCTTCGACGATGTCCGTATAGTCTTCGGTCATATAGCCATCCGCTTTGGCATCGTCAATCATCGACTCAATCTCCCCAATCGTCTTGGTTTGAATGGTATTGACCCGCTCTTTCAAAGTACTGACTTCATTATCAATCTGATCAACAATCGCATCGAATTCATCCATATAGCCTTTGGCAGCCTTGGCATCCTCAAGGATACTCTCGTAGCGCAAGCCTGCCTGTTTATAGACCTCAACACTCAGGTTTTTGTCATCCAGCGAGCCGGAAGCACTCACCGCACTGTACATCGCCGTGGTGGCTTTCTCATAGCTGGCCTGAAACTTCTCATACAGACTTTCCAGCTGGGTCTTCTTTTCCGGGTCAAGTTCCCCGTATTTCTTGATTTTTGCCTGTGTCACCACCGCAAATTCCGGCTTGCTATAGGGATCGAGTATGGCAGTTGCACCATCGCGGAAGCGCAGGGCATTCTGCCGTTCGCTTTCCTTCTTCTCGCTTTCCTGCGCCTTCTTGCGCTTGCTGCCAAAAAACAGCACGAAGATTTCCACAATCACAAAGCCGACAAAGACGGCGATGAAAACCCATAATAGCCAGGACCAGTCGGTCGCAGGCTGCGGTGTCTTTTCCGGATACAGCTTTAAATCGAGCACATGGCCGACTTCATTGATGCCCCGCAGGATGCCATTGGCATAGTCGCCGGACTGAAATTCCGGAATCATGAAATCATCCAGGATGCTGTCGACTTCAAAATCCAGGGCAGATTTCCAGGAGGAGCCATAGTAGACCCCCACCTGCTGGTCCTTGACGATGACAATAAACAGGATCAGGCTGGACTTCATGCCACCGTTGGGTGCCTGTAAAGCCGGTGTGCTGTTTACAATCGAGTCCACCATGCTTTCCAAAGAAGATTTGCTTAAAGTGTTTTCGGTAATGACACGGATGTCGCTTTGATAGCTGCTGTCAATCTCGGCAATCGCCTGCTCCATCTGTTTGATTTGGGAACTCGAAAAGACATTGGCGTTGTCATTGACTTTCGCGCTGTAAGAGGCCGACTGGATTGGTAAGAGCCAGAGGCCAAGCTGCAGGATCAGCGTAAGTGTTATGGTCAGGATTTTTCTGTGTTTCATGTTTTTCCCCACTAAGTGTATTCTATCATAAAAAACAGGCGCTGGCTGCGGGTGGAAACCCGTACGCCAGTCGCCTGTGCTTATTTTTTCAACTGTTATTCCACTACACAGCTCAAGCCATCGGCGGTTGCGGAGGCGCTGAGCTCATCAAAGGTAATCTTGTTGTAGTCTGTCTCATCAACCAGTCCACTAAAGTCGAAGTCCTTCGCATCATAGGTAACCGTAGCCACAATGTTGTCCCCGTTAGCGTGGCTTTCCAGTTCCTTGTAGCCCGCAAAAGCCTGCCCCAGATAGGCTTCATAGGCGCGCTTGTCCGCTTCATACATCTCAATGCTGGTATAACCCATTGCACTGTGGTGCGCGTCAATCGCCATAACCACCGTGATAATCGGCTTTTCACCCTCAAATTTGTAGGTGATGACCCCTTCTTCCATCTCCAGCACACAAACCAAAGTCTTACTGCCTCCACTGCTGCTGCCTTTTTTACAGCCGCTGATTAAGACGAAAGCCAGAATCAAAATCAAACCAAGTTTTTTCATATTTTCCTCCTATTGAATCTCACAGGTGAGCCCTGAGGCTTCTGCCGATTCCTGCAGCATCGCAAAAGTAACCTTGTTGACATCGGTTTCGTCAATGACGACACTGAAATCAAAGTCAGCACCGGCAATGGTCAGAATTCCGACAATATTGTCCCCTTCCGCATACACTTCCACTTCACCCCCGCCTCTGGTATAAAAATACTTGGCGAAGACTTCGGTGAACTCCTCTTTGTTTTCCTCAAACTCCTCGATGCTGGTGAAACCATAATAGGTATAATCCGCTACCGCCTTCAAGACAATTGTTTTTACCGGTTTTTCCCCGACAAAGGAATAGTCAACCGTCACATCGCCGCCATCCCAGATACAGGTCAGGGTCTTGTCTTTGGCAGTTTTACACCCTGCCATCAGCAACAAGAGCAGTACCAGACTCAAGCAAATTTTTTTCATGCGCATTCCTCCTGAAGTTTCTATTCAATCACGCAGCTGATTCCATAGGGTTCTGCGGATGCTTTGATCATATCAAAGGTAACCTTATTATAATCCTTTTCATCCAGCTGGATATAGCTGAAGTCAAAATCCGCTCCGGCAATGGTGATTGTGCCAATGATGTTCTCCCCTTCGCTGTACGCATCCCCCTTGCCATCGGGGTAAAACACATCGAGGAGGTCTTGTACAAATTCCGCTTTGGATGCTTCGAATTCTTCCAGGTTGGCAAAACCGAAATAACTGTAATGAGCGGTGATCTTCACGATAATCTGGGTGACCGGTTTTTCCCCGACAAAGGCGTACTCAATCGTTTCTTCTGTTTCAATTTGTGTGCAGACCATTGTTTTCACACTACTGCCCGCGGGCTTGCACGCCCCCAATAAAAGCAAAAGCAGTACCAGACTCAAGCAAATCTTTTTCATTTAACTCCCCCCTAATATTCTTCACAGCTAAGCCCTTCGCTCTCTGCCGATTCGCGCAGCATCGCAAAGGTAACCAGATTGACATCGGTTTCCTCAAGAATCAGGCTGAAGTCAAAGACATCCCCTTCAATCGTGATTTTCCCGACGATTTTATCATCCAGGCTGTATACATCCACCGCCCCTGCCGGGCCGTTATAAAAGACTTCGGTGAAATAGGAAACAAACGAATCGATGTTCTCCTCAAACTCCTCAATACTGGTATATCCGAAATAGCTGTAATCCGCTTCCATATAGAGGATCACCTGCGTGACAGGTGCCTGATTGACAAACGAGTATTCGTAGCTGATTTTGTCGAATTGTTGGCTGCAGGTCAAAGTTGTGGGTTCTTCTTCCACTGCAGTTTTGGGTTTGCAGCCGGTCAAAACCAGCAGACAAAGTACGACTATCAAACCTGTTTTTCGCATATTTCCTCCCTGAAGCCATAACAACACAACCGTCCTTAACTGACAGTAAGTGATCGATATCGCTTGTCTTCCCGGTTGTCTGTATTTATTCTATCATACCGCGTGCACATCCCGGTACAGGTATTTGCCGCGGTAATAGTAGATTGCCATCATTAGGGCACTTAAACACCAGGTCAGGGCATAACCATAGAAAACCAGGTTGATGTCCTTTACCACCGGCATCAACAGCGCCAGCATCGCCTGCCGCACAAAGCAGAAACAGAATACCTGAATGATGGTGGGGCCGATGGTGACACCGACGCCGCGTATCGCTCCGGTATAGATGGCATTGAAGCACATCGCGAAGTAGAACGGACAGACCGTGCGCATAAACTGGGCGCCGATGCGGATGACCTCAGCATCACTGGTGAATAAGGAAATACAGAACTCCGCATTGAAATAAACCGGAATCCCCAGCAGTATGATTATCAGAATCGAGATGAATAGGCAAACGCGCACCCCTTTTCTGGCCCTTTCCAATTGCTTCGCACCGGCATTCTGGCCGACAAAGGTGGTGATTGCCAAGCCAAAGCTTTGGATTGGCAGTACCAGAAAGTTGTCGAATTTGCGCCCGGTGCCAAACCCGGCAATCGCAGCGGAGGAGAAGGAATTGACATAGGCCTGCACCATGGTGTTGGAAATCGAGACGATGATCTGCTGCAAGCCGGAGGGAATGCCGATGCGGATGATTTCCCTTAATACATCCTTGTGCAGCCGGATTTCCTTCAGGCTCACCCGGTATTCGCCCTTGTCTTTGACCAGGGTCCAGATGACCAGTACTGAAGAGATGATGGTCGCCAGCACCGTCGCCCAGGCGACGCCCTTGACACCCATGTTGAAATTCACCACAAACACCAAATCCAAAACCACATTGGTCAAAGAGGAAACAATCAGAAAATACAGCGGCCTTCTTGAATCCCCCACCGCCCTTAGAATACCGGCTCCGGAATTGTAAATCATCGTCACGCCGATCCCGGCAAAGTAGATTTTCAGATAGTCATTGGCATCCTGGAAGATGTCTGAAGGAACCCCGATGATTGAGAGGAAGAAGCTGCTTCCCGCAACCCCGATTATGGTCATGATAATGCCAACCACCAGGGTAAACCAGCAGAAGGTATGCACCGCCTTGCGCAGGTCCTCCCATCTTTTGGCCCCGTAGTATTGGGAGATGATAATGGAGGCGCCGGCGGCGACCCCCATGAAAAAGCCGATTAATAGATTAATCAGCGGCAATGAGGTACCCACCGCCGCCAGTGCCTGTTTGCCTACAAACTGGCCGACGATGATGGAGTCAACGGTATTGTAAAGCTGTTGGAAGAAATTGCCGATCAACAGCGGGATGGAGAAGAGAATCAACTGTCGGGTGATACTGCCCTGGGTCATCGATACCAAGGACTTGGCTGGTTTCTGCATGGTTCTATTATAACGCAGCTTGCCAAGGTCGGAGAATCAACTGCTAAATATTTCCAAAAAACTTGATTTTTCCCTGTTTTTCAGGCTTTTTGGTGTTTTCTTTAACGACCTGTAGCTTATAATAGTATCGAGAGGTGAAGAAAAATTATGCGACAAAAACGCGTTTGTGCCATTCATGACATTTCCTGCTTTGGACGCTGCTCCCTGACGGTTGCCCTGCCCATCATTTCGGCAGCCGGGATTGAGACATCCATCATTCCCACCGCCGTGCTGTCCACCCACACTTCCGGCTTCAAGGATTATACCTACCGGGATTTAACCGATGACATCCTGCCAATCGCCAGCCACTGGCAAAGCCTGGATTTGGGCTTTGATGCCCTGTATTCCGGCTTTCTTGGTTCGATTGAGCAGATTGAAATTCTCTGTGAACTCTGTGACCGTTTTAAAACCGAGGACAATCTGATGATTGTTGATCCGGTCATGGGGGATGACGGAGCGCTGTATGCGATTTTCCCCAAGGACTTTCCCCAGCAATTCCGCAAGCTGATTGCCAAGGCTGATGTCATTATGCCTAATCAGACGGAGGCGGCCTTGCTGTTGGGACAGCCGTATACACCAGGGCTCAATACCCCAGAGCAAATCGAGAAACTGCTCTATGACCTGGCGGGCTTGGGTGCCAAGAAAATCGTGGTGACCGGGGTTGCCTATGATTCCGAACACCTGGGCTGTGCCGCTTTGGACAGTGCTACCGGGGAAATCACCACCGCCTTTACGGAATACCTGCCCGGCATGATGCACGGGACCGGGGATGTCTTCGGCTCCGCCCTGACTGCGGCTTTGGTTAGTGGCAAGAGCCTGCACTCTGCCTGCAAGGTCGCCTGCCGCTTTACCTGCGACGCGATTGCCAGGACCAAAGCCAATATGGTCGATGTCCGCTTCGGGGTCGACTTTGAGCATGGCCTGGCAGGACTATGTGATTTGATTGAAAACTGTTGAGTTTGAAAAAAGTCCGGTGGCAAGCACCGGGCTTTTTTATTTAATCTTGTTGGCGAAGGCAGAAAGGCTATCCTCATTGGAGATCCGCACCCGCGGCAGCTCCAGTAAATCCATCCCCGGCTTTACGGTACCGTAGACAGTCGTAAACGCCAGCCGGAAGTCTGCCAAGCGCAGGATTTCCTTCGCGTGGTCATTGAAATCCCCGAAGGGATAGGCAAACACCCAGGCACCGTAAGTATAGGCGGTGCTCTGCTTTAAATCCTCTACGCCCTTGGCGGTATCAATGCAAAGAATCAAGCCGCCATGCTGGCCGGTACAGCCGCCCTGGTGCATGTCATTGGAGTGCGACTGCAGCTCTATATGCGGGTCAATGCGGTTGTCGATGTCCCACCAGTACCAGGAAGTCACCAGAAAGGTGGTGGCAATCATGTCATATTGCTGCAAGAGCGGATAGGCATACTTATAAACCGTGGGGTCCCCGTCATCGATGGTAATGACCAGGGTCTTGTCATCCAGCTGTACCTCGCCTTTCAAAAAGCGTTCGAGGTCAATCATATGCAGGGTCACATACCCGTTGTCCTTGAGATACGCAAGTTGTTCTTCAAACTGTCCGACCTCCAGCCAGTTGTTGTCGCTGGGCTTTTCCCCGTTGGCTTTGCTGTAGAAGAAGTGGTACATCAAAACCGGGACATCACTCGCCAGGTTTTCCGGCGGCGGGGCAGTAGTGGCTTTGAACTGTTCAATCTGGTCTATGGCCAGCTGATAGAAGCGCTCATAATATTCGACGGTGTAGAACTGCTCTCCCTTGATCCAGATTTGGGCTTCAAAGGAATCATGCAGGGTGTATTGCGGTATGCCGTTTGTATCATAAAGGGTGGCATCTGCTTTGGTAATGGCATAGGCATCAAAGGGAATGTAAGGATAGAGCGGCTGGTCTGAATTGGTAGCTTCCAGTTCGCTTACATCCTCATAGTAAATCATATAGGGAAGCTCGCTGATTGAAAAATACCCGTCCGCTATGTCACTACAAAGCGGGGTGACACTCACCCCGCTGGCAATGGTGCCGGCAGGGCTGCCGTTTTCATAGAGTGGAATCTCTTTTTCGGTGGTAAAGGGATGACAGAAAGATGCGTAGTCGACTTTTTCTGCTTCCGGCTGTTTCTGACAGGAAGTCAGTAACAGCAGGCAAAGAATCATGATTTGGGGGGCTTTTTTCACATGTTTGTTTGGCATTGCCGAATTCTTCCTTTTTTCACCAGTATAGCATGGCTTTCTTCACCGGGCAATCACATAAGTCATGCTATACTGGTGGCAATAAAAAAAGGAGAACCTATGAAAAAACTGACTTCAGATGCCTTAGCAAGTGTCACCTCCCTCAGTAATCTCAAAGCCAACAGTGCCAAGACCGCCGCCGGCTTTGTGAGCGGGAAGGCGGACATCAAAAGCGACGGTTACGTCAATGCTTTGTATGTCACTGACGGCTATACCGCTAAGAAACTTTTGAATCTCAAGGAATTTGCGCTGTGGTGCTGGGAAGATGATGACCGCATCCTCTATCAGGCCCAAAAAACACCTGCAGAAAAGAAGGAAGGCAAGGAGATGAAGACGGTCCTCTACACCATTGACATTCACTCCAAAGTCTCCGAAAAAGCCTTCACCCTGCCGATTCCGGTGGGAAAAATCACGAAGTTCAAGAAGAATCTCTATATCCTGGAAACCAAGATGAATGATTTGTCCTGGCGTCTGTTGAAGGAAAAGGACCGCAAAGCGGTGCTCAAGGATGACAAAACCGCGATGTGGGAGGAGTGGAAGGAACTGCCCTTCTACATCAATGCCCAGGGTTATCAAAACGGCAAAAAGAATCAGGTCCTGCTCTATGATGCGAAAAAAGACAAGATCACCCCGCTCACCAGTCCTGACTTCAATGTGGTGAGCTGTGATGTCGATGTCAAAAACGGGAAAGTGATCTTTGCCGGTGAGCATCTGGGACTGGTTAAAAACAAGTATGACACCATTTATCTCTATGATGGCAGTGAGACCAAAAAGCTGGTCAGCTGTGATATCGATATCAGCAATGTGAGCTTCTTTCGGGACACCATCTATGTCTGGGCCAATGACTTTGTGCCCTTCGGGCGCACCCAGATTTCCAGCCTGTATGAAATACAGGATGGTAACCTGGTAAAACTGGCGACCCCAACCTTTGACCCGGCTTTCTATTATGGCAAAAGCGAATTCGGCAACGCCAACTACACCCTGCTGGGCTCCTATGGCTATCGCAGTTCGGCCTATTTCTATAACGGCACGGATTTTGAAATCCTCTTCCCCTTTGCGGGTACAATCCAAATCGTCGTCATTGTCAAGGGCATCTACATCGCTTTGGCAGCTCCGGAAAACCATCCCTATGAGCTCTATGCCATCAATGCGGAAGGCGGCATCCAAAAGCAGCTGACCACTGTGAACGAGGACTTGTTGAAAGTTTACAGCCACAGTGATGCCAGCCACTTCAGCTTTTCAAGTGACAATGTGGAAATCGATGGTTGGGTCATTTTGCCGGTAAACTACAAGCCCGGCAAGAAATACCCGGGGATTCTGGAAATCCATGGCGGACCCAGGGGTGCCTACAGTCCCGGTTATGACTTCGGCTTTCAGCTTTTGGCCAATGACGGCTACTTTGTCTTCTTCTGCAACCCCCGCGGTTCCTCAGGCAAGGGCAATGAGTTTGCGGAACTGCGCGGCATCTTCGGGACCATCGACTACGACGACATCATGCGCTTTGTCGATGAAGTCCTCAAGCGGTATCCGGATATTGATGAAACCCGCTTGGGTGTGACCGGCATTTCCTATGGCGGTTATATGACCAACTGGCTGATCGGACACACCGACCGCTTTGCGGCGGCGATCTCCGAAAACAGCGTCTCCAACTGGGCTTCGATGTATTCGACCTCGGATATTGGTTATGATGTGACCTACGACTATGTCGTGGGCAGTCCCTTTGAGAATCTGGAGAATATCTGGAAACAGTCTCCCGCAAAATATGTGGATCAGGCTGTGACCCCTACCCTGTTTATCCACTCGGATGCCGATTACCGCTGTCCGATGGAGCAGGCCTTCCAGATGTATGTCCCGCTGAAAGTCAAGGGTGTGGACAGCGAGTTTGTGCTCTATAAGAATGAACACCATGGGGTTTCCATCTTTGGCAAACCCGCCAAGCGCCTGCACCGCTATAACAAGGTGCTGGACTGGTTTAAGAAATATCTGAAAAAAGACAACTGAGAACCACAAAGCCCCGGCAATTGCCGGGGCTTTCTGTTCTTTGTTTATTGTTTTTTTTAGCGTTTCCAGCTGCCTTTGGCAAACAGCGTCAGCATCGGCAAAAGCTCCAGCCTTCCGGCGAGCATGTCAAAGATAAACACCAGTTTGGCAAAATAATTATAGGAGGCAAACGAACCCATCGGGCCCACCACATCAAAGCCGGGACCGATGTTGTTGATGGTAGCGGTAACCGCTGAGATATCACTCATCATGCCCTTGCCATCAATGGAAACTAACAGAATCGATGCCAGAAAGACCAATACATAGATGGTCAGATAACTGGCGGTGGAGTCCAGCACTTCACGGCTGACCTCCTTGCCATCAACCTTGACCACCTTGATGGAACGGGGCGCGATGACCTGGCGGATATTGCGCAGGGCGCTCTTGCCCAGAATCATCACCCGGGCGACCTTGAAGCCGCCGCCGGTGGAACCGGCGCAGGCTCCCATAAACATCAAGAGCCACAATATTGTCTTGGCAAAGTCCGGCCACTGGTTGAAGTCGGTGGACGCGTAGCCGGTGGTGGTGATAATGGAAGCCACCTGAAAGAACGCCTGTAGCAGCGCGGTCGAGAAATTGACGACCAGTCCGGCGATATTGAAGCAGATCAAAGCGGTGGCGCCTATGATGATAATGAAGTACATTTTGACCTCTTCCATGCTAAGAGCCTGCTTGAAGCGGCGCAGGTAGAGGTAATAGTAGAGATTGAAGTTCACGCCAAACAAAAGCACAAAGACGGCGATGATGGCCTGCAGATGCGGGGCATAGGAACCCACCGAATCAGCCTTCACGCCAAAGCCGCCGGTACCGGCGGAGCCAAAGGACAGACAAAGGGCATCAAAGACCGGCATGCCGCCGATCATCAATATCACAATTTCCGCCACCGTCAAACCCAGGTAGGTCAAATAGAGGAACTTGGCGGTTTGGCGGACATGGGGCAAGAGCTTGCCGACAACCGGGCCCGGGCTCTCTGCCCGCATCAGGTTCATGGAAAAGCCGCCCTCCCCGGTCGGCAAGAGTGCCAATAACAAAACCAGCACCCCCATACCGCCCAGCCAGTGGGAGAACGAACGCCAAAACAGCATGCCATGGTTGAGCGCCTCGACATCGATCAAGATCGAAGAGCCGGTGGTGGTAAAACCGGAGACAATTTCAAACAGGGCATCGATGAAATGGGGAATGGCTCCGGAGAGCACAAAGGGCAAGGCCCCGAAGATACTGATGGCAATCCAGACCACCGCCACCCCGGCAAAGCCTTCCCGGGAATAAAACAGCGAGCGCTTGGGTTTCTTGCGTCGACAAAGCAGGCCGACCGTCAGGCTGAAAAGCCCGACCGCCAGAAAAATCGCGGCGTCGCTGTACTCGCCATAAATTAAACAGGTGATGATGGGCAAGGCAAAAAACAGTGATTCGACACTCAACACCAGACCCACCAGATAGATAATCAGCGAGAGGTTCATATCATTATCCCAGAATATCCATCACGTCATCCAAACCCTTGTCTGTCGTGACAACGATGACATGGTCCTTGACCTTAATGACATCATTGCCCCGGGGAATGAAGACGGTATTGCCGCGCTTGATGCAGCAGATCAACAGCTGGCTGCGAATGGCCAGGCTGGCCAGCGGGGTATCGGTCACTTTGGACTTCTCGCGCACCAGAAACTCCATCGCTTCCACGCGGTCGTCCAAAAGCTTGTATAAAGTTTCCACATTGGAGCCCATGGAATTGCCGATGGCTCTGACATAGCGGATGATTTCATTGGCCATGATGCTGCGGGGGGAGATGATGGTCCCCACCTCCAGCTGGTCGACGATGTGGTCGAAGATGCTGCGCTTGACTTTGGTCACCAGCTTGGCATCGGTGATGCTTTTGGCATAGAGCGAAAGCATGATGTTCTCTTCATCCAGGTCGGTCAAAGCCACAAAGGACTCATAGTTCTCCAGCCCTTCCTCCAGAAGCACATTCTGGTTGGTGGCATCAGCCAGGATGATATCGGCATCCGGCAAAGCCGCCGAGAGCTCCTGGCAGCGCCGCTGATTGCGTTCGATGATTTTGACATGGATGCCCATTGACAGCAGTTTCAAAGACAGGTAATAAGCGATTTTGGAACCGCCGATGATCATCGCACTGTCAACTTTGCGGGTATCCTCCCCCAGGGATTTGAAGAATTTCAAAGCCTGTACCGGGGTGGCGCAGACGGAGATGTTATCCTTGCCCTGAAGCACGAAATTGCCATCCGGGATGATGACTTCGCCATCCCGCTCCACCGCACAGACCAGTACTGCCTGCGGGTATTTCTTATGCAAATCCAAAAGCTGCAGGCCATCCAACGGGGACTTTGGCTCAATGCGGTAGCGCACGATTTCCACCGCCCCTTTCGCAAAGGTATCGATGCGGGAGGCAGAAGGAAAACGCAGAACCCGGGCAATCTCAGCTGCTGAGACCTGCTCGGGATTGGTGATTAAAGAAAGACCCAGGGCATCCCGCAAAAATTCAGCTTCCTCATAATAAATCGGGTTTCTGACCCGGGCGATGGTATGGCAGTCGCGGTGGCGCTTGGCCATCACGCAGCATAGCAGGTTGAGTTCATCTTCGTTGGTTACCGCAATAAAGACATCGGCTTTGGCGATGCCTGCTTCCTGCTGTACGCTGTAGGAGGCGGCGTTGCCCAAAACGCCCATCACATCCAGGTTGGTGCAGGTGTCTTCCAATAATTTTTCATTCAAGTCAATGATGGTAATATCGTGACCCTCTTCATTGAGGGTGGAGGCCAAGGTCACACCAACTTTGCCGCAGCCGGCGATAATAATATTCAAGGATGTCCCTCCTTCATATGCCTCTATTCTATCACTTCACTATCTTTGCGACAATAAAGAATCACGCAAATTGAAAGGGATTGACTTTCTGGTTTTTAAGAGTCAATCTGACTTTGTTTGCGGCTTATAAACAGGTATTTGGGCAAAATAAAACCGCAGAGCAGATAGCTTAAAAAAGCGCCGAAGGTTATAAGGATTAAGTAAAAGACTGTGGTAATTAACCGGCCGGCCACTTCCGCAATATCCATAAAGACCAAGAGTGTCATCGGTGCCGGTCCGACAAAGAACATGTCGATTTGCCGGTTGGAAAAGTCATAGAGCAAGACATTCAGAAAAAAGGCAATGCCGCAAAGGATCGCAAAGACCCTGACCCCGGAAAGAAAACCCTCTGTTTGCGGCTTTCTTCTTAAGCCCAGATAGAAGCCAAGGAATACCAGGGTCAGATGCCAGTTTAAATAGGTGATGGTCAGGGCATAGTACTCCCGCAATAAACCACCGTCCAACAAAACCGAAAGCAGGCCACCCAAAAAG
The DNA here is from genome assembly GCA_031272515.1 of Erysipelotrichaceae bacterium. Classification (GTDB taxonomy): domain Bacteria; phylum Bacillota_I; class Bacilli_A; order Erysipelotrichales; family Erysipelotrichaceae; genus JAISTR01. The sequence continues at coordinate 90,086 of JAISTR010000042.1, read as the reverse complement.
GAAAAGCTCATAAGAAAAATCTCTACCGCAGCGTTTCGCTTCTGGTTCTTTCCCCAAATCAAAAAAGGTAACAAGTACATGGGCATGCTGCAAAGATGAAAGGGAAACAAAATCCAGTCATAGCTGCGATAGGTAATGAGATAAGCCCAAAACCATTGCTTGAACAGTTCGCTGACTAGTAAAAAAAGCCAGACCGCAAGCAGCAGACGGCGGTGGTTTGGCTTTGACAGATGGCGCAAGCAGGCAGCCAAACCCAGACAAACCGAAAACCCGATCACAAGATAAAAAAGATGAAAAGTGCCAAACAGCTGGCACTCCGGCATTTTCGTCTTTAAAAGCTCAATCAGGGTGATAGCTAAAGCCATGGTTTTTGACTTGAAGCAGTCAATTATTCACCATTCGCCTGCGGCAGCTGAATCACCGAAACCACCTTGTATCCGCTCTCTTCAATCAAGGCTTTCACTATCTCGCCGTCACTCTTTTGTACCTGGACATACATATAGATGATGTCCTTTTGTTTGCGCACCGTCAAACGGGTGATATTGATTTTCTGTTTGCTTAAGACTGTGGAGATCTGTTTGAGGATTCCCGGCTTGTCCTGCTCGATTTCGATGACCACCCGGGTTGCCTCTTCGTGATAGCCCAAAAGGTCCACAAAGGCATCAAAGATATCATTCTGGGTAATAATTCCCACCAAACGCTCTCCCGATACCACCGGCAAACAGCCGATTTCCTTTTTGCGCATGAGTACCGCCGCCTTCTCCAAGAGTTCATCCGGGGTAATGGTAAAGACCTTCTTGATCATGATGTCCTTCACCTTGGTTTTGGAGAGCAGGTAGTTGATTTCATGGATGGAGAGGGAAGTCGCCTGCGAAGGCGAGTTCTTCTCAATCACCCCTTCGGTAATCAAACCGATCAGATGCCCGCGGTCATCGACAACCGGCAGCCGGTGAAAATTATTCTGATTCATCAGATCCAAAACCCGGGTAATAGTCAGATCTGCACTGATGGTGACGGGATTGACCGTCATGCTGTCTTTGACGTACATCGCTTATCCTCCTAAGTATACTTTTTGCACCTGTGCGCTTTCCGCCAGCTCTTTGCCAGTGCCCTGCAGCACCAGTCTGCCGGTTTCCATGACATAGCCGCGGTCCGCAATCGACAAAGCCATCCTGGCGTTTTGTTCCACCAAAAGCACGGTCGTGCCGCTTTCATGAATGCTGGTGATGATGCTGAAGATTTCCTTGACCAGAATCGGTGCCAGGCCCATGGAAGGCTCATCCAAAAGCAGCAGCTTCGGCTTCGCCATCAAGGCCCTGCCAATCGCCAGCATCTGCTGCTCCCCGCCGGAGAGGGTCGCCGCATCCTGGCTCAAGCGCTCTTGCAGTATTGGAAAGTGCGCAAAAACCTCAGCAAGGCTTTCCTTGATGGCACTCTTATCCTTTTTCGAATAAGCACCCATCTGCAGGTTTTCCAATACGCTTAAACCGGAGAAGACCCTTCGGCCTTCAGGTACATGAATGACCCCCAGCCCCACGATTTTGACCGGGGAGCTGTGGGTGATGTCCTGCTCTAATGTGGTGATGGAGCCGCTGGTCTTGGGCAATAGCCCGGAAATGGTCTTTAGCAAGGTGCTCTTGCCAGCCCCATTGGCCCCAATCAAAGCCACGATTTCCCCGGCATTGACCTGCATGCTTAAGTCCTTGACCGCATGGATCATCCCGTAGTGGACACTCAGTCCCTTGATTTCCAGCATGCTCATACTTCTTCTCCCAGGTAGGCCTCAATGACCTTTTGATTGTTTTTGATCTCATCCGGACTGCCTTTGGCAATCAGCCGTCCGTAGTCCAGCACATAGATGCGCTCGCAAAGATTCATCACCAGCGACATGTCGTGTTCAATTAAGATGATGGTTAAGCCAAAGCGCTGGCGCAGCTCCCCGATTAGCCTGGTTAAATCTGCGGTTTCCTGCGGATTCATGCCGGCAGCCGGTTCATCCAGAAACAGCACCGTCGGATCGGTTGCCAAAGCCCGGGCGATTTCCAGGCGCCGCTGCTGCCCGTAAGGCAGGTTCTTGGCCAGTTCCGCTTGCTTTTCTTTTAAACCGACAATATCAAGCAGCTCCAAAGCCTTTGTGAAGACCCGGTCTTCTTCTTTGTAATAAGCAGGCAAGCGCAGGATGCTGCTGAAAACACCATATTTTATATCCTTGTGCATGGCAATGCGGACATTGTCCAATACCGAGAGTTCCTTGAACAGGCGAATGTTCTGGAAGGTGCGGGCAAAGCCCTGCCGGGTAATCCACCAGGGTTTCTTTCCGCTAAGCAGAATCGCCTTGTTATAGGGGGTAAACACAATCTCACCGCTGGTAGGCGCATAGACACCGGTAATCAGGTTGAACAGCGTCGTCTTGCCTGCCCCATTGGGGCCGATTAAACCCACCAGGTCGCCCTTCTCAACCACCATGTCCACATCCACCACCGCGGCAATGCCGCCAAAATTCTTCGTCAATTGACGGATTTCCAGGATGCTCATGCGTCCTCCTTTTGGCGTTTGTTTTTCAAACGCGCTAAGACCGCCAGGATTTTGTCCTTCCACAAAGCCGGAAGCGCTTTGATGTCCTGCAGGGATTTCAAGCGGGCAAAGCTTAGTTCAAAATTGCCCATGAGTCCCTTGGGACGAAAGACCATAATCAGAATAATCGCCACCGCATAGACAATCATCCGCTCATTGGGCAGGGATTGCAGCAGGTAGTTGATGACGCCCAAGACCAAAGCCGCCACCACCGAACCGGTCATCGAACCCATGCCGCCAAAGACGACGATGACCAGGATGTTGATGGATTGGGCAAAGGCGAAGTAGGTCGGTTTGATGACATAGAAGCTCGATGCATATAAGACCCCGGCGAGTGATGCCAGCATCGCTCCCAATACAAAGGCGATAACCTTGTAGCGGGTGGTGGGAATCCCCATCGCCTCACTGGCAATCTCATCTTCCTTAATGGAGATGCAGGCCCGTCCCGGAGCACTGTTTTTAAAGTTGCAGACGATAATCAGGGTTAAGACGATGGTAAAGTAAATCACAGTCAGATTGGCAACAGCCGGGATATTGGAAAGGCCGGCGGCGCCGTTGGTAATTTTCATGTTGTTGATGATGATGCGGATGATTTCCCCAAAGCCCAGGGTCGCAATCGCCAGATAGTCGCCGCGAAGGCGCAAAGTCGGCACTGCAATCACCAAAGCCGCCAGGGCACTGATCAATAAGCCGGCCAAAGCGCCCAAAAGCATTCCGGTATAGCCCGGCAGCATCTTGAGTACAATCCCCCCGGCATAGGCACCGATGCCCATGAAGGCCGCATGGCCCAGGGAAAACTGGCCGCTGATGCCCAGAATCAAATTCAGGCTCACCGCCAGAATGACGTTGATGCCGATGTTGGCTAAAGTAATCTGCCAGACCACGGAAATCACGCCGATTTCAATCAGCAGCTGCAGCAAGCCGTATAAACCAATCGCAAAAACGCACCAGCACAGGGTGGGAAGGGTCAGCCAGCGCTTCATATTCACACCTTCTCCCGGACGTTCTTGCCCAACAGTCCCGACGGTTTCAAAATCAGAATCACAATTAAAATGATATAGACAATCGCATCCTTGAACAGCGACGACCAGTAGCCCGCTACCATCGTCTCGGTGATGCCAATCGCAAAGCCCCCCAGCATGGCCCCGGGAATGATACCAATGCCGCCAAACACCGCCGCGATAAAAGCCTTCAAGCCATAGGTCATGCCCATTAAGGGATTGAGGGTATTGTAATAGATGCCTACCAAAACCCCGGCGGCACCCGCCAAACTGGAGCCAATCGCAAAGGTGATGGAGATGGTCCGGTCGACATTGACGCCCATCAAAGCCGCCGCATCGGCGTCGGTGCTGACCGCCCGCATCGCCCGGCCGATCTTGGTCTTTTGGACGATGAAAGTCAGGATCAGCATCAATGCCAGGGTGATGATGAATATCAGGATCTGGGCAAAGGTAATCTGTACCCCTGCCAAAGTCGCTGTCCCGCCCAGGGTGGCGGGATAGCTGCGGTTGTTGGGTCCCATGATGGCCATCATCGCATACTCCAGAAAGAAGGAGACACCGATGGCGGTAATCAAAGCCGCAATCCGGTTGGGATTGCCCTTGGGGGTAATGGTGAAATATACAAAAAAGCCAAGGGCCAAGGACAATACCAGGGCAATGACGCCAGCCCAGAGGTTATCCAGCTCCAGGGTCGCCTTGGCGACCAGGTAAATCAAAATAAAGCCCATCACCAAAGCCGTCGCAAACAGGCCGGCCTTGGTGGGATTGCGCAGCGGCTTGTAGGCCAAACGCTCGACCGCCACTCCCAAAAGCGCACAGAAAACCATCGCGCATAAGATGGCTGATAATACCGACATCTTAAAGGTCGAGATACAGATAAAGCCGACAAAAGCGCCCACCATGTAGATATCCCCATGGGCGAAGTTAATCAGCTTGATGATGCCATAGACCATCGTGTAACCCAAAGCAATCAGGGCATAGATCGAACCGATGGACAGGCCGTTGACAATTTGTTGCAGAAACTGCGTCATAGATACCTCTTTTTAAACAAAAAGGTGAGAGTCCCCTCTCACCTTTTTTGTTTTCCTTGATTGGTTTGTGATTACGGTTGGACTTCGATGCTTTCCGCTTGTTCGCCGTTGACGAGCTTGACCATCAGCACCGGTTTAATCGGATTATGGTACTCATCAAAGGTAATTGTGCCCGTAACACCCTTGAAACCAGAGATATTCAGCAATGCCTGCTGCACGGCTGCCGGATCAGAGGACCCCGCTTGTTGAATCGCCGCTAAGAGCAGATTGGTGGCATCATAGCCTAAAGCTGCGAACATATTGGGCTCCTTGCCGTATTTCGCTTTGTAGGCTTCGATGAAAGCCGCTTGGTCCGGGTCGGTGGACAGATTGGAATAAGCAGTGGTGAAATACACATCGTTCAGGTTGGAGGCACCCGCCAGGTCAACCAGGGTCGGGGAATCAAAGCCGTCCGGTCCCACAATCGGAACCATGATGCCCAGTTCGCGGGCTTGCTTGATGATCAGGCCGGCTTGGTTGTAATAGCCCGGGATGTAGATGACATCGAAATCCTCGCCATTGATTTTGGTCAGGATGGCGGAGAAGTCGGTATCACTGTCGATGTAGGCTTCAGCGGCAACGATGGTACCGCCCAAGGCTGTGAACTTTTCGCTGAAGGTATTGTACAGACCGATGGCGTAGTCACTGCCGGAGTCATAAATGACCACCGCTTTGAGCTTCTCCATGTCGCGGGCGACAAAGTTGGCTGCCGCTGCGCCTTGGTAGGAATCGATGAAGCAGGCTCTAAAGGCAAAGTCATAGGCATTGCCATTCGCATCCAGGGTCGCCGCATCCGCGGTCGCCGAGGGTGAAATCATGACTACCCCATACTGATTGCCAGCCTGGTACTGCGCCATTGCCATGCCGCTGACTGCGGGGCCGATGACCCCGGAGACTTTGTCTTCGGTGGCAAGCCGCGTAATAATAGCGCTGGTTTCAGCAGCGTTGTAGGCATTGTCATACTTGATCGCAACAATTTCCTTATCAAAATTCCCGGAGGCGTTCGCTTGCTCAATCGCTAGCTCTGCACCTTCGGCTTCGGCGATGCCATATTGGGCTACATCGCCGGACAACTCAAAATTCAAACCAATCTTGATTTTGTCATCCGATGCTGTTTCTTTCTTACAGCCGGTGAGCAGCAGCGTCAAGGTCAGAAAAGCCAGAGCTGCCAGGAAAAATCGTTTCATTTTTCTTCAATCTCCTTTTTTATATCCCTTGGATATAGAGCCATTATAGCATGTGAAATGAAAAAAACAAGATGAAAATGGAACAAAATGACAGTCATTTTGAAACATTTTCACCTGTTGATGAAAGAATAATACCGATTTTCATCCTTTGGCAACCTTCTGCTTTAGCGATTGTATTTGGCTTTGACCCGTGAGGCGATGCTGTCGGGCAGAAATGGTTTGAGGTTGCCGCCATTGCGGGCGACCTCCTTGGCCATGGAGGAGGAAAGGAAGGAATGCTCGGGACGGGTCAGAAAAAACACCGTCTCGATTTCGTTGGCGAGAATCATGTTGGTGGTTGCCAGCTGCAGTTCATATTCATAGTCCATGACCGCGCGGATCCCCCGCACCAAAGCAACCGCACCCAGTTTTTTGGCTAATTCCACTGTCAAGCCGTCCCCGATCACCACCTCAACGCCCGGCAGTTGGGAAGTGACTTCCTCGAGCATCTCTTTGCGCTCTTCAACCGTGAAATCACCGCTTTTATCGGGATTCTTCATAATCGCAATGATCAGCTTGTCAAAGAGCTTGCAGGCCCGCTTGATGACGTCCAAATGGCCGTAGGTGACCGGGTCAAAGGACCCGGGATAAAGTCCGATTTTCATATTTACTCCTCCTTCTTGTAATAGGTAACCTTGGTTTTGCCATAAAAGGCTTCCTTGATTTGTTTCAAACCTCCGGTTTGCTCTAAAAACACATCATCCTTTAAACTCTCCACAATCACAAAGCCCTTGGGTTTGAGCAGCCCGAAGACCTCTATGGTCTCTAAGATCAAATCATTCTGCTGCTTTTTGTATGGCGGATCCAGATAAACCAAATCATAGCTGATGCCCAAGGCCATGCTTTTCTTGAGAACCGAGATGAAGTCCATGCGCCAGACGGTACACTGGTCTTCCACTTTCAAGGTGCGGATATTCTCATAGATGATGCGGATTGCCTGGGGGTTGTTGTCCGCCAGATAGATGTGGCTCATTCCCCGTGAGAGCGCCTCCAGTCCCATCGCCCCGCTGCCGGCAAATAAGTCCAGCATGGTACCGCCCTTGAAGTAGGACCCCAGTGAAGAGAAGATTGCCTCCCTGACCTTGTCCAAAGTCGGCCGGGTTTCACTTCCCGGCAGTGTCTTGAGCAACCTTGAACGGTATTCCCCGGCGATGATCCTCATGAGCTGTCCTCCTTGCCCTTGCGATCATCGGCGATGATGCGCTGGCAGAAGGCGATGGCAACCATCGCCGCCAGGGTACTGGAGCCGCCATAGGAGACTAGTAACAAGGGCACCCCGGTCAAGGGAATCAAAGCGGTGATGCCGCCGACATTGAGCAGAAAGTGCAAGAAGAAATAGGCGGCGGTACCAAACAGGATGATCTTGCCCTTCTCATTCTTTACCTGAAAGGCGTATTTCAAAAGACGGAAGATAATCAGCCCAAACAGGATAAAGACCGCCAGCACCCCCAAAAGACCCAGCTCTTCCGCAATAATCGCCAGGATAAAGTCGGTCAAAGACTCCGGCAGATAGCCAAACTTCTGCAAAGAGCGCCCCAATCCGGTGCCCAGCCAGCCGCCGTTGGAGAAGGCAATCAGGCTGTAGACCAGCTGATAGCCGGCCGCATGGCGGTCGGCGAAGGGATTTTGGGGAATGATGATCCGGTCAATCTGATAGCTGGTAATTCCCAGCGATTGCACAAAGGCAACCCCCTGCGGGGTACAGATAAAGACCAAAAGTGCCGCTACCAAGAAAAAGGCAATCTTCAGCCAGAACTGCAGTCGCTTCAATCTGGGATTGGCTGGAATCAACAGGGTCGCATAGGAAATCGACGCAAAGACCAGGGCGGTTCCAAAGTCCTTTTGGACCAGGGCGATGATGAAGAAATAGATTACCATGCAAAGGATGGGAAAGCGCAATAGCTTAAAAGGCTTGAGATTGGCCTGATTGCCGCCTACCGAGCCGGCAACCACCAGCATGATAAAAATTTTCGCGAATTCCGCCGGCTGAATGGTCACTTCGGAAACCAGGGGCAAGGGAATCGGAATCCAGGCATAGCTGCCGCCTCTGGAGATTCCCAGAATCCTGGGCAATAACAAAAGGCCGAGTATGACCAGCGCCCCCAATAACAATGAGAACTGGTTGGTAAAAAGGGTAAAGACCGGCAGCCGCGAACAAATCAACATCACCACATAGCTGAAGGCGAAGAAAATCGCACCGCGGCGGGCAACGATGAGGGAACGGCTTAAGGTATCGGAAGCGATGGTGGCATCACCCATCGCGGCACTGGCGCTCATGACAACACCAAGCAGCGCTAAGGCCAAAACAGCGATGGTCAGCCAGCGATCGGATTTTTTTGGCAGAAAGAGAAAGCCGAAGAACTTTTTCATCGTTTTTATTGTAACAAAAAAAGTGCGGGAAAATCCGTTTGTTTGGTTTGTCGCGATGTTTTTGTTGTAACCGGATTATAATAAAAACATGAATGCAACCTTCCGGCAGGCTTTCAAACGCGATGTACCGGTAGCCATCGGCTATATCACCCTGGCTATCGCCTTTGCGATGTTCTTTCTGGGCTCTGGCTATCCCTGGTGGCTGGCCTTGCTTTTGTCGCTGTGCGTCTATTCGGGAACCCTGCAGTTTTTATGCGTTTCCTTTCTGGCCGGGATGGCTATAAGTGAGATCATCCTTTTGACCATCTTGATGAATCTGCGCCACATGTTCTACGGTTTGTCGATGCTTGGCCGCTATCGCCATCATCCCCAGAAACTCTATCTGATCTTTACCCTGACCGATGAGACCTATGCGCTTTTGACCAGCCAGAAGACCCCGGAAGGTTTGGATGACAGACAGACCTGTCTTTATGTGTCGATGTTTAATCACATCGCCTGGTTTTGCGGTACCGCCATTGGCTGCCTTTTGTACTGGCTGGCCGGGTTTCTGCCCGGCTTTGACTCCAGCGGCATCGAGTTTTGCCTGTGTGCCCTGTTTGTGGTATTGGCGGTGGACCAGTGGCTGTCCATAAAGGATCATAAGCCAGCCTGGATCGGCATCCTTGCCGGGGGAATCGGTCTATTCTTTGGCAGCCAGTTTCTGCTGGTGGCTTTAGCGATCATCCTGGCGGGACTCTTGTATTTACAAAGCCAAAGGCCGGAGGCAAACCATGAGTGACAACCGCTGGCTGTTGATTCTTTTGGTTTTGACCCTGATTACCTTTAGTTGCCGGGCTTTGCCTTTTGTGCTCTTTGACAAAAAAGGCGGAGTCCCTGCCAAAGTGCTGGCTTTAGGACAAATCCTGCCCTATTCCCTGATTGCGACACTGGCGATCTATACCCTTTCCCCCTATCTGACTGCCGACTACAAAAAAACCGTCATCACCCTGATCTGTGTCGGCTGGACGGTTTTCATACATGTCAAGAAACGCAATTTCCTGTTGAGCATCGCTTCCGCGACACTCCTGTATATGTTATTGATGCAATTCTTTCTGCTTCAGTAAGATCTCCCGCTCCTGCAAAACAATCTGCCTGGATACATAGTAGAAGGACAAAACAATGGCCCCCAGTGAAGCCCCGGCCGCCACATCGGTAAAGTAATTGCAGCGAAGATACAGCTGGGAGAAACAGATGGCAGCCACCAGCACCACCAGCATCACCAGGCCCAAAATCCGCCAGATATTGCGCATTTGCAGCTTGAGTAGTGTGTTGAACAGATAGCCGTAGGACACCGAAGCCACGGTGACCGGAATGCTGGGAAAGGAATACAAGAGTGCGGAGGTCTCCAGGCTGGTGGGCGGGCTCTTGCGCAAAAACACATCAGTCAGCCACAGCGTGATGAAATAGGTAGCCAGGGCAATGCCCGCAAACAATAAGGCATTGTTTTTCTTTTTGGAAAAGATAAACAGGATGATGGCAATCACGGCGATGGCTTTGCCATCCGCAAAGACACTGATGATCTTGGTGATTAATACAAAGACCGGGTTATTGGCATTTTGGGCCAGTTCCAAAAAGTACTGGTCAAACAGCTGAAAGACCGGGGTCTTGTAAGTGAGTAGAATGGCGATGAAACATAGAATCGAAACACCGCAGACAATGCTTGGCAATCTGGTAACCTTGAATCCCATATCCTGCTCCTTTGTCTGCTTTATTGTAAAAGAAAACCGGGGCAAATACAAGCTGGAGGACTGGTGAAATAAGTAAGCAGGATCTTTTATAAAACCCGCAGGCGTCCATCACCTGCGGGTTTCGCTTCATTCTTAATACTTTTTCCTTCTGCGATAAAGGACATATCCGCATACTGCGAAACAAAGCGGATACATCAGGGAAATGGTCCCGGTCACACCGGTAGGTATTTCCCCCGGCTGGCTGGGATGCACCGGTGGCTTGGGAGCCTCCCAGATCGCATACAGAATCATGTCCTCGCCCACTGCCTCTATGGTGTCATTGAGTCCATAAATCGCTCCCAGTATCACTTTATTCGGGGCACTGCTGAGTATTCCGGAATCACTGTTGTAGGCGGTCGCCTTGAATACGACGGCACCGGTCGGACTGGTTGCCCAGCCTTTGAAGGTATAGGCTCCAGCCGCACTGGTGGGACTTCCCACCGGTACATAAGCGGCTGTGATTACAAAGGGGTTGTTTGCCAGAACACTTGTCGGAGATGGCATAGCCGTCACGCCATCGGTGGTTCCAAAGGGGATATTCTTATTGAAGTAGATGGTATAGCTCAACAAGCTGTTGTCCCCTCCCCACCTGGCATACAAGGTCAAATCAGAATACACATTCCCGGTAAAATCATAGAGCATGGTTAAGGGGGCATCGCTGTACCAGCCGGTGAATTTACTGCCGACTTTGGTCGGGTTTGCCGGTTTAATGGCTTTCTCACCATATTTGACTACCTGTGAGGGCACCAGCGTGCCGCCATTGGAATTAAAGCTGACCAGGTAGTCCACTTCCTCTTGGCTGTTTACCCACTTGGCATACAGGGTCATATCATCCTCTACCGGGGTGTTGAAGTCGTATTTCGTGTTCAAAGAGCTGTCGCTGTACCAGCCGGAGAAATACTTGTTGGGCTTTAGCGGATCAAGCGGTTTTGTGACCAGATTGCCCTTTTTGACCATCTGTGAATTGACACTGCTGCCGCCGTTGCTGTTGAAGATGATTAAATATTCGATATCCGTCTCATCATTCACCCACTTGGCATACAGGGTCATATCACTGATCACCGGGGTATTGAAGTCATATTTGCTTGTGAGTCCGCTGTCACTGTACCAGCCCGCAAAGTATTTGGATACATAGCTTGGGTCGGCAGGTTTGGTGACAGTCTGACCATGGAGCACGACCTGGGAAGGCACCGCAGAGCCGCCATTAGAGTCAAAGCGGACCAGATAATCGATTTCATTTTCATTATTCACCCATTTGGCGTACAGAATCAAATCACTGGTTACCGGGGTGGTGAAATCATACTTGTTGACAAGTCCTGCTTCGCTGTACCAGCCGGAGAAATAGTAGTTTGCTTTGCTTGGATCGGTTGGTTTTGTAACTGTATTGCCATGCAGCACGACCTGGGATGGTACACTGCTGCCGCCATTTGACTCAAAGACCACCAGGTAATCCACTTCATTCTGGTCATTCACCCACTTGGCATATAAGGTGATATCTGCCGTAACCGGCGTGTTGAAATCGTATTTACTGTTCAAACCGCTGTCGCTGTACCAGCCGGAGAAGTATTTTGAAGAATAGGTCGGATCTGCCGGCTTGACTGCCAAGCTTCCGCTTAAGACCAGCTGGGAAGCAACCGCGCTGCCGCCATTGCTGTTGAAGACCACCAGGTATTTGATTTCATCCGGTGAATCCACCCAGCGCGCATATAAAGTCAAATCGCTGTTGACCGGGGTGTTGAAGTCGTACTTGTTGTTGAAACCACTGTCCAAATACCAGCCCGCAAAGACCTTGTCATCTTTGACTGGATCAACAGGCTTAACTACGGTATGCCCTTTGAGGATCACTTGGGAAGGCACGCTGCTTCCACCGTTACTCTCAAAGACCACCAGGTAGTCGATTTTATCTTCACTGTCCACCCACTTCGCATACAGGGTCATATCATTGGTCACCGGGGTATTGAAGTCGTACTTGTTGACAAGACCAGCCTCACTGTACCAGCCGGAGAAATACATGCTGGACTTGGTCGGATCAGCGGGTCTGATAAGTGTGTCCCCGCTTAATACACGCTGGTCCGCTACGCTGGTGCCGCCGTTGCTGTCAAAGGTCACCAGGTATTCGATTGCATCCGGACTATTGGCCCACCTGGCATACAGGGTCATATCACTGTTCACCGGGTCATTGAAGTCATACTTGGTTACAAAACCGCTGTCGCTGTACCAGCCCGCAAAATACTTGTCACTTTTGGTCGGATCGTCAGGTTTGGTTACGGTGTGTCCTTTTAAAACGACCTGTGGGGTCACGGCGCTTCCGCCATTGCTTTCAAAGACGACCAGATAGTCGATTTTATCTTCACTGTCCACCCACTTCGCATACAGGGTAATATCAGCCGTAACCGGGGTGTTGAAGTTGTATTTGCTGGTTAAGCCGGAATCAGAGTACCAGCCGGAGAAATACATGCTGGACTTGGTCGGATCGCTTGGTTTACTTGCCGTCTGGCCGCTTTTTACCAGCTGCGAAACAACCGCACTGCCGCCATTGGAGTTGAAGACCACCAGATAGTCGATGTCACTCGCTGAGTCCACCCACTTGGCATACAGGGTCATATCACTGGTTACAGGGGTGTTGAAGTCGTACTTGCTGGTAAGGCCGCTGTCGCTGTACCAGCCCGCAAAGACCTTGGAGGCCTTGGTGGGGTTGTTGGGCTTGGTTACCGTATGGTTTCTGAGTACCGTTTGCGAAGCGACGGCGCTGCCACCATTTGATTCAAAGCGTACCAGGTAGTCGATATCCTCTTCCTGGGACACCCACTTGGCGTACAGGATAATATCATCATTCACCGGGGTATTGAAGTCATATTTGTTGGTCAATCCTTCCTCACTGTACCAGCCGGAGAAATATACGGAAGATTTGGTCGGATCGCTTGGTTTACTGGCCGTTTGGCCTCTTAAGACCTGCTGCGAAGCAACCGCGCTGCCGCCATTGCTCTCAAAAACCACCAGGTATTCAATCTCATTCTTGGTATCCACCCACTTCGCATACAGGTTCAAATCACTGGTCACCGGCGCGTTGAAATTGTACTTATGGGTGAGGGCAGCTTCGGTGTACCAGCCCGCAAAGACCTTGCCATACAGAGTTGGGTCATTGGGTTTTGTTACTTTGTTACCATAGAGGACGTATTGGGAAGCGACCTCATTGCCGCCATTGCTGTGAAAGAGTACCAGGTAGTCCACTTCCATTGACGATTCCACCCACTTCGCATAAAGAATCATGTCGGCTGTCACCGGGGTCGCAAAGTCGTACTTGTTGGTGAGGGCAGCTTCCGTATACCAACCGGAGAAGAATCTTTGATATTTGGTCGGATCTTCAGGTTTGGTCGCCAAACCGCCTCTGACAACCATTTGGGTGTCGACATTGCTGCCGTAGTCGCTGTCAAAGTAGACCAGCATGATCTGAATGTCGCCATAGTACTCAATGTCGACATTGTTGTAGCCCTGGGTGAAAGGATCAGTCCAGGTTGTATCCGGATTTACCTGGTTTTCATACAAGGCTTTGTCATCGTCGTCAATATCATAGGCTTGGCCATCGATGTCGTTGTTGGAGAAGACCACATTCGCCCCGATTTCCAGTTGCGACAGGTTGCTGCCATTGATACCAATGGCGCCGCCGCCGACCCGGGCTTTGTTGTTTGTGAAGGTGGCGTTGGAGATGGTCAGTTTCTTGCCATTGAGGGTATTGTAGTCAATCGCCCCGCCGGCCCCGCTGGCGACGTTTCCGGAGAAGGTTCCGCCATTGATAAAGATATCTCCCTCATAAACCGACAGACCGGCTCCCACGGTCGCTGTGTTTTTGGTAATATAGCCGCCATTGATGGTTACCGTGGTGTTATTGGTCAGATAGACATTAGTGTAGATGCCGCCGCCGCCGCTGGCACTGTTCTCGGTGATGGTGCCTCCATTGATGACAAGGTCGCCAAAGTTGAAGATTCCTCCGCCATTGCCTTGGTCCGCATGGTTTGAGGAGATGGTGCCGCTTTCAATGGTGACAGTACCAAAGTTATAGATCCCGCCGCCCCAGATATCGCAGGTATTATTGGAAATCGTTGCACCGTCAACCGTCAGATTACCGCTGGTGTAGTTGTAAATACCGCCGCCGGTCTTGACTGCGTAGTTATTGTCAACCAATACTCCGGCACCCAGGGTAAGCGCGTCATCATTGTAGATCCCGCCGCCGTTTTGTTCCACCGCGGTATTGTCATGGATGGATACATTTGTTAGGGTAAGCGGGGATTTGGTGAACAATCCCCCGCCATAGGATTTGGCACTGTTGCCATAAATCTCGCCGCCGCCAATAACCAGCGTACCGGCACTGGGGGCGATATAGATTCCGCCGCCTCCCCAGTTGGTGGAGTCGGAATAGTTGTCATGGATTTTGCCCCCCAGCATATTAATACTGCTGCCGGCAACCAGGTTAATGCCGCCGCCGGTCTCATTGCTGCGGTTATTGGCAATCTCGCCATCGTTGAAGGTCAAGGTTCCGGTGGAGGTAACGGCGATGGCACCGCCGGCGGCAGTGCCGGCATCGTTATTTTGTAGTACCGCGCCGCTGTTTAGGATGGTGGCGCCGCTGGAGGAGATTAAGCTGCCGTTTGCAGTAAGGTTGGCTTTGTTACCATCGATGATAATATCGCTTAAGGTCAGATAGCCTGTAGCCTTGACCGTAATCAGGTCCCCTGTCAAAGCGCTGTCCCTTGTCAAAGTCCAGGGTCCGCCGCTGCTGGTGATACTAATCGATTTGCCGGCCGGGACTTCCAAAAGCGCAGTGATTGTTATGTTGGCAGTGACGGTAATATTAATGACACTATCGGCATTGCCAAATGCGGACTGCAGGTCGGAAAAATTCGCAACGCTCAGGTTGGTATCCGCAGCAAGACTGGAGAGATTCAATAAAAGGCTATAGCTGATTGTCCATAGCAGGATCAATAGTTTCCTTAGGGTATTGCGCATCTTCTTTTCGCCTTTCCGTTCCATCCGATGCATCTTTTTAATAGCATGCCAAGCCCTTAAAAATGAAAAAACACAGGTCCCGTTTTGTCCCGTGTTCTCCTGTAATTCCTGTTTCAATTATAATAAATTTAGATGCAAGTGCAATAGGTTTCCTTTCGATTTTTTGTTGTTTTTTTTATTTAAAACCCCAGTAAATCCTGGGGTTTTACATTATTCTATGGGAATTCTGTTGATTTCTTTACCAATGATGACCAAACGCAATTCTTCCTGGTGCTTGACGCAGGTCTGCAGCGTCATCACCCGGTCATTCTCCGTTACCGTAATGCCGGTGTCGTAGAAAGCTTTGGCCTTGGCGGCGTTGACATAGTCCACCAGCTGCGGACCGGTGAGCTCGCCGACCATAAAGGGAATGGTGTTTCCATCCGCATTGATGTCGTAGTGGAAGACCGCGACAATCTCATACTCAATCCGCTCGGTGGAGGTGGTGAAGGAGAAATACTTGTTGGCTTCGTAGTACTTCTGATCAATCATCCGCTCCAGCGGTGTGAACATCAGCGAGGGATTGGAGTAGACATAGTGGCCATAGATGGTCAGATTGGCATAGCTCATCGTATGCGAATAGTCCATAAAGGCTGTCCCGATTGCACTCTTCTTCTTAAAGAAGGAGTGGGTCAGGTAGTATTCGTTGTCGGTGGTCTGCACAATCGGTTGACTTACTAAGCCGCTATCAAAGGACAGCCAGCCGATAAAGTCGGAATTGATTGCCCGCAGCTCATTGAAGGATTTCTTATTGAGGGCAATCGCCTTTTGAATCTCCTCTTCATCATCCGGAATATCCGGCGTCACATCCACAATGGAAATAATATTCTTGTAATCGGTTTTAACCTGATTTTCCTCCAAAATGATACTGATAATCTGATAGCCACTGTAGCAGAAAACCACCAGGGCAATCAGTGCCACCACGATGGAAATCAAGTCTCTCTTTTTCTTCAGTTTTTTCTTTTGCGCCATCCTGTACCTCACAGGTCACGGTTTTTGAAAAAGCGCGGAATATCGCTGGTTTCCTCAAAATCCATGACATCTTCTATTTGCTGACCTTGTGCGGGTCGGGGGGCAATTTGCGGTTTACCGGCAGGTATGTAGGCCTGTTTGGGCAAATCAAAGCCGGTCGCAATAACAGTTACAATAATCGTGTCCCCCAGTTTTTCATTGGTAGCCACACCATAGATGAAGTCGATGTCCTCTCCGGCCGCATTGGTGATGAAGTTGACTGCATCCTGCGAATCCTGAATAGACATGCCTTCGCCGCCGGTGATGTTGAAGATCGCGTGGGTTGCCCCTTCGATCTGGGCTTCCAGCAAGGGGGAACTGATCGCTTTCTGCGCCGCTTCCACCGCCTTGTTTTCGCCCTTGGCCATACCGATGCCGATCAGGGCGGACCCCTGCCCGCTCATGACCGATTTAATATCCGCAAAGTCGATATTGATCATCCCCGGAACGTTCACCAGGTCGGTTATCGTCTGTACCCCCTGCCGCAGCACGTTGTCTGCTTCGCGGAATGCTTCCATTAAGGGGATATTGCCGATGATTTCCCTCAGGCGATCGTTGGAGATGATAATTAAGGAGTCTACATAGGAGCGCAGCTCTTCCAGACCATCCAGGGCATTCTTCAGACGGGTCTTGCCTTCATAGGAAAAAGGCTTGGTGACAATTCCCACCGTCAAAGCGCCGCTCTCCTTGGAGATGCTGGCAAATAAGGGTGCTGCACCGGTTCCGGTACCGCCGCCCATGCCGGCAGCCACAAAGACCATATCCGCACCGGATACGGCTTTGCGGATTTCCTCTTCGCTCTCCATGGCAGCCTTGCGCCCGATTTCCGGCTTGCCGCCGGCACCCTGGCCTTTGGTCACACTGCGTCCCAAAATGATTTTATTTTTCACCGAGGAAGTGTTCAGGGCTTGTACGTCGGTATTCACAACGTAAAACTCTGCACCTTGGGCACCCTCGTTCACCATTCTGGTGACCGCATTGCACCCGGCTCCACCGATGCCGAAAACCTTAATTCTAACCCCAAGTGGATACATACTCTCCGCCATAGCCAACCTCCTTATTTCGCCCTGCGTTCGAACATGCTCTTGAACCGGTTGGTCAAGGAGTCATCGACGCTGGTAGCTCTTTTTCTTCTGGATCGGATTAAGTGCTCGTACTCGTAGATGTCGACCGCACTGGCCAGACTGCTGCGGTAGAGCTCCTGATCCTTATAAGTATACAACATTCCCAAACAAGTTGCGAACGCACTCTTGCGGGTGCCCAGGGTGTCGGGAATGTAGGCTCTGGTGGGAAAACCGAAAGCGGTTTCCACTTTCTTGTCGAGGCCGCAAAGTTCGCCGCCCTCCCCGCATAAAACGATGTTGACTCCCTGTAATGAGAGCAGCGGTTCACAGGTATCCTTGAGGTCCAAAACGAGTTTTTCCATCTGCGGTTTCAAGAGTTCCGCCAGTTCATTTTCCTTAAGGATGCGGGTTTCGCCATCGGCCAGCCACATATAGATCGGAGCATCCTCAAAGACCTCCTTGGAAAAGTCCATATTGAATAACAGCAGGCGGGCTGCGGTCTTTTCCGGCAGTCCGTATTTTTCCACAATCGTGTCTATCATCGCCTGGTAGCCAAATGAGGTCAGAATGCTGTTGACAATCTTGCCATTGTAGACCAAACCAAACGAAGTCGATTTGCGCTCACTCTTAATTAAGAGGATATAGTTGTTCACGCTTTGATCCAAAAGCGAAGCCTCCTTGGCGGCCGCAAACAAATCAAAGCAGATGTCGGTGATAATCAGTCCGGATTTCTCCACCGCCTTGAGGTAATCGAAGATTTTCTCGGAGCGGGTGCAGTAGAGATCCGCTTCCAGGGCCAGCTCATTGAGGGCGTCATTGACCGGGAAGCGGCGCATCAATACACCGTCCGCAACAAAGCGGGAAACGCAGGCATTAATCAGCACCAGCTTGTCCTCCAGCGGCGTCGCCAATATTTTCTTGTAGGCGTCCCGGATTTGAATCGGGTCAGGGCGCAGGCGCACCGAAGAGCTGATGGCGGTGATTTTCTTGGTCTTCTTTTCCATGCCAAAGCTGGGAACCGCCAGCAGCACGCTCTCGATTTCCACGCCCAGTTTATCCTTGATGCTGCTTCTGGCGACGCGAATTGCATCGATAACCTCGGCTTCTTCCTTGATGCCATGGGGGAGATCCAGCTGCTCGACCTTCAGGACATTCAGCTTGCCGTTGTGAAATTCTCCTACAACCAGGCGAAGTTCCGTATCGATGATTTCCAGTGCAGCAAATATTTCCATCGTGTTGCTTACCCTTTCGAAAAGGATTGAGGGCAAGGAAAATGTGGTCCTTCCCATAAATCCAAAAACATTATAACATAGTCCGTTTTAACAAGGCATCGGTATTGTCGAATTTTGTTCAAAAAACAGCGGTGATTTTGGTGCTTTTTATAGAAAGCCATGACAGTCTTCCCGCTGTTGTTTTGATGTTTGATTTTGTGAAAACCAAATTTCATTTTGTTTTCAAAAATCCTGAGAGTCTCTTGATATTGCCGTTATCTTGAACTGTTGGCTTTTTTTGGGGATTTTTTTTATTGACAATGGCTTTACGGCTTGTTAGTGTAGTGGATAAATCAACCTGATTGACAATAGAATCGCCAGGGGGAAAGACTTAAGAAAGTGGGGGAGAAGATGTTTGTTTTACTCAAGACTGCCAAGGATGAGCATCCCGGTTTGAAAATCGGGAGTGTTCTCTTGAAGTTCTTTCTGCGTTATGTTTTGTTGCTGTTATTATTTCGGTATCTGATTCTTTACGGGGCGATTGCCCTCAATTACCAAGGCGGACTGCTTGCGTTTTTCAAATTGCTGGGCACTGATTTTGTCACGGCCTTCTCCGTGATGCAAAATCTCATGGCTGACGCCTGGGTCGGCTTGCTGTTTCAGCTGGCAGCCGGCTTAATGATTCCGATTGTCATCCTTTATCTGCGCAAAGCGGAAAAGCGCAGCTATGACACCATCGGCTACCCTAAAAAAGACCTGGTGCCCAATTATCTGGCAGGTTATGTGAGCGGAGCCTGTTTTATCTGTGTGCAGGTCGCGATTTGCGTTGTTTTCAAAGCCCTGGTTTTCAATCCCGGACACAAACCGAACTGGCTGATGATCCCGTTATTTTTTATCGCCTTTATGGCGCAGGGCATGAGTGAGGAAACCGGTTTTCGCGGCTGGCTGTTTGTTTCCCTGGCCAAGCGCCTGTCCATCAAAACAGCCATCCTTCTTTCTGCTGTGCTTTTTTCCCTGTTTCATATCGTCAGCGGCAACTTTTCGCTCTTGGCCTTTCTCAATATCTTTTTATGGGGGATCTTTGCCTGTCTGCTCTTTATGCTAAGCGAAAACCTTTGGCTGATTGGCGGACTGCACGCGGCCTGGAACTTCTTTGAAAGCAGTGTCTTTGGCATTTCCGTCAGCGGTGCTGCTGTCACCGACAGTTCAATCTTCAGCCTGACACCCAGCGCCACCGGCACCCTGCTCAATGGCGGCAGCTATGGCATCGAAGCCGGACTGCCATTGACGCTTTTGTTGCTGTTTGCGATTGCCTTTCTGCTCAGTTTGAAGCCGTTAAGACAAAAGTTAAACATTGATGCATAATATAAAGCATATTTAACGAATTTCTTGGGAGAAAGGAAAATTTGCTTTCTTGTTTGATTTGTGCTATTGTTTATAGGCAAATCTCACCAGAAAGGGGGTTTGGACATGTCAAGAGTATGTGCCGTCACCGGCAAGAAAGCCCTCTCGGGTAACCGCCGTTCCCACAGTGTGCACGCAACGCGCCGCAAATGGAACGTCAATCTGCAAAAAGTAAAGGTCATGGTCGATGGCAAACCGCAGCGTTTGCGCATCAGTGCCCGTGCCCTTAAGAGCCTGAAGGCCAAGCAGGAAGTTCGCGAGGCTTAATCGATAAAAATGCAGTCAATGCATTTTTTTCTTGGCTTTAAATAAAAACACCGCAACCGGTGTTTTTTTATTCGGGGAAATGTTCTTCGATATAGGTGCAGATTTCATCCACGCACTGCTGGCAGAGTTCAGCGGAACGGGCTTCCGCCATGACCCGGACCAGCGGTTCCGTACCGCTGGGTCGAACTAAAATCCGTCCTTCCCCCTCCAGCCTGGCTTCGATTTCCTTGATCTGATCCAAAAGGCCTGTATTTTCGCAAATCGCCTGCTTGTCCCTGACCTTCACGTTTTTTAGCAGCTGCGGATAAATAAACAGAGGCTGGTGCAGTTTGGAAAAAGGTGTTCCGGTTTTACTCTGTACTTCCAAAAGCTTCAGTGCCGTCAATAGGCCGTCGCCGGTATTGAGATGGCGGCGGAAGATGATGTGGCCGGACTGCTCCCCGCCCAGATCATAGTTTTCCTCCACCATTTTTGAATAGACATACTTATCGCCTACCTGGGTACTGAGGGTGGAAATCATTTCCGCTTCCAAAGCCTTGTGCAAGCCCAGGTTCGCCATGACGGTGGTGACTATGGTCGCCTGATTGAGCTGGTCGATATCGCGCAGGTATTTCCCGCAGATGTATAAGGTGCAATCGCCATCCATCAGCTCGCCCTTCTCATCAACCGCAATCAGCCGGTCGCCATCCCCGTCAAAGGCAAAGCCGCAGTGGAAGCTTCCCTCGCTGACCAGCTTCACCAGATTTTCGGGATGGGTGGAACCGCAGTCCTTGTTGATGTTCAAGCCGTCCGGGTTATTGCCAATCGATTGGCAATACGCCCCCAGCGAGCGCAGAAAGCGCTCCGCGGTTTTGGTGGTGGCGCCATTGGCCAAATCCAAAGCGATGCGCACCCCGGTTAAATCCAGCGGCACTTCTTTTCTTAAAAACGCCAGATACTGGTCCAGTCCTTCCTGGCTGTAGGGAATGATGCGGCCGATATAGTCACCCGCAGGCAGGGAAATACTGGAAATGCCATCCATGTAATCTTCAATCTCACCTTCCAGCTCTTCGGAAATTTTAGTGCCGGCAGCCGAGAAGATCTTGATGCCGTTATCGGTATAGGGATTGTGGGAAGCGGTCACCATTACCCCGCAAGAGCACTTGCGGGCTTTGGTCAGATAGGAGACCGCCGGGGTCGGGCAGACACCCAGAAGATAGACCTCGCAACCGCAGCCGGCCGCACCGCTGGCCAAAGCGTAGGCGAGCATCTCGCCAGAAAGCCGGGTGTCCCAGCCGATGACAATCTTATTGTCAATGGTACGGGAAAAGACAGTACCGAGATACTGTCCAATCAGAAATGCTTTTTGTCCCGTCAGGGTGGTATTGACTACCCCGCGAAAGCCATCCGTGCCGAAATAACGTCCCATTACTGCTGTTCCAGCACCGTCGCATTGACGGTTTCACTTTCCAGAACATAGGTGACATAGGGATTGCCGCCCTTGAAGGAAATCGGAATCTCCTGTTCGCCCGGGGCGATGGAGGCCATGTCGATGTAGACCGTTCCGATGTTTTCCTTGTTGATGGAGCGGATGTTGTCGGTGGTGCCATAGACGGTGACGTCGATGGTGGTCGGCGTGTCTGCTGAGAACAGATAGCCGTTGACATTGTTTTCAAAGGTGATGGGGACATCCTCAATCACCAGCGATACGGTATCCTTCAGTTTGATTTCCATATTGACCTTTGACACCGAAATCTTGCGGATGCCAGAGGGAACGGTAATGGTTTCTGAGAACTTGGAGTCTTCCGTCAGCTTGGTGGCATCGATGTTGACCTTGATTTCCTCATACTTGGCCAGAATCGATTCCGAACCGTAGATATCGACGGAAGCATGGTCCAGGGTGATGGTGTCGATGGACTTGCCATTGGGGATTTCCCCTACCGGAACCACCACTACCGGCACGGTCTTGTGCGGGGAGTTGATGGGAACCGATACCTGGACGATGGCCGGCATCAAATCGACGTCAATCTTTTCCCCCTGGGAGTTATAGGCGACCAGGGTCGCCTCCCCTTCAAAGGAACCGGTCTTGCCGCTGACATCGATCAGGGCTTTGATATTGGCGATGGAGTCGATGGTTTGGGTTGAGCCGCGGGCGATGACCTCCTCGACCGAGAGGGTCGGAATCCCGGCGACATACATCGTATCCATCTTGTTGACATTGACATAATCATAGGAAATCGGGAAGGTTTGGGAGACCTTCTTGCGGATTTCCACGGTGACGGTGGAGGGATCAATCTGGACGGTGACCCGCTGGGAGAAATCCACAGCGGAAAGCTTAACCGAGTGGGTGCCCTCGCCATAGCCGGATAAATCCGCTACGACCTTGTAGCTGCCCTGGTTGTGCACCATCTGCAGATCCGAGGCCTCCCCCAGAATCGTGACATCCACGGTTTTGGGAATCCCCACCACTTCATAGAGGGTGTCATTGACCTCAACGGCAACCGGGACCGAGCCCAATTGCATCGCCTGCTGCACCCGCTGGGTGTTCAGGACATTGCCGCCCAAAGAAATCGTAACATATAACAAAACTGCCAGAATGATGGCGATGAATTTCGCATAGCGCTGGTTAAACAACAAACGGTCCACCCAGGAGCTGGCCCAGCGGATGACCCTGAGCAATGAATTCTCGATGCTCTCATAGGTCTTTACCACGCGTTTGCGCTGTTTGGCGATGGTTTTCGCCAGTTCCACTTTTTCCGTGGATTCAGGTTTCTTATCGTTTTTCTTAGCCATTTTGATTCACCTCACTTCGAGCGGTCACCAAACAGCGGTTCATCCAAAGTATCGGACTCATCGTGGTTGGGACGCGGCAGTTTACGCCACTGCTCACTGATGGCTTTCGCATCCAGTGAACCGGAATCTTCATTGTTCTTGCGCCGGGACAGATTGACCATGGTGCCGGAAACCGGGGCTTCCTCCACCTTCTCTTCCTCGGCCGGGTTTTGTTTCTTCTTCGAGGCCAGGATTTCCTGCTCAATCTGCATAATCCTTTGCGGAACCTCAGAGCTTTGCTGCTTGGGCCGGTTGACTTCAACTTCGGTGTTGCAGATAACCTTCATCAAGAATTCACGCAGCTTCTCCACCGTCATCGGCATCAGCTTGCCCTCCTGGGCAATCGAGATGGTACCGGTCTCCTCAGAGACCACGATGGTGATGGAATCGGTGATTTCACTGATTCCCAAAGCGGCTCTGTGGCGGGCGCCGTAGCGCGAGGGCATATCCAGCGAGGTCGGCGGGAAGTAGGCGGAGGCACAGGCAATGCGGTCGCCCTGAATAATCACGGCGCCATCATGCAATGGGGTGCCGGGAACAAAGATCGAGTTCAAAAGTTCGCGGGACACCATCGAGTTCATCGGTGTCCCGGTCTTGATGTAATCGGATAAGGACTGACCCTGCTCGATGGTGATCAGGGCGCCGGTGCGGGAAGCCGCCAGTTCATCGGCAGCATTGGTCAGGGTATTGGCCAGATTGGCCTTCTCATCCCCGGACAGGGTGGAAATCCGGGAGAAGACAGTTGATTTGCCCAGCTTTTCCAAAAGCGAGCGGATTTCCGGCTGAAAGATGATAATGATGGCCAGAATTCCGTAATTAACAAAATAATGTGCCACCCAGGCGACGGTGGTTAAACCCAGCGCACTGGCAAACACATCGATGAAGACAACAAACAGAATACCTTTGAATATCTGAACCGTTCGCGAGTTGTTGCGGACGATCTTGATGGTATAATAGAGCAGGAAACTCATAATCGTGATATCCAGAATCACTCTGAGATACTGCACGATATTGCTAAAGGTGAAGAAGTCCAACATGGCTAAACCTCCTATGCGTTTTCATTATAGCATAAGATTTCACACACAATACGCTGTTTTCCGGTTGACATGCTGGCAAGAGTGGCGTAAAGTTAAGTAGATTAATTATTAAGGTAGTTAAATAAATTTCTTAGAGAGGGATATCTAAAATGGGGAGATTACTGAAATATTACAAGAAATACCTGCCGCTAATCATCACTCTGGTGATTCTTTTATTCATTCAGGCCCAGGCAGAGCTCGCCCTGCCCGACCGCATGAGCGCGATGGTCAATGTCGGCATTCAGCAGCAGGGTTTGACCATCCAGACACCGCCAACCCTCACGGAATCATCTTTCAGCCGGTTTCTGGCTTTTCTGGACAATGACGAAAAGAATCTATTGACCCAAAACTATAAACTGATTACCCCGCTTTCGGCCACCTCAGCCCAAAAGAAAGACTATCCGGCTTTGGCCGAAGGCAAAAACCTCTATGTTTTACAAACCACCGACAAACAAGTCAAAGCGCAGATTTTGGAAGCGCTGCGTTTCCCCCTGATTCTTTCAGCGGTTTCGCAAAGCAATCTGATTCCCATTGAAAACCTGCCGGAGGGCACGGACCTGTTCGCCTTTATCGCGGCAATGGAACCGGAGCAGAAACAGGAGTTTTTAAAGCAGGCCCAAGAGCGGCTGGAGAGTGCCGGGACCACCGTCACCGACGCGCTGGTGCTTGCGGCTTTGAAAGAGGAGATGGTGGGAGCCGGCTTGAATCTGGCGGATCTTCAAAATGAATATCTGTTTAACAGCGGCCTGGTGATGCTGGGCATCGCCTTACTGGGGAGCACTTGTGCGATTGCTGTCGGCTTTCTGGCGGCTAGAAGTGCCACCGGTTTTGCCCACGATCTGCGCCAGGCGCTCTTTGCGAAAGTGCAGAGCTTTTCCGCCCAGGAGTTCAACCAGTTCTCCACGGCTTCATTAATTACCCGGACCACCAACGACATCCAGCAGCTGCAAGGCGTTTCCGTGATGTTTTTCAGGATGGTGGTCTTCTCACCGATTATGGGCTTTGGCGCCCTGATCAAAATCATGACCTCCCACAGCTCCCTGGCCTGGATGATCGCCCTGATTCTTTCCGTACTATTAACCATGATCGGAATCCTCTTCTTTGTGGCTGTACCCAAATTCAAAGTCATGCAGGAACTGATTGACCGCCTCAACCTGGTGCTGCGCGAGCGGCTCTCGGGGATGCTGGTCATCCGCGCCTTTGATACCGATAAACTGGAGGAAGACAAGTTTGATGTTGCCAACAAGGCCGTCACCAAGATTTCCCTGTTTGTGAACCGGACGATGTCCGCCATGTTCCCGCTGATGATGCTGATCATGAACTATGGTATCCTGCTCATTATCTGGGTCTGCGCCAAGCAAATCGATGCCGGAACAATCCAAATCGGTTCGATGATGGCCTTCATGCAATATACGATGCACGTGGTCATGTCCTTTCTGATGATTTCCTCCGTGGCAATCATGCTGCCAAGGGCTCAGGTTGTTGCCAAGCGGATCGCTGAGGTGCTGGATACCAGTGTCACCATCGAAGATCCCAAAGATCCCGTTTCCTTTAAGAAATCCAAGCGCGGCAGCGTGCGCTTTGAAGACGTGAGCTTCCGCTATCCGCAGGCACAGCAGGATGTGCTCTCGCACATCTCCTTCACCTGCAAGCCCGGACAGACCACCGCCATCATCGGCTCCACCGGCTCTGGCAAAAGCACCCTGCTCAACCTGATTCCGCGTTTCTTTGACGCCAGTGAAGGCAAGGTCAGTGTCAACGGCCTGGATGTCACCACCGTCTCCCTGCAAGACCTGCGCAAACAGATCGGTCTGGTTCCCCAGAAAGGGGTCCTGTTCTCCGGTACCATTGCCAGCAACCTGGAAATGGGCAAAGCCAATGCCACAATAAAGGACATGAATAGTGCCTGTGATATTGCCCAGGCCAGTGAATTCATACAAGCCAAACCGAATAAATATGAAGAGGAGGTTTCCCAGGGCGGCACCAACGTCTCCGGCGGGCAGAAGCAGCGCTTGGCAATCGCCCGTGCCCTAATCAAGAAACCATCCATCTATCTCTTTGATGATTCCTTCTCGGCCCTCGACTTTGCGACTGATGCGAAGCTGCGCAAAGCGATGAGCCAGGTACTGAAAAAAGACAAAGCGACCGTCATTATCGTCGGTCAGCGTATTTCCTCAATCCGTGACAGCGACCAGATTCTGGTGCTGGATGAAGGCAAACTGGTGGGCAAGGGCACCCACAAGGACCTGCTGGAAACTTGCAAGGTATATCAGGAAATCGCCTATTCGCAACTGTCCAAGGAGGAACTCGCCGCATGAGCAACCGTCCCCAAGGCGGGCCCAGATTCGGTCCGGGTCCAGGAGGTCCGGGAGGCCGCAGCAACTTTGAGACCGCCAAGGATTTCTCCGGTACCCTGCGCCGCTTCTTTGTCTCCTTAAAGCCCTACTACCTGACCTTTCTTTTCACCCTGGTCTTAGCAATCGGATCGACTTTGATTTCGGTGATGGGGCCGGACATCCTCTCTAAAATCACCGATGAACTGGTGACCGGTTTAACCTTGAAATACAGCGGTACCGGTGGCATCAACTTCGACAAGATTGCCGAGATTGCCCTGTTCCTGTTATTACTGTACGGATTCTCCGCCCTGCTTTCCTACATTCAGCACTACGTGCTGGCCGGGGTCTCCCAAAAGTATACCTACCAACTGCGCAAGCAGCTTTCCGAGAAGATGAAGAAGCTGCCGCTGAAATACTATGACAGCAAGACCCACGGCGAGATTTCCTCAATTGTCACCAATGACATCGATACCATCTCCCAGACCCTGAGCCAGTCTTTAAGCCAGATCATCACCTCAGTGGTGACCCTGATTGGCTACCTGGTGATGATGCTGCGGATTTCCTGGCAGCTCACTTTGATTGCCTTACTGGTCCTGCCGATTTCCATGACCCTGCTGTCCTTTGTCATCCGTTTCTCCCAGCGCTACTTCCGGCAACTGCAGGAAAGCCTGGCACAGGTCAACGGCCAGGTGGAAGAGATGTATGGCGGCCATACCGTCATCAAGGCCTTCAACTATGAAGACAAGGCAAACCAGGAATTTGAAACCGTCAATGACGCCCTCTATCAAAACGGCTGGCGCTCGCAGTTTATCTCCGGCTTGATGATGCCTTTGACCGGTTTTGTCGGCAACCTCGCCTATGTCTGTGTGATTCTCTTTGGCGGCATGCTGGTGGTGGCTGGGACCATTACCCTGGGCAACATGCAGGCAATCGCCCAATACATCCGCAATTTCAATCAGCCGATTTCCCAAGTCGCCCAAATCACCAACATCATGCAGTCGGCCATGGCCGCTGCCGAGCGGGTCTTCGCCTTCTTATCCCAACCGGAGGAAGTACAGACGACCGCCAGCTGTGCGGATGTTGAAACCCTCCAGGGTACGGTAGCCTTTGAGAATGTGACCTTCGGCTACGACCCGGAAAAGATCATCATCCACGACTTCTCCGCCTATATCGGCGCAGGCAAGAAATGCGCGATTGTCGGTCCGACCGGGGCTGGCAAGACCACCATCATCAAGCTCTTGATGCGCTTCTATGAACTCAACTCCGGTTCGATTATGGTGGATGGCTATGACATCAAGGACTTCACCCGCAATGACCTTCGCTCCCTGTTTGGGGTGGTCTTGCAGGATGCCTGGCTGTTTGCGGGCACAATCATGGAGAACATCCGCTATGGCAAGCCGGATGCCACGGATGAAGAAGTCATGAAGGCAGCGGATGGGGCTTATGTGGACCACTTCATCCGCACCCTCTCTGAAGGCTACCAAACCGTCATCAACGAAGAGAGCTCCAATATCTCCGCCGGCCAGAAGCAGCTATTGACCATCGCCAGAGCCTTCTTGGCAGATCCCAAGATCCTGATTTTGGATGAGGCGACCTCCTCGGTGGATACCCGGACTGAAGTGCTGATTCAAAAAGGCATGGAAAACCTGATGAAGGGACGTACCTCCTTCATCATCGCCCACCGCCTTTCCACCATCCGTGACGCCGACCTGATTCTGGTCATGAACGACGGCGATATCGTGGAGGTTGGCAGCCATAGTGAGCTGATGGCGGCAGACGGCTTCTATGCCGGACTCTACAACAGCCAGTTCCAGGGTTCGGATTGACTTTGGTGGTATACTAATACCTATGGATGAAACAAACGTCTTTCATGTCACCTACTTAAACAAACAGCTGACGCTGATTGGTACAGCCCATGTATCCAATCAGAGCAAGGCTTTGACCGAAGAAGTGCTGCTGTCGCAGCACTTTGATGCGATTGCGGTTGAACTGGACCAGGATCGCTACCAGTCAATACAGGACCCGGCCCGCTTTCAGAATACCGACATCGTCGAGGTAATCAAACAAAAGCGGACCGGCTTTCTTTTGGCCAACCTGATCCTTTCCCAGTATCAGAAGAAGATGGCGAACCATCTGGGTTCCGATTTGGGCGGGGAGATGCTTGCCGGTATCCGCATCGCCAAGCAAACCGGTGCCAAACTGGTGCTGGCAGACCGTCCGGTGGCTACGACCTTTTTGCGGGTCTGGCGCAAGCTGACCTTTTTTGAAAAACTCAAACTGCTTGTGACTTTGGTCTTCTCCTTTGGGGATGAGGACAAGGTCAGCGAGGAACAGTTGGAAAAGATGATGGAGGAGGATATGCTGGAGAGCGCCCTTTCGCAAGTGCGCAAGAGCTTTCCCAAGGTCGGTGAGGTGCTGATTGATGAGCGCGACAAAGTGCTGGCCTATAACATCAAGCGCGCCTATGGCACCGAGATAGCGGCCGTTTTGGGCAGAGCCCACATCCCTGGTATCCTGTCCCATTTAAATGATGAGGAACCGATTGATGAGTATTTAAGCATTCCCCCCAAGTCACTGTCATCGAAACTGGCGGTCTGGATTATCCCTCTGCTGATTGTCGGCTTGATCGCCCTGGGTTTTGTAAACGGGTTTCAAAACGGCTTGAAGTCGCTGGGTACCTGGGTGATTATCAATGCCTGTGCCAGCGCCCTGTTCACCGCTTTGGCTTTGGCACACCCCTTAACGATTCTGACATCGTTTCTGTTATCGCCCTTCTCCGCCCTCAATCCTTTTGTGGCCGTTGGCTTTTTTGCGGGGCTGGTGGAAGCCTGGATCAAAAAACCCACAGTCCGGGATATGGAAGCCCTCTCTGAGGAATTTACCCTGAAGGGGTTTTACACCAACCGCTTTTTGCGGATCCTGTTGATTGTAATCATGGCCAATCTGGGGTCCACCCTGGGGACACTGTTATCTTCTTTGGGACTGTTTAAAAATCTGTTTTAGCGAAATAGAGACATAGAACAAAAGGCATCGCTTGTGGGCGATGCCTTTTGCATGAACACGCAGTTTCTATTTCTTCCACAAATCGTGCGGATAGAGTCCCTGTGTTTTATATTCCCTGATTCTTTCCTGTACCATCGGCTTGTCTTCCCGGTAGGTTACCCCAAACCAGCGGTCCTTTGAGGAAAGCACTTTGACCTTCGCCTTGGTGGTGGCAATCATTTCCCCGACGGCTGTGGGAATCACATGCTCGCATTTCAAAGGATTACCCACCAGCTCCCTCTCTAAGAAACTCTTGAAGATGACCTGGAAGTAATCGATGATCTTCGGGGTGAAGCCCCAGTAGTTCATCGAAGCCAGGCTGTCAGGGGGTAATGAAATCCAGTCACCGTTTCCGTCTTGGTAGCTGGCACCCCCATCCTTGGAAATGATTTTTTGCAATTCCAAAATCCCGCTCAAATACCCGTCCGTTACTTGACAGAGCCCGCGGGTCACACTGCCGGAATCACTCAAGGTATTCTTTAAACGATAGCCTACCATGCAGAAGCGGTCATCCTCGATTTCACTTGTCAGGTAGTCATAGATGGTCTTATAGGCGGAGCGGCCATAGAAGTCATCGGCATTGATGATCGCAAAAGGCGCATCGATTTGTTTGCGGATGGCCAACAGGGCATGGGTGGTTCCCCAGGGTTTTTCCCTTCCTTCCGGCACACTAAAA
Source organism: Erysipelotrichaceae bacterium (assembly GCA_031272515.1). Classification (GTDB taxonomy): domain Bacteria; phylum Bacillota_I; class Bacilli_A; order Erysipelotrichales; family Erysipelotrichaceae; genus JAISTR01. Next base: position 60,138 of record JAISTR010000042.1, on the reverse strand, counting down.
CCGGAGGGCAAATCATCCATTTCCTGAAAGCAGTAGGTCACCTCAATAAAATCCCGAATCTTCTTGACCAGGCTGTCTTCAAAGGCTTGCTGATGCTCTTTGCGGATAATCAGAAACAGCCGTTTGAACCCGGCTTGGATTGCATCATAGATGGAAAAATCAATGATTGACTCACCATTGTCGCCAACGGTGTCAATCTGCTTAAGGCCGCCATAGCGGCTTCCCATTCCCCCTGCCAATATAACCAGTACCGGTTGTTTGTTCATTGCAGCACCTCATTCAATAATGCACTCACACTCTTGCCATCGGTCTGACCGCTGTAGAGCTCCAACAAAGCTTTGGTGATGATCCCGCGGTTTTTCTTTAAGGGTTCCACACCGCTTTCTTGGATATATTTCTGATAAGCAGCCAGCAATTCTTCCGGGTTTAGCTGCGCGGGCAGATAGGAATTCAGAATTTCAATTTTGCGGTTGGCCTGTGCAATCAAATCCGTCCGTTCAACCGGGGTCAAAGAAAGCGATTCCTTGGTTTGTTTTAATTCCTTCTGCAAAATCGCAAATTCCTCCTGCTTAGTCAGCTGTCTGCCCTCTTCTTTTTCCTTGAGGGTCAAAGCGGCCAAAACTAAGCTCAGCAGATTATTCTTGATGATATCTTTGTCTTTGAAGGCTGCCAGTTTCTCCTGGCGCAGTTGTTTGGACAGGCTCATTGTGTTCCCTTCTTTCTTCTTCCTCCAATATAACAAATCAGCCTGCTGTTTTCAATGTGACATATACACAAAAGGATGATGGAGGGCAACTCTTTTCAGCTTCAGGTACTTTCCTTCTCACCTGACATAATGGTGTAATTTTCCAGCATGACCTCATACCACCTTGCATACTGACTATTTGGGTCTTTTTTCGCATAGGGTTCGAGCAGTTGCAGGGCTTCCTTTAAAAGCGGCAGGGCTTTCTGGCGTTGCCCTAAATCGTCCAGGACACCGGAGAGGTTATTGAGGCTGCCGGCAACCTCCGGCTGATAGGTTTGGGGATTTTTTTCTGCCAGCTTGCGATAGATGGTCAAAGCTTCTTCATAGACACCCCGGGCTTCTTCAAATAAGTTGCTGTTTTTATATATGGCGCCGATACTGCTTAGCGTTTTGGCCGTTTCGGCAATCTCTTGCGGAAGCTCTTTGGCAATTTCGCGGGTGATGGAAAGCTTGTGCTGATAGGCCTCATACGCCTTTAAATTGTCGCCAATGCTTTTGCAGATGATTGCCAGTGAGGTGAGTGTAACTGCAACATCCTTAAGATGCTCTAGCGAATTGTCTTGTGCCAGCTTTTGGCGAATTGTTAAAGCTTCCTCAATTTCTGCCACCGCTTGCTTTGACATGCCAAGGGAATGGTGCATAATACCGAGTTGATTGAGTGCGATTGCCAGCGAAGCTTGATGCTCGCTGTCGGCTTCGTTAAGACTTCGATAGAGTCCAACCGCTTCATCCATTTCCCTAAGGGCATCATCCAGTTGTTCCTGGTGATAATGAAGCTGTCCCAAATTTGTCAGCATCGCGGCGATATTAATCAGGTATGTGCCCGGGTTTTCTGCTTCGAGCTTTCGAAAAAGAATCAGCGATTCTGTATAAGCTTCAATGGCTTGAAAAGTGTTGCCGGTTTCTTTATACAAAGCTGCCAGGTTATGGAAGTTCTTGGCCAATTCCGGCTGATAGACTGCAGGATTCTCTTGTGCCAGCTCTTGATTGATCTCTAATGATTCCATATAAGCGCTTTGGGCTTGCTCCCATTGGTTTTGGTCTATGTAAAGGTTGCCCATATTGAGCAGCAACATAGCCAAACTGGAGCGGATTGGTTCCTTATGTTTCTTGTACAGGCTGCGATAAAGTCTTAAAGCTTCCCTGTAAACTGCTTGTGCCTTCTCATAACTGCCATCATGATGGTAGACAATCCCCAGCACACTGAGGGTTCCGGCCAGCTGTTGCCGATATGCCTCAGCATCCAGCTGGACCAGCTCACGCTCGATTTCTATGGCTTCTTCCAAGATCTCCAGCGCTTTTTGCGGCTGGTCTAATTGACTGCAGACAATCCCCATGTTATTGAGTACCATTGCGACATTTGGTCGATATACCAAGGGCAGGTCTATAGCCAGATTGCGATAAATTGCCAGTGCTTCCTCATATTCTTTGAGTGCTTTATCCGGCTGGTCCCTCATACGGTACACCTCACCCAGATTATTGAGCAGGTCCGCCAGTTTATTGCGGTAGTTATTCGGGCTGTAGGCTACCAACTCTCGATACCGCTTGATTGCCTCTTGATACAGTCGTTCTGCCTGTTTGAAATCATTCAGGTATTCATGCAAGAAAATCGCATGAAAGGAAAGGGTTTCCTCATTGCACAGCGTATCCAAAGCTTTTTGCGAGAGTTCGCGTACCTGCTCGTAGCGTTTTGGATCGGTGCTTTCATGCAAAATGGTCCGGGCTTGGTGTATATACTGCTCCGCCTGCTCCAACAAGTCTTTCTCAGGCTTTTTTTGTTTATTGGTCATTTCTTCTCCCCCCGTCTTCTTTTCTGTTTTTAAAGCAAAAAAACTCTCAGCTTTGTTTCAAGCTGTTATAGGACGCTTCAATCGCCGTGTACCAGCGTGAATTCGGCTTGATGAAAATCGTGAAAATAGAAATGGAGAAAATGGGCGTAGTTGGCCAGGGTGATGGCACTGCAGTCGGTTTCAACCGCCTTTTGAAAATACGCCTTTGCCTGGTTAAAGCGATCTTGATTTTCACTGTCCTTTAACAACTTTCGAGCTGCCTCTAAATAGGCGTCAGCCTGTTCTTTCTGGTAATTCTCTGACATCCTCATTCCCCCTTCAGGGTCTTTGCCATCAGATTGCAGTTGTCCGCAATCGTTTCGTACAAGCCGCTATATTGGGAATTCGGGAATTTTTTGGCATAGGGCTCTACCAGCTGCAGTGCTTCCTGCAATAATTCCAAAGACTTCCCGCTTTCACCCAGATCATCATAGATGCTGGCCAGGTTGTTGTAGGAGCCGGCCAAATCCATCAAATAGCGCTGCGGATTCTCCTTTGTAATCCCCTTATAAATTTCCAGGGCTTCTTCTAAAGCTTGCAGCGCTTGATCATACTGACCATCGGCTTTATAAATGAGGGCCATGTTGCAAAGCGTGACGGCGATGTTGCCTTTGGTTACGGGATTCTTTTGGGCAATTTCGCGGTTGATTACCAGCGCTCTTTGGTAAGTATCCAGCGCTTCACTGGTCCGGTGTAAATTTTTGTATACAATCGCCAGGCTGTTGAGTGTTTCCGCAACCGCCTGCACATTTTGGCTAAAGTTGTACAAAGCAAGCCGCTGGCGGATTTCCAAAGCCTCCTTCAGTGCTTTCAGTGCTTCCTGCAGTTCGGCGGTTTGACAATGCAAAACCCCGAGATAATGGAGGGTGGCGGCCAAAACGGTTTCATAGGTCTCCGGCTCTTTTTTGGCAAGCTCCAAAAAGATCTTCAGAGCTTGTTTATAGGAGCGTTTTGCGTTTTCAGGCTGGCGAAGCTTGTCCTCTAGAAAGGCCAGATAGTTCAGGGTTTGTGCCAAGATTGGTTGATACGCTTGCGGATTGGTTTTTATTAGCTCTTGAAAGATCACAACCGATTGTTTCCACTCATCCAAAGACTCTTGAAGTTTGCCGATTTGTGAATGAAAGCGGGCGATGCTGCCAAGGGTCTTGGCACAAAAGTGGAGGTAGGCATCGGGATTTGTTGCTGCCAGTTTATGATAAATCGCAATTGCCTCTTTATAGGCGGCATCGGCTTGGTCCATCTTGTTTTGGCGCTGATACAGAGTTGCCAGGTTATTGAGATTCAAGGCAAGTTCCGGACTGAAGACTTCCGGGTTTTTTTCAACCAGGCTGCGGTTGAGTTTTAGCGCTTCTTCGTAATAGCTCTGCGCTTTGTCCAAATTATTCAGATTGTCATGCAGGGTGCCGATATTAACCAGAACCGAAGCCAAACTGTATTGAAAGGCTTGTGGATCTTTTTCTGCCTTTTTGCGGTAAATCGCCAAAGCTTCTTCAAAGCAAAGCCGGCCTTTTTGCAGGTCACCATTTTCGAGGTGCACATTGCCCATGGTGTTGAGGGTTCGCGCCAGGTCTTTTGAAAACGCATCCTCATCCAGCTTGACCAGCTCGCGTCCGATTGCCAAAGCCTCTTCCAGAATGTGTAGTGCCTTTTGGATTTGACCCACAGTAGTGTAAATAACCGACATGTTAATAAGCACCGTCATGACAAGCGGATTGTAGTCCAGCGGTAAATCCTCTGCCAGTTGGCGATAAATCGTTAAAGCTTCTTCATATTCTTTCAGGGCTGCTTTTGGCTTGTTGGTAATCCGGTACACCTCACCCAGATTGTTGTGGAGATCTGCCAGTTTACGCCTATAGTCCTGCGGACTATAAGCTGCCAGTTTTTGATAGCCGGCAATCGCTTCTTTATAGAGCGGTTCTGCCTGTTTGAAGTCCTGCCGGTACTCATGCAGAAAAAACGCGTAGAAGGAAACAGTCTCCTCGTCGCGCTGGGTCTGTATGGCTTTCCTGGCGATTTCTTCCGCTTCAAAAAAACGGTCCGGATCATCACTTTCATCCAAAATGCTTCGGGCTTTTTCGATTAGTTCCTCTGCCAAATCCCGCAAATCCTTTTCACTTTGTTTCTTTGCCATATTGTCACCCCTTTTGTGCTGCTTCTACAATGCATTAAACCATCATTTTCAAAGAAAAGCAAAGTTTGTTATGAAACAGGCAGGATTACCAGTTATCAACACCTGCTTCAAAGTCTCAAAGACACTATAGTATCTCTCATCCAAAACAGTAAAGCGGTAATCGCTACGCTTTCTCCACTTTACTCACCCCCCAACAATTTGGCACTACCAAAAAAGCGGTTTCCCGCCTTTCTTGTCCTTAAATCCAGTGCTCCTGCACTTCTGTCAATACCTTTTGAAACAGCCTGGTATCAGCCAGTTCCGGATCCATCCCCTCTGCCCGGTATAGAGCATAGGTGAACTCCAGCGGACTGCGAAAGATCCCGTTCATGATCTTGTCATAACTCTCTTTCACTAAAGTAAACCCGTATTTGCTGCAGAGCTTGTCCAGAATAATTTTGCGTTCCTTTTGTATCAGTGATTCCATCTTCCCCTCCCGAAATTCTGTTTTCTCTATCTTATCCTATTCCGGGATTTTTTGAAAGATGTGCATAAAAAAACCGGGTTTTCCCGGTTTGTTGCCTTACTCGACGTCGCCGACGCCCTTCATCAGCTGATTTAAGCTGGCGATGCCTTCCCTGGCGGTGTTGATCAAGCCATCGACATCAATGTCATTGCTGCCTTGGCGTAAGCCCAAGGCTTCCATCACCACCGGCAGATTCATTCCGGTAATGACCTGTACATTTTTCTTGAGTACCATCGCCGAACGGTTGCAGGGGGTTCCCCCCAGCAGATCCGCAAAGATGATAACGCCATCCCCGCTGTCCACTTCCGCAATCGCCTTCGCCAGTTTCTCATCAAAGACTTCCGGGCTGTCCTGCGGCTGCAAGCCCAAAGCGACTACCTGTGACAGGCCGTCTTCTCCAAAGAACATCCCGCAGCTGTTCAAAATCCCCGCTGCCATTTCACCATGGCTGATCAATACAATTCCAATCATTGTTTTTCCTCCTGCTTCGCTAAGCAACTTTTACACCTTTCACGTAGGTGCTCACGACTTTGTAATCTTTATCCAATACGGTAATATCCGCATCGAATCCTTCCTTGAGATAACCCTTGTGCTCTGCTTTATTGATCAGCTTGAGCGGGTTGATGGTGGCGGCATTGATGACTGTCACCTCATCGACCTTCGCCTCTTCAATCAGCTTGCGCACCAAATCGCACATGCGGTTGGAACTGCCGGCAATTGTGCCGTCGGCCAGATGTCCAACCCCGTTTTCATCGATGATGGACTTGCGTCCTTCCGCTTCATATACACTACCCGGGGGAAAGCCCTTGATGGCGACGGAGTCGGTGATCAGCACCACCTTGTCCTTGCCCTTGATCTTCGCCAAAATCCAGGCGGCGTCATAGTGGACATGGACGCCATCCCCGATCAGTTCGCAATAGACGTCCTCAAAGCGCATGGCGGCTCCGACCACCCCCGGTTCCCGGTGGTGTAATCCCCGCATGCCGTTGTAGGTATGGGTGAAGGATTTGATGCCGGCTTTGTGCGCTTTTTTAAGCAGGTCGAGTTTCGCCCCGGTATGCCCGGCGGCAACCGCAATCCCTTCTTTTGCGCAGTATTTGATTAAGGCAAAGTTGTCATCACACTCCGGGGCGATCGCCACATAGATGATGTTTCCCCTGGCTTTTTCTTGCCAGGCCTTGAAGGTATCAACATCCGGTTTGACCAAGAAACGTTCATCCTGGGCACCCTTGAATTCTTTCGAGATTAAGGGTCCTTCCGAATAAATCCCCAGAATCTGGGCACCCTTTGGCGGCTTTTCGATCGCATCCGCAATCACCCCGAAGGCATTGACCATGGTCTCGGTATGGTAGGTGGAGGTGGTTGCCAGAAAGGAGGTGACCCCTTCTGTGGGCAGATAGCTGCACCACTCTTTTAGCCATTCTCTGGTGGCGGTATTGGAGGTACGGCCATGGTAGCCGTGGTTATGAATGTCAACCAGTCCCGGTAAAATTTTGTCTTCACCATAGTCGACGTCCGCAGCACTTTCATAATCCAGAATACGACTGATTTTGCCATCTGTGATTTCTAGGGCAGCGGGACGAAAGGCTTCATCCAGCCAAACCCGCCTGCTTTTAATAATCATGCTTTCTTCCCCTTTCTCTCCAGTTTTTCCTGGGCTCTTAATTCCATCATTTCCAAAATCTTGTCAGCTGCCTTCTTATGGATCAGCACTTTCTCGCCGGTATAAAGAATCATCTGCATCCGCGAGAAAGGCAGGCCCGACTTGCGGCCAAATTCCTTGATGTTTTTATAACGGTAGGGCTTGCCGTTATAGAAACAGGTCGTGTTGTTGTAGTAAAGCCGGGAAGCCACAAAGGTCTGAATAAAGGTGGATAGTAACAGAAAAAGCAGAACGATGGATAAGGCGATGTTGGTCTCATCCTTTTGGGTGAAACCCAGATAGAACCCAATCGCATCAAAGACCATCATCGCCCCAATCATGAGTAGAAAATTGCGGGAATAATCGTAGAGCTGAAAGTTGTCGTTCGTATTGGCTTTTTTCAAAGCCTCACGATAGCGCCGCAATTGCACGATGGCCATTACAAGGCTGAATACCCCCAAAGCCAAAGCTGCCAGGATCGTTGTCATTGGTAAACCTCGTTTCTAGAATTCGCTTAATCATTATAGCAAAGTCTGCGGGTACATGCTATAATGAGCGGGCAGAAAAGTGAGGTTCTCATGAGCGAAACCGAAAACGAAAAAATCCTTTCCTCTGATTTGATTGCGACAATCATGTATAAACCAAAGCTCTCGATTGTGGTTTGCGGCTTATTGGGCATTGCCTTGATTGCGGTATGGAATATCTGGACGATTCTGATTGGTGTGTTCTTTCTGGCAGCCGCAATTTTTGTCTATTATGTCATCAAGGATTTTGCGGTGATGGAAGTAAGAGCGGATGGCGTGGTATTACTGCAGAATCAAAACCAGCCCGAACAGCTGGTGCTGCCCTATACAGAGATCAACCAGTGGACCAACAAGCAGGGCAACTCCGGAGCGGATGCGATTGAGTTTCTTACCAACAAAGGCGCCCTCTATGTGACCACCTTCCAAATACGCAAGGCCTACACCGCCCTCAACAAGGTCATACCCGAAAAGGAAGCCCTGGCGATTCAAAAGGAAAAAAACAAGAACGCCAAGTTCAAATTCAGAAATCCCTTTGCGAAGAAGAAGTGAAGAAAAAAAGTGTGCGAAACACTTTTTTTATGCCCTTTTTTTGGCGAGAAACCAAATCAGGACGCCCCCTGCCAACAGCCCCAGGCTCAACCAGGTCGTAGTCTCGTTGGTGGCCCCGGTGACAACAATCTCGTACATCTTGCCCTCTTCTCTGATCTTCCCACAGATCTTTCCTCTATTCTACACGAAGCGCGCAAAAAGCGTACCGCTTATTTTTGAAGTTCCGCCACTTTTTTTATGAAAAATCAAGTTTTGTGAAAATTTTTTCACAATCAGGATTCATGCATGAGATCTTTGGTAGCGAGGTAGAGTCTTGTAAAGCGCTGCTTGATGCTTTGATAACGGTCATAAAGATCTTGATTGGGCAAATAGACTTTGTCGACCTGAATCATTTCTTTCAAAGTCTGCGGGTTTCCCTTTTCCCCCACCAAAGCCATCAAGGCATCGCCATAGCTGGCACCGATGGTCACTTTCGCACACTTGACCCGCACTCCGCAGACATCGGCAATAATCTGACACCAAAGTGCATTCAAAGCCCCGCCGCCGCTCACAAAAAGCTCTTCGATCAACGCCCCGTGCTGTTTTAGGATGTCGAGATGCTGGGCGATGCTGAAGGCGACGGCCTCATAGCCAGCGCGTATGATATGCGCGCGGCTATGGCGGTCGCTTAAGCCAAACAACAAACCCTTGGCCAGGGGGTCGTTTAGCGGGGTGCGCTCGCCAGCCAAATAAGGTAACAAAATGATGCCATCACTGCCAGGCTCTATCGCTGTTGCAAGTTTTGCCATCGCCTGATAGGCATTCTCTCCCCCCTGCTGCTCTTGCTCTAACAAATCAAAGCACAAAGTGTCCCGCAGCCAGCGGGTCAGACTGCCGCAGCTGTTGGTACCGCCGCTGATGCAATAGCTGCCCCTGCTTAAATAATCGCCATTCCAGAGCCTGTTATCAGAGAATAATTGGTCTGTGCAATAGATCATATACATGGTGGAGCCCAGCTGAATCATCAGATCCCCATTGGTTAATACCCCGGTGCTTACAGCCTCAGCCGCAGAGTCATCACTCCCCGGTAAAACCGGGGTGCCGACAGCCAGCCCGGTTGCCTTTGCAGCTTCCTGGGTTATTGTACCGGCAATCTGATAGCCCTCCAAGGCTTTGGGCAGTTGGTCTGGCCTACAGTACAGCTCTTGGCAAAGGTCAGGGTCGATACTGAGGTCTTCTTTATAGCAGGGCATATAAAAACTGCGGGCGACAAAGCGGTCCAGAACCATCTGCCCGGTGAGCTTATAGGTCATATAGGAAGAAGCGGTCAGAAACTTTGCGGTCTGATCAAAGACTTCCGGTTCGTTTTCCTTAATCCAAAGGATCTTGGGCATCACATCCGAGGTACAGATCTCCTGCCCGCGAAAGAGCTCTTTGGCCCTTTCGCCATAGTAGCTTTTCATCGCTTCAATCTGGGGCATTGCCCGGCTGTCGATGCCATAAAGGATTCCCGGACGCAGCGGCCTGCCCTTGTCATCCACCGGCAAAACACAGGGGGAGCAGGCACTCAGTCCCACCCCTTTGATATCCTGGGGAGAAATTTTGGACTGCTTTAGTAAACTCTTACAAAGCTGGCAGGTGTCATGCCACCAGACTTTGTCCGCATCCATCTCATAGTATCCCGGTTTGGGGTTTTGTACTTCGTGGGCGACTTCCGCACTGCTGATGAGTGTACCGCTTTGATCAATCAAAACCCCTTTGGAAAGGGAAGTCCCGACATCGATTCCCAGGTAATAGTTCATACGGGAAACTCACTTTTCAGACAGAGTTTTTGTCCGTGTACATAGCGGTGGGTGATATCCTGGGCCTCGCCGCAATAGACAAAGCGGGTCAGACGCTCTTGCAGGGTGTAGGACACCTCCTCGAAGCGACAAAGCCGCTTGTCATCCACGATTAGGGCATCAAAGAAGTAACCCGGCTCAATCGCCCCGGTTTTTTCAAAGAAGGCACCGCCGCTTTTGGTCGCCAGATAGAAGACCTCAAGGGCACTAAAGGCCTTGTAGCCTTTGACCTGCTTGGAGATAAAGATGGCGGAGCGCATCGTTTCCAGCATTGACAGGGTAAAGGAGCCGCCGCTGTCGCTGGCTAAGCCAACCGGCACCCCGGCGTCGATAAAGCGGCGTATGGCCAATAGTTCCCGGTCTGAGGGACTGTTGAGGATGGAATTGGCACAATGCGCCAGAAATACCCCCTTCTTGGCCATTAAGTCTATTTCCTCTGGGGTGATGGTGATGCAGTGCGCCATCACGGTAGGCGTATCGCCAAATAAGCCGAAGCGCTCATAGACCCTGCCATAGAGCTTTTCCTTACGAAAACGCTTCGCGACCATCTCGTTATCAAAGTCCCCTTCACACATATGGGAGTGCACCTTCAGCTGCTCTTCTTTCGCAAACTCTCCCAGAAACGACATCACTTCGCTGCTTAAAGCCGGCACAAACTCCGGTGCCAGGCAGGGCTGTACCCTTGGGCTTTTGCCCTTGGTCTCTTTGATGAATTCCCGGGTCTCTTTGATGGAGGTCTTAGTGTCCTCATTGGCAGTGCCGAAGGCCGGATAATCGGAGTTCATCTTGCCGATGGTGGCACATAAGCCGCTATTTACATACTGCTCAAACAAATCCATCAGCGAAGCATAGTTGGTAGTGGTCATGATGTTGGCATGCAGGATGCCATGCTTGTACAGGTTCTCAATCAAATCCCGGTTGATTTTATGGGCATAGGGCAAATCGTCATATTTTTTTTCAATCGGATAGCAGTACTTGGTAAACCAGGTCCCATCCTCATCATGCCCCAGGCCCTGGATCGGTGCCTGGCTGGAGTGCAGATGCAAATCACAGAAGCCCGGTATGATAAGCTGATCGCCGAAATCGGTGATTTCCAAGTCCCGGTATTGTTGGGGTATGGTTTCATATACCCCGGCAATCACCCCTTCTTCATCCACCGCAATGATCCCTCTTTCAATCGCGGTAAGTTCGCCCAGAGCGGGGGTGGTCAAAATATTTCCCTGATAGAGTTTCATAAGTTCTCCTTGTGGTATTTGCTTAATTGTATTATCCGGTAAACCGCTTTGAAACTCAAGCGATAAAGCAGTTTACGCTTGCTTAAAGCGTACATGAATACAGACAATCTCGTTATGGGAGCCGCTTCTTAGCGGCATGCCCCATACCCCGGCTCCAGAGGTGACAATCACGTGTGGCGAATGGCTGTCTTTTTGATGGTACCCATAGGAAACCTCATATAAAAGTGACACAATCAGGTTGATTGGAAACAGCTGGCCTTCATGCGTATGCCCGCAAAGAATCAAGTCGAATGGTCTGCCATATTCCTGAATATTGCCGGGATTATGGTCCAAAACAATGACGGGCAAACGGGTATCCAGTTTTGCCATCAGTGCAGGGAGCTCTTTTCTTGGCTCTGACTGTTTACCTATGGGAGAGGATTCTGTTCTTCCCAAAATTAAAAACCTGTTATCCAGCTTTGCGCATTCATCCTGCAGCACTTTTATATCGCTTCGCGCCAGAAAGTCCAGCATATTTTTAAATGTGCTGCCGCCATCGTGGTTACCCATGCAGGCATACACACCAAAGGCGCTTTGGATGCTTTTGAAACTGGTCTGTATTTGATCCGGGTTTGTGATCGCATTGAAATTGTCATTGAACAGATCTCCAGCCATCAAAACCAAATCCGGATGAATGGCATTGATTTTGGTGACGATTTTTTTAACCCAGGCGGCATCATTCAAGTGTCCCAGGTGCAGGTCGGAAATCAAAACGATGTTGAGATGATCCAGTGTGGTTTCTTTGTGCGGGATTGTTAGTTTATAGGATTTCTGTTTGATTTGCCTGGCGTTATAGACCCCATATAAAAGTAAGCTGGCTGTCAGTACCATGATCACCCAACCGGTGCTGATTGTGATGCTATCTGGAAGCGGTGCGGGTATAAGTCTGACCAGTTTAAAAAAGCCCAACAACAAATCGGATAACAGAAAAAACAACAGCAGATAGAAAATCATCCCCATTAAAAGCCCGTTAAGCCAGGCCAGAGTTTTTTTGAATGATAAAGCAATTGGCAATAGCGGCAGCACCAGAATAACAATCCATAAGCCTGCCAAAAGGAAATACACACACGGATTTACTTGGGTGAAAACCAGCTGCAGCCAGAAGAGCACTTTAAAGGCGACATACAAAATACCGGTGCCAAAGAGCGTCAGCAGTAAAGCCACAATCAGGATCATCTTTGTCAATGAGGGTCGCTTCATCATTCTCATTTATACAATATTTCAGTCTTTCCGACAACACATTCCCCTTTCAGGAAGAGGTGGCTATGATATAATTTAGACAGACAAAAAAAGGAGAAAAAATTCAATGTCAACACCACACAATGCTGCTGAAAAAGGGATGATCGCCAAGACCGTCCTGATGCCGGGGGATCCATTACGGGCGAAATTTATCGCCGATACGTATTTGAAAGATGTCGTACAGTTCAACTCGATCCGCAATATGTTCGGATACACCGGTACCTACAAAGGCAAACCGGTGTCCGTGATGGGCTCGGGCATGGGCATGCCCTCCATCGGCATTTACTCTTATGAACTCTTTACCCAATACGATGTCGACAACATCATCCGTTTGGGTTCTGCCGGTGCCTACACCGACAAAGCCAAGGTCCTGGATGTGGTTTTGGTCGATGGTGCCTGGAGTGAATCCAGCTATGCCAAGACCTGCTGCGGCTATGAAGGCGACATGACCTATCCGGACAAGGAATTGACAGAAGCTTTGGCGGATTGTGCCAAGGAGCTTGGCATTCCGGTCGTGCGTACCAACACCCATTCCAGTGATGTTTTCTACCGGGTTGGCGCCGCTCCCGATTATTTCGATGACATCGTCAACAAGTTCGGCTGTGCCTGTGTTGAGATGGAATCGTTCGCCCTCTTCTGCAATGCCAAAGTGACTGGCAAGAAAGGCGCCTGTATCCTGACCATCTCCGATTCGCTGGTCGACCATATTGAAACCACCGCTGAAGAGCGTCAGAACACCTTCACCAACATGATGGAAATTGCCCTGGAGTTTGCGGCGAAGCAATAATTCAAGACGTCTTGCCGGCGGGGTTGCGGAACTAAAAAGCCGCAAATCCCGCCGGTCTTTTCTGGGTGAAAACCCCTTGTCAAAGCGCTTTGGCTATGGTAATATAGTAAAGCACTGTCAAAGATTTGGAGAAGTACTCAAGTTGGTGAAGAGGGCACACTGCTAACGTGCTAGATCGGGAGACCGGTGCGAGGGTTCGAGTCCCTCCTTCTCCGCCAAATTCAAATTAAGTGCAGCTGGTCCAGTGGTGTAGTGGTTAACATGCCTCCCTGTCACGGAGGAGATCGCGGGTTCGAGTCCCGTCTGGACCGCCATTTAAAGTGATGCAGGTGTAGTTCAGTGGTAGAACACGACCTTGCCAAGGTTGAAGCGGGGGTTCAATTCCCCTCACCTGCTCCAAAAGACAGTTCCGGTTTACACCGTCGCCAGCGTGGCAATACGCAGATGTAGTTCAATGGCAGAACTCAACCTTCCCAAGGTTGCTACGGGGGTTCGATTCCCCTCATCTGCTCCAAGAAAACTTTAAGCAAAATAGAACACAGGCCTTCGCAATCGCGAGGGCCTGTGTGTTTTATATTCAGTTTGTTTTTAGTTTTCCCGGTTTATAAGCCCAGAAATGCCGTGCAGAGAAAGAAGTAAACCACCAGGGTGACACCATCCACAATAGTCGTAATTAACGGAGCAGCCATCGCCGCCGGGTCCACTTTCAGCTTCAGGGCAATCAAGGGCAGGATTCCCCCCAGTACATTCGCAAAGAGAATCGCTGTGGCAATCGCTGCCGAAACCACTACCGCAATATTCAAGGCAGCGTTGGGCGGCAGAAACACCGACCTGCAAAGCGAGACCAGAAACAAAATCCCGGCGATATAGAAAGAAATCTTGGATTCCTTGCTCACAACCGAAAACAAATCGGAGAATTTCATGCCATCGACAGAGATTCCGCGAATCACCATGACCGCGGACTGCTGGCCGGCATTGCCGGCAGTCCCCATGATCGTAGGCACAAAGGCTGCCAGGGCTGGGACCGTTGCCAATACCGTTTCATAGCGGGTCAAAATCATCCCGGTCAGGGTGGCCGACACCATCAAAAACAGCAGCCAGGGCACCCGGCTCATCGCCATATGCATCACCGGGACCTTGAGGTAGGAATCATCCAGCGGCCGGATGGCGGCCATCTTATGGATGTCCTCGGTCACCTCCGCCTGGATGACATCCATGATGTCATCGACGGTAATGATCCCGATCAGGCAGTTCTCATCATTGACCACCGGCACCACCAGCAGGTCGTAGCGCTGCATGGTGTGGGAGACCTCTTCCTGGTCAGTATGGTTTAAGACGGAGATGACATCGCTGTCCATATGGTCCGCAACCTTCTCCTTCTGATTTTCAAACATGATATCCTGCAGGGCCAGGGCACCTACCAGACGGCGCTTGTCATCGATGACATAGCACTGGGTCACGGTCTCGGCGATTTTGCCCTGCTGCTTGATGCGCTCGATTGCCTTTTTGATGGTATCGGTATTCTTGATCTCCACAAAGTCAGTGGACATCAGCGAGCCGGCTTCGTTTTCCGGATAGCTCAGAATTTCGTTGATTTCCTTGCGGGTTTCTGCCGAAACCGCCTGCAGGACCTTGCGTTGCAGGTTTGCCGGCAAATCACTTAACATTTCCGTGATATCATCGGTAAACAGGTTGTCGAGGATTTCCTTGATCTGCGCAGAGTTGAAGATTTCAATCACTTCCTGCTGCTTCTCAATCGAAAAATAGGAAAACAGGGCACCGGAGATGTCCTTGGGCAAAATCTTCAAAAGAAACAGGATGTCCTCGATGCCAAGTGCCTGGGCACACTCGGCCAGATTGACGATGTTGTATTCCCCAAACAGGGAGCGCAGGATTTGAATTTTCCGTTGGGCGATGTATTCCGCCAACAGGGCTGTCGTAATTTCCATGGTTCACCTCAAAATAACAGACGCGTCGCCAGCGTGAAATAAATCGTTAAGGACAGGGCATCACAGCAGGTGGTAATTAACGGCGATGCCATTGCCGCCGGGTCCTGTTTGAAAAACAGGGCCAAAAGCGGCAGTAAACCGCCGACCAGCTTGGCTGTTAATACCACCAAAAAGACACTCAGCGATACCACAAAAGCCATGTCAAATCCGGCTTTGGTAAAAAGAATGATGCGCAGGATGTTCACCGCAAACAGAATCACCCCGCAAATCAAAGCCACCTGGAATTCCTTCCACAAGACCTTGAAGAAGTCCTTGATCGTCAGATCATCGACCACGATGCCGCGCACCACCATTGCCAAAGCCTGGGAGCCGGCATTGCCGCTGGTATCCATCAGCATCGGCACAAAGGTCATCAGGGTTGGCAGTGCCGTCAAAAGATGGGAATTGGCGGTGATAATCATCGAGGAGAAGGCGTAGGAAACCATCAATAACAAAAGCCAGGTCAAACGGTTTCTTGCCATCTGCCAGGACGTAGTCTGCAGATAGGAGCCGTCAATCGAGGAAACCCCGGCCATCTTATGGATGTCTTCGGTCGCTTCCTCTTCCATGATGTCGATGATATCATCGGCGGTAATCATGCCGACCAAACGCTGACTCTTGTCCAGAACCGGCACCATCGTGACGTCATAGCGGCGCATGATGCGGGAGACCTCCTCCTGGTCATCCAGGGTGTAGACCTTGACCACATCCTCCTGTATCAGTTCACTGATTTTTTCCTCTTCCGGGGCA
The DNA here is from genome assembly GCA_031272515.1 of Erysipelotrichaceae bacterium. Classification (GTDB taxonomy): domain Bacteria; phylum Bacillota_I; class Bacilli_A; order Erysipelotrichales; family Erysipelotrichaceae; genus JAISTR01. Next base: position 44,355 of record JAISTR010000042.1, on the reverse strand, counting down.
AACAGGATATCGCGCAAAGACACTAAGCCCAAAAGAGCTCCGTAGTCATCCAGCACAAAGCATTGGTTGACCTCTTCCGCCTGCCGGCCGGTAACCTGGATTTTCTCCATCGCCTGTGCGACCGTGTCCTCATCCTTGAGTTCGACATAGTCGGTGGTCATGATGGAGCCGGCGGAGGAATCGGGATAGGACAACAAACGGTTGATTTCTTCGCGGTTTTCCTTGGTGGTGTTTTTTAGAAGGTCTTTCACCAGGGCAGAGGGCAGTTCCTGCAGAAAGTCGACGATGTCGTCGGTATAGACGTGTTCCAGGATTCCCTTGAGCTGGGAGCTGGTTAAAAGCTGCACCAGTTTCTGCTGCTTCTCGATGGGCAGATAGGCGAAAAGGTCGGCGCTGTCATCGACTGGCAGTACCTTGAATAAAAACACCGCTTCTTCTACAGTCAAGTCCCCTACCGCTTCCGCGATGGTGACGATATTTCTTTCGGTAAAGAGTTCTTTGATTGCCTCGATATCCTTCGCGGCAATCAGTTCACTCAGGATGGTTTTCAGTTCGTCCATAGTGCCTCCTTGATCGCTCGGGATCGTGATTGGATGTCTGCGCAGTGATGACAATCACCTTCGCAAAGAAAGGCACAGGTCAGATTTCCGGCTCAAAAAAAATCGCTCTAAACGAGTGCTGCTTTGACTCTGTTTAAAAATCGAATTTCCTTGTTGTTTCATCCTTTCCATTATAACAGGTTGAAGCCAAAAAGAAACCCCGGAAAACACCGATTGAGACAGTCAAACAGGCAAAAAAAGAGCGGAATACTTTGCTCTTTTAGAGATGATTGAAACAAAGGGATTTGTTTTAGTCACCAATTGAATCCTAAAGGAAATCCAGCAGGTCCTCAATCACAAAAATCCGCTGTACCGGATAATCGGTCTTGCTTAAGATTTCCGGCTCAATCCACACAGCCGTCATCCCGGCATTGTAGGCACCGACGATGTCGGTTTGAATATAGTCCCCGACAAACAGGCATTCACTGGCTTTGACACCCAAATCCTTTGCCAATACCAGATAGATCTCCGGGTCCGGCTTGCCCTTGCCATACTCGCCGGAAACGCGGATGCCATCAAAGGCATCCTGCAGTCCGCTGACCTCAAGTTTGCGGCGCTGGCTGTGGGGATTGCCATTGGTCAGGCAGCCGATTTTGTATTTTTTCCTTAAGGTGGACAAAACGTGTTTACTTTGGGGAAAACACTTGGTGTATTTCCACAGGTCACTCACCCAGAGGTCAGCCAAATCCTTGGGCTGACAGACAAAGCCGTACTTGTTTAGAAGATTGTAGAACAGCTCATTCTTGGGGGTATAGCCATGTCCATCCCACAGGTAAAGTTCATCTGCCCGCTTCAGCTTCTCTGCTTCCTCTAAGCCCGGATAGCAGCGCTCAACGATGTCACAAAAAAACGCATAAGCGCTTTTCTGCCTTTGTATCAGGGTATTGTCCAAGTCAAACAGGATGGCTTTGATATGATCCAGGGTTTCCATACCAGAAGATTATAGCACACCCTCAACTGCCCTTGGGGGTGAAGCTGCCGATGCCACTTTGCATCAGCCACTTTCTTAAGCGGGGTGAATCGAGAATCCTGGCCTTGAGCACCTTCCCCCAAAGCAGCCAGCGCATTTTAAAGCTGGCGCGCCGGTAAGCTTTGCGGATATCGCTTTTTTGATAGCTTTGCGCCAAAAGCAAGCCGCTTTGCAAAGCATAGGAGATGCCTTCAAAGGAGGAGGCACTGATCAGCCCGGCAGCTTCGCCTATTAAAAACACCGAGGCATTTCCCAAAAAGAAGTCCCTGAAGCGTTTTGGCTTAATCACCAGACAGGCTTGCAACTCCTTGACCTCTTGTTGCGGCAGTTCCACCTTCAGGCGATCCTTCTGCTTTAAGAAGTTCTTGCGGCAGTCCTCCTTCATAAAGACCCCGCCGTAAATCAAGCGCTCATCCTTGGTCAAAGACCAGCTGCATGAAGGTGCGGTAATGGGATCATAGTAACAGGCATAGAACGGTTTTTTGGCCAGTGACTTGGCTTCTTCCTGCAAAGCCACCAGTGTGGGGAGTTCTTTACCAGGAAACAGCTGTCTTCTAACCAGCGAAAAAGCCCCGTCCGCCCCTACCAGATAACGGCAGGCCAGGGTTTGTTTTCCTTCTTTGCTTCTGATTGTAACGAGGTAGCGTTCCTCTTCTTTTTCAATCTCAGTCACCCGGCCCTGAGTACGGTGTTGTCGATCAATCAGGCTGAGCAGCCATTGGTCAAAGCGGCTGCGGTCCAAGTTTAAATAATGCCGGTAATAATTTTTCCGGATGCCGGTTTCAACATCCAGGGTATTCACCGAGAAGATCTGCGGGGAAACCAGCACCTCCTTGGGAAGCGACCAGCCCAATTTGGCCAAGAGCTTTTGGGCCCGTACGGTCAAAAGCCCGGCACAGAGCTTGGCCGGCTGACCCTGGTCATCCTTCTGATCAACTAACAGCAAATCCTTGCCTTGCGCCAACAGCTGGCTGGCAAGCCCACAGCCGGCGGGACCGCCGCCGACCACGATGGTTTCATAGAATTTCGTCTCACTCATGCGCATTCACCCATTCCACAATTGCTTCTACAACATCATAACAAAAAGGCGTACGGTACTGGTATTCCACCGAAACCAGTTCCTGCAGGTCTTCCTCTTGGTAAGGATAATCCCCAAAGAGGTGATTGAGTTCGGGGAAAGAAATCGCGGTAAAGTCAGAGAGTCCGGCCAGTTTTTTCTTCCAGATTTCAAAGTCCTTCATCGTCACCTGCTGATCCGCCTCCCCCTGCAAAAGCAGCACCGGCAGATCATCCTTTAGATGCGCTGCCGCCACATCGTGGTGATTGAGATACCAGATATAGTAAGCCGGCAGCCAGAAGACGTTTTCCTGCAAGCCATAGACCTCATCCTCGCTCATTGCTAAAATCTCATCCAGGCGCTGATAACTGCCAGCCAGGCTGTCCTGGTATTTATTCAGATCCTCCTGGCTCCAGCCTGCCTGTTTTAGTGACATCAGCTGCTGCTCTAAAAGAACTTCGTTGAGCGGGCGGCTGGTGCCGGCCAGGATGATGTAACCATCCGCCGGATGCGCTTCATCCACCACAAGGCTCAACAGACTGCCGCCCTGGGAGTGTCCGAGAAGATAGATGGGGATCCCCTTTAAGTCGGGGTTGTCATAAAGCAATTCAAGCGCCGCCCTGGCATCTTGAAGATACTCATCCTCCAGCGACAGTTTGTAGCTGATCAGCGCCATGTCGCTGGCATATTGGTAGGTGCGCTTGTCAAAGCGCAAAGAAGCAATCCCTTCACCAGCCAGAAATTCAGAGAGCTCCAATAAGGGATAATTTACCCCGATATCCTCATCCATGTTGTTGCCGCCAGACCCGGACAGAATCAAAATCACCGCCTTGGGTGAACCCTGTGCCGGGTAAGTCAACATTCCATTCAAAGGATAGCTTCCAGCATCCACAATCACACTCTCTTTTTGGCACTGGCAATCCGCCTCATCCTTCTTCAAGGTGCCCGGGGTGAATTTCAAGGAAGTCAGTTTCAAGTCAGGATCAAAGCTGGCATCCAGAATCACTCCGCCCTCTACAAAAACCAGCGTCCATCGCACTTCACAACCGCTCGCATCACAACCGCTCTCCCCCGCACCCCACGCTAAAAACGCCTTGTAGCCGTGTGCTTTGGGCCAATTGAGGCTGCTGGTGTCAAAAATCTGTGCCAGATAGCTGTCACTGGTGCGCTCTTGCAGCTCGGTGATGGAATCTTTATCCCCGGCTGCCAAAAGCTCATAGATCTCCTTTGTGGCGATGGCAGCCTGGTCAGACATTGACCCTTCACTCTTCACAGAACTGCTTGGCTTACTGCAGGATACCAATAAAGCCAAAAGCAGCACTACAAACCTCTTCTTCATCAAAATTCCTCCCCGAAAACAAAAACTGCCCGGTTATAACCGGGCAGAATGTATTTCTAATATTTCTTACTTCACAACGCTGGTAACCGATCCCGAACCAACGGTACGGCCGCCTTCACGAATGGAGAAGCGGGTTCCTTGTTCGACCGCGATCGGCGAAATCAGTTCGACTTCGAGCTCGACGTTGTCCCCCGGCATAACCATTTCCACACCGGCCGGCAGTTTTACGATACCGGTAACATCGGTGGTACGGAAATAGAATTGCGGGCGGTAGTTGGTCACAAACGGGGTATGGCGTCCGCCTTCCTCTTTGGTCAAAACGTATACTTGCGCTTTGAATTGGGAATGCGGGGTAACCGATCCCGGTTTTGCCAGGACTTGTCCGCGTTCGACTTCGTCACGGTTGACACCGCGCAACAGGGCGCCGATGTTGTCGCCGGCGATAGCCGAATCCAGGGTTTTGCGGAACATTTCGATGCCGGTTACGACGGTCTTGCGGGTCGGACGGATACCGACGATTTCGACCTCTTCACCCAGCTTCAGTTGGCCTCTTTCCACCCGGCCCGTGGTAACGGTGCCGCGGCCGGAAATGGTCATGACATCTTCAATAGCCATCAAGAACGGCTTGTCGGTTTCCCGAGCCGGATCCGGAATGTAGGTGTCGCAGGCATCCATCAGATCCATGATGGATTGTTCGCCATCGGCATCGCCTTCCAGCGCCTTCAGGGCAGAACCGCGGATGATGGGAATGTTGTCGCCGTCGAATTCGTATTCGGACAGCAGTTCACGGACTTCCATTTCAACCAGGTCAATCAGTTCCGGGTCGTCGACCATGTCGGTCTTGTTGAGGTAAACAACGATGTAGGGAACCCCTACTTGGCGAGCCAGCAGAATGTGCTCGCGGGTTTGCGGCATCGGGCCGTCATTGGCGCCGACCACCAGAATCGCGCCGTCCATTTGGGCTGCGCCGGTGATCATGTTCTTGACATAGTCGGCATGACCCGGGCAGTCAACGTGCGCGTAGTGGCGCTTCTCGGTTTGATATTCTACGTGGAACGTGTTAATCGTGATACCACGTGCCTTTTCCTCCGGTGCGCCGTCGATTTGATCGTAATCGACGATCTTGGACAGACCTTTTTTCGCCAGAACGTGGGTAATCGCAGCCGTCAGCGTTGTTTTTCCGTGGTCAACGTGGCCGATGGTTCCGATATTGACGTGGGTTTTCGATCTGTCAAATTTTTCTTTTGCCATGGTGCAAAGTTCCTCCTTACAGTGAATTTGTCTTTTTCAGTCACACTTTATTTTAAGGCATGACAAGCAATAAATCAATACGAAACTATTTCTCCGAAGCATTTTTCTTGGCCACCTTTTCGGCAATGCTCTTGGGCACTTCCGAGTAGTGGTCAAACTGCATCGTGTAGTTGCCGCGTCCCTGGGTGAAGGAACGCAGGTCGGTCGCATAACCGAACATCTCGGACAATGGGATCATCGCCTTCACGGCAACCGCATTGCCCCGTTCCTCCTGGTCCTGTATCTGGCCGCGGCGGGAGGATACATCCCCCATCACGCTGCCCAGGTATTCGGCCGGTGCTACGACTTCGACGTTCATGATCGGCTCCAAGAGCACCGGCTGGCACTTCTTGGCCGCTTCACGCAGGGCCAGGGAGGCCGCAATCTTAAACGCCATTTCGCTGGAATCGACTTCATGGGAGGACCCGTCAAACAGGGTTGCCTTGATGTCGATGACCGGATAACCGGCGACCAGCCCGCCGGACAGGGCTGCTTCCAAGCCTTCCTGTACCGGACGGATATATTCACGGGGGACGGTTCCACCGACCACCGCATCCACAAACTCGAAACCCTTGCCTTCATTGGGTTCAAAGCGGATCCAGACATGACCGTATTGGCCGCGGCCGCCGCTTTGGCGGATGAAGCGTCCTTCGCATTCCGCAGAGCTGCGGATGGTTTCCCGGTACGCCACCTGCGGTGCACCAATGTTGGCTTCCACCTTGAATTCACGGCGCATGCGGTCCACCAGGATATCGAGGTGCAGCTCTCCCATGCCGGCAATGATGGTCTGCCCGGTCTCGTCGTCCGTATAGGTACGGAAGGTCGGGTCTTCCTCCGCCAGCTTGGCAAGGGCAATGCCCATCTTGTCCTGGTCATTTTTGGTCTTGGGTTCAATCGCAACATTGATGACCGGTTCCGGGAAGACCATGGATTCCAGAATAATCGGCGCCTTCTCATCACACAGGGTATCCCCGGTCGTCGTGTTCTTTAGGCCGACGGCGGCGGCAATGTCCCCGGCATCCACTTCCTGGATTTCCTGACGGTTGTTGGCATGCATCTGCATGATGCGCCCGAAGCGTTCACGGACATCCTTGGTGGCATTGTAGATGTAGGAGCCGGAATTGGCGATTCCGGAATAGACCCTGAAATAAGTCAGTCTCCCCACGAAGGGGTCGGTCATGACCTTGAAGGCCAGGGCCGCAAAGGGTTCTTCGTCACTGGGGTGACGGAAGGCTTCACTGCCATCCGGCAGTACGCCTTTGATGGAGGGGACATCCAGCGGACAGGGCAGATAATCCACCACCGCATCCAGCAGGGCCAGCACTCCTTTGTTTTTATAGGCAGCTCCGCAGAGTACCGGGAAGAAGTCGCCTTTACAGACGCCGGCGCGAATCGCCCGCTTGAGCTCTTCGACACTCGGTTCTTTTTCCTCCAGTACCAGCATCATCACCTCATCGTCATAGTCCGCCACCGCTTCTATCAAAGCAGCGCGGTTGACCTTGACCAGTTCCACCATACTCTCGGGAATCTCATCGGTCACCTTGTCTTCCTTGTGTGAGAGATCCTCGAAATAGTGGGCTTTCTTCTCCACCAGATCGACAAAGCCGATAAACTTATCCTCGACCCCGATTGGCAGTTGGATGGGGGCCGCCTTGGCTCCCAGCCGGTTGGCAATGGAGCGTACCGACATATAGAAATCTGCGCCGGTTGCATCCATTTTGTTTACAAAGACAATTCTTGGGACCCCATAGGTGGTCGCCTGCCGCCAGACGGTTTCCGTCTGCGGCTCGACCCCGCTTTTGGCATCGAGGATTGCGACCGCACCATCCAATACCCTTAGGGAGCGCTCGACTTCAACGGTGAAGTCGACGTGGCCCGGGGTATCGATGATGTTGATGCGGGTCCCCTTCCATTGGGCGGTGGTGGCGGCGGAGGTGATGGTGATTCCACGCTCCTGTTCCTGGGCCATCCAGTCCATGGTGGCGGTCCCGTCATGGGTTTCCCCAATCTTATGGGTTCTTCCTGTATAGAATAGGATACGCTCGGTTGCCGTTGTCTTGCCGGCATCAATATGGGCCATAATCCCGATGTTGCGGGTATTGGCCAGTGAAAATTGACGTGCCATCCTATCCCTTCCTTTCTGCTAGATACAAAGCCATAGTCACTACCATCTATAGTGCGCAAACGCTCTGTTGGCATCCGCCATCTTGTGCATGTCTTCTCTTCTCTTCACGGAAGCGCCGGTGCCATTGGCGGCATCCATGATTTCGTTGGCCAGCCGCTGTTCCATGGATTTCTCATGGCGCAGCCTGGCATAGTTGACCAGCCAGCGCAGTCCCAGCGTCAGTCTTCTTTCATTGGAGACTTCCACCGGTACCTGATAGTTGGAACCGCCGACCCGTCTGGCTTTGAGTTCCAGGGCGGGCATGACATTGTCCAGCGCCTGTTCAAAGACTTCCATCGGCTGTCTGCCGGTCTTTTCTTCCACCAGATCAAACGCATTGTAGAGCACTGCTTGGGCGATCCCGCGCTTGCCATCCAGCATAATCTTGTTGATCAATCTGGTCACCAGTTTTGATTTGTAGATCGGGTCGACCAGTACATCCCGTTTCGCTACATGTCCTTTTCTTGGCATTTCAATTCACCTTCCCTTACTTGGGCCGCTTGGTTCCATATAAGGAACGGCCTTGTCTGCGTGCATCCACGCCGGCGCAATCCAGCGTCCCGCGGATGATGTGATAACGGACACCCGGTAAATCCTTGACCCGGCCGCCGCGGATCAGCACGACGCTGTGTTCCTGGAGGTTGTGTCCGATGCCGGGTATGTAGGCGGTCACCTCCATTTGGTTGGAGAGACGAACCCGGGCGTATTTACGCAGGGCAGAGTTCGGTTTCTTCGGGGTCATGGTTCCGACCCGGGTGCAGACCCCTCTCTTTTGCGGTGAGGAAATATCGGTCTCACGGCGATGCAGCGTGTTGAGACCTTTGTTTAACGCCGGAGCCTTGGACTTCCAGCTCTTGTTTTCACGGCCTTTGCGCACCATCTGATTAATCGTAGGCATTGCTTGATTGATTCTCCTTTCTTGCACACATTACCGAGTGTGCCATTTTCTTTGCCAAAGAAGTGTTTCCTTGCGGAAACAACTTTTCTTCATAAGCTATATTACTCTACCAAAGCTTGGGGGGGATGTCAAGTAAAAAGCGGAAAAAAACCGCCAAAATAGCGGAAATCGGCATCATAGAATTATGGGTGTACGCTTAATGGCTGAGAAAGCGGTTGAGCTGTTTCTTCAAAAACCAGTAGCCATAAGGAATCACGATGCTGACAAAAACAAAGGTCACCATGCCGATGCTTTCGCTTTGCAGCGGATAGAACTGCTGCACCAGCTCGGCAATCCAATAAACCAGGATAAAGGTCAGATCAAAGAAGCCGCCATAGTACAGGGCTACTTCAATCATGTCTTCATGAATGGGCAGTAAAAAGATGCCCAGAATAATGATGAGCTGCAGGATAACCGCAAGGCAGACTGCTATTTTGATTTGGGCAAGGGTCAAAAAACGGGTGACAAAAACAGCAGCCAGGATATGCAAACAAAGGATGACACCAGCAACCCAAAGGATGCTGTCGCTCTCGATGTTTAATAAAAACCAGACCACAATGCCGATGAAGGCGTTGATTATGATCAGGGTAAAGTACTTCAGAATATTCATGGTTCCTCCAGAATCAGACAACGATTAAAGGTCTTTTTTGATGAGGCTGTTTACAAAGTAATAGGACAAGGGAATCAGGATCTGGGTTAACAGTAAGGCGATGATGTGCAGCATCTCCCCGTCCAGGGAGGCAGTCTTGCCAAGTAAGGTCAAAAGCAGCTCATTCAAGGCGGTCGCCAGATACCATAAACCCCCATAGTAAATCATCCAGCTGATGGCAGTATCAGATAATTTGGAAAACAGCACTGTTGCCACCAAAACCAGCTGCACCAGATAGGACAAAAAGATGGCTGTCTTCAGCTGTGCTCGGTTTAAGAAGCGACAAAGAAGCAGGGCCAGGCCGGCATGCAGGATCAGGATGATGATGCATGCCGGGATAATGGTCCGCTCGTGCAAGGAAATAAGCCAGTTGACAATGCCGATGGCAATCATGATAACAACCAGCATTCCGCTCTTGAAAATCTTCATATTCTCCCCTTTTCAACCCCAATGTGTTTTACTTAAGCCGCAAAACTGATGTGCTGTGTCTTCCACTGCTTCAAACGGATCCGCATCCATAAGCCATAGATGCCAAGCGTGATTATCATCAAGAAAAACCACTTGATCCAATGCAGAAACAGGCTTGTCGCAGTACCGTCAAACTGCAGTCTACGGCCATCGACCACGGTATGGTTCACCTCCCAGCGGAAGTATCTGCACATTGCCCAGGGAAAACCAATCCCCAGGGTAAAGACGCAGATCAGCCAGGTCGTAATCCAGAGACCAATCAGGGATATGACCCCACCGTCAAAATAAGAATCGTGCATGCAAACAACCTTTCCGAAAGAGACATCCACTGATTCCCCTCTCGGAAACCCACAGTTGGCAAAAAAAGACATCCCTGTCTTCCTGTGGTTTTGTTCTTCCTCTTTCCTTGTCTTCCTTCTGTACTTCAGTTTAGCAGAAAAAACAGAAGAATCAAGTCTTTCTTCTGTTTAGCTTTCCGAAATAATTGGTGTTGCGCGTACGACATTATGCTTCCAGCGTCCGCTCAACAAGAAGCCGATGATGATAACCAGGGTCCCGGCACTGGCTGCCGGAGCGCCCAGACCGACGCCCTTGATGCCCCAGCCCATGACCACGCCAAAGAAGTAGCAGACCGGCACCCGCAAAAAGATGGAGGACACCAGGGAGGTGATCAAGGAGAACACCGTATGGCCGCCGCCAATCAAGAACCCGTTGATGCAAAAGATAATGGGGATAAACAGGAAGTCGAAGGTGAAGGTCGAAAGATATTCCACGCCAGCCGCAATCATGTCGGGGTCATTACCAAACAAGGACAGGATCTGGGCCGGGTACATGCGGGTGAAAACCATGAAGGAATAGGTGATGGTGACCGCAAAGATGGTACCAATGATGGCGGTTTTGACGGCCCGGTCCATCTTGTTGGCGCCGATGTTTTGGGCGCTCATGGTGGAGACGGAGGCGCTGATGGCATTGGTGGGCATGAAGGCAAAGCTGTTGAACTTGCCGGCAGCGCCGACCGCTGCCGAGGCAATCATGCCGCCGACCTTGTTGACAATCGAGGTGATAAACAAAAAGGACATCGAGGAAACCCCGTTTTGGATACAGTTGGGAAGTCCGATTTTGACAATCAGTTTCAGCTGCTGCCTGTCGATTTTATATGACTTTAAACGGAAGTCAAACAGGAAGTTGTTGCGCATCAGGTAAATGATGCACAGGATACAGCTCATCGCCTGGGAGATGACGGTGGCGAAAGCGGCACCGAAAGCCGCCCAGCCAAAGCCCTTCACAAACAACAGGTCCAAAATAATATTGGTGATGCAGGCTGCTGAAACGAAGTAGAACGGATGCTTGGAATCACCCATGCCCCGCAGAATGGCAGCCAAAGCATTGTAGCCAAAGATAAAGATAATGCCGCTGGCGGTGGTCGTCAGGTAGTTTTCGCTTTCCTGAAAAGACTCCGCCGGAGTATTGATTAAGGTCAGAATCTGGGTCTTGGTCAAAAGCACAACAACGGTGATGATGCCTGCCAAAACAATCAATAAGGTGATGATTGTGGCCACCACCTTCTTGAGCCCGTCTTCATTCTGACTGCCGACATACTGGCCGATTAAAACCGTGGCACCCACGCATAGACCGATGATGACATTGGTCAAAATAAAGGTCACCTGGCCGCCGATATTGACACCGGACATAGCCACCGGACCGCTGAAGTTACCGACGATTAACATGTCGGCGACATTGTACAGGGACTGGACGATGTTGGAAACCAAAAAGGGAAGGGAAAAGATAATCAGCGTCTTCAGTACATCTCCCTCATACAGTTTGTTTTCCATTTTTGACATCCAGTTTTCTCCTTTGGTTCAATGGTATGATTCTACCACAAAGTGAAATCCAGTGCCACCGATAGACACTGCTTTGTCATAATGGTGTTGAAATGAAACAGCGACAGCGGTACTTTTGTCCGCTATCGCTGTGATTGTCTATAGTTTTTGTCTTTTCTTATACTGTCAGCTCTGACCCCCGCGGATGCGCTCCCACAGGGTCTTAATGATGCTGACCTTCTTGTTGTACTCAATCAAAACCACCGCACTCTGGCTGATGGCCAGGTACATGGCAAAACCCGACAGTAACAAAAACAGGATCGGTTCCTCAAAGGATGTCAGCACGTTGGCACGGGACTTCAGGTACTCATCATGCAGGGAATGCAAGCGGATGGCAGGCTTGGCCCCCATGCGCTTGCACAGGCTGTCCAGAAAGTTCTGGGCCTGGGCAAGGTTGCCGTCATAATAGAAGTAACCGTCTTCGAAAATCCGGTGCAGATAGGAGAAATCCAGCGGTTCCACCAGGATGATGTCATATTCCCCCAGATTGCGGTTGTAGTTCCAGGCGGTCTCAAAGAGTGTCAGTTTGGAGAAATCCACCGGCTTGATCTGAAAGCTCATGCCCTTGGACATCGCTTCCCCATAGACCAGGGCCAGGATTTCCTGGGCTTCCTGGTAGCTGCGCGGATGGTTGGCATTGATGACTATCAATACATTGCCATCGGCTACATCCACCTCCATGATTCCGTCAAAGTAATTCGGAGTGGTGGAATAGACATTGGCCTTCTGGTAGGTGGTGATTTTGCCGAAGTAGAAGAAGCCGTTGCGGTTGGCCAGGTGGTTAACCACCGAATCCATGCTGTCGGAGGGGGTCTCATAATAGCCCAGCTTGGTCTCATAGGTGGAGTAGAGCTGGTTGATCTTGCCCAGGTATTCCCTTTCATTGGAGAATGAGGACAAAAGCGAGGCGATGGTGGATAAGCCATTGGCAATCAGGTTGCCGGTGAAAATCAGGCAGATAATCGTTACCCCTGCCACCCAGGCCACCAAGCGCAATCTGACTTTCTCCTTGATATCCCGGGGCGCATAGTGAATCACCCACCAGAACATCGTACTGAATACCAACAGACAAGCCCAATACATCAGAAAGCTTAAGAGTGTCTTGATGAAGAAGAAGTTCGCACCATTACCGGTCCCGATAAACAGGAAGTAGCCAATCAGGTTTACCGCAAAGTAGGTGGAGGCGGTGACGATTGCCAAACGCAGGATACCATAGCCCCATATCGACAGGGTGGAAAGTCCCTCCTGGCGCTCCTCGGTGATATCCGCCAGGTTCTTTAAGACCCCGGAAGAGACCCATAGCAAAGTGCAGATTGCCAATAGTACAATCAGGGTAAAGTCGCTTTTTGAAAACATCACAAAGGGCGTAAAGGTCGTCTTGGAGATATTGATGGTAAAGACCACATCCGGGAAGTTTTCATGCATTTTTTCTTCAAACAGCTGCAGCTTGAGTTTGATGTCCCCGGTTCCGGTCAGGGTATACCAACCATTGATGTTGCGCTCACTGTGGGTCAGATCCTGCAGCGGTAAAATCGTGAAGGCATCACTGGCCAGCGGGTCCACCAGGCTTTGGCTATCAGAGACACCTGAGTTGGCATATTCAAAGAAGTCCTGCAGGTCAGCGGTATCGCCGGTTTTCAAGATGATGTGCTTCTGGTAGTCATAGTCCTGACTGTAGACAAACAAGACGTTTTCCCCAGTCTGGTAAGCGGATAAACCGCTTTCCAGAAGCGCCTGGCTAAACGCTGTGACAAAGGCGATATTGTTTTCTTCACGGATTGTGGATTCAACGTAGAGGGAAATGGAATTGATGGTTTCCGGTTCCCCTTTTATCAGGGAATAATCGCTGCCCATGATATCGGGGTGCTGGTAGCTGTCGCGCCAAAAACGTAAAAAACTGCCATATCCTGACAGAGCATCGTAGAAGAGAATCACTGAGAAAATCAAACACAAGAGCCAAGGCTTGGAACGCAACCGGTTTCCCCTCCTTCAACATCCTAAAAAACCGGGATTTGGAATTTGGTTTCGACTGTATTGTAGCATACTCCCGTGCTTTTTGAGTAAATCTTGTGCAAAAGATGGGGTTTTTTTGCGGTTATAAAGTCTTTCTGATTGTAACTCCCCTGGTTAAAAGCGGTTCATTGTATTCGCAAACAAAAACACCGTCAGTTTCCTTCCGGTGTTTTGTTTGCTTGTATTAATCCAGTGAATTGTCACTCACGGCAGAAACTTCCGCTTCCGCCTCCAAAGGTACATCCGCACTCACATCTTCATCCGCTGCGGTTTCCTTGATTTCTTCGTCATCCAGATAATCGTCTTCGTCGTCATCTTCATCACGGCGCATCCGCAGCATCTCTTCCGGCAGGGTGTTTTCAACCTTGAGTTTCTCCGCCTTCTCCAGACGAATCGCCTTCAGCTGTGCCGCCATCTCTTCAATGGCCTTGGTCGAGTCACGCTCGGCACCGCTGCCGGTTCCGGCCGGGATCTTCTTGCCGATGATGACATTTTCCTTCAAGCCCAAGAGATGGTCGACCTTGCCCTTGATGGCCGCATCCGTCAGTACTTTGGTCGTTTCCTGGAAGGATGCTGCCGACAGGAAGGAATCGGTTTCCACCGAGGCCTTGGAAATCCCCAAGAGGCAGGGGCCAAACTTGGCCGGCTGCAAGCCCTGGGTCAAGACCTGGGTATTGATGTTGTTGATGTTGGGCAAAGAAATCTGGACGCCAGCGCTCAGGGAAGTATCATTGGCTTCAATGATGATGACCTTGCGCAGCATTTGCCGGATCATGATCTCAATGTGCTTGTCGGAGATGCCGATGCCCTGGGCACCATACACCTTCTGCACTTCCTTCAAGATGTAGTTTTGCACATCGAGCATACCCGCCACTTCCAAGAGTTCCTTGGGGTCAACCTGACCTTCGGTCAGCTTGTCCCCGGCTTTGACTTCGGTACCAACGCTCATCCATTGGCGCAGCGTCTGGTTGTGCTCAGTCTTGTGCTCGATGGTTTCCTTGTCATTGGCTACGACAATAATCTGCCCGTTGTTGGCTTCATTATCGCGAATTTCAACAATCGTGCCGTTGATCTTGGAAAGAATCGCCGCCAGTTTCGGTCTTCTGGCTTCAAACAGCTCCTCGACCCGGGGCAGACCCTGGGTGATGTCACTGCCGCCGGCAACACCGCCGGTGTGGAAGTTACGCATGGTCAACTGGGTGCCCGGTTCGCCGATCGACTGGGCAGCCATGATGCCGACCGCTTCCCCTACCTCCACGATTTTGCCGGTCGCCATATTGCGGCCATAGCACTTGGTACAGACACCATAGGTGGATTCGCAGGTGAAGGTATTGCGGATATGGATGTGATCGATGCCGGCTTTGACAATCCGGTCGGCGATCTCATCACTGATGTACTCATCAGCATCCACCAGCACCTCTCCGGTATTGGGGTCCACGACCTGTTCCTTCGCAAAGCGGCCGACAATCCGGGCTTCAAAGCTTTCGATTTCGGTTTCATCCTTGCGGTCAGTCAGGGCCTCCACCAGATAGCTGCGGGAGGTATGGCAGTCCTCTTCGGTGACGATGACATCCTGGGCTACATCCACCAGACGTCTGGTCAGATAGCCGGATTCCGCTGTTTTCAAAGCGGTGTCCGTCAAGCCCTTGCGGACGCCGTGGGTCGAGATAAAGAACTCGGACACATTCAGTCCGTCCCGGAAGGAGGAATAAATTGGAACCTCGATAATCGAGGATTGATCTTTTTTGGATTTGGATTGGGTCGGCTTGCCCATGAGTCCGCGCATCCCGGCTAATTGGGTAAAGTGGGAGGCATTGCCTCTGGCACCGGAGGTCGCCATCATGTTGATGGGGTTTTTGCGGGGGAGGTTTTCCATCAGCTCTTCGCGGATGTCATCCTTGATATCGCCCCAGAGTTGCGTCAAGTGCCGCTCCCATTCCCGGGCTGTCAGCTTGCCGCGCTTGTAAAGGCGCATCAGTGTGGCTGCTTCCACCTTGCCCTTCTCGACTTTTTCGGCCTTGTTGGGGGCACCGATGATATCGGACAGGCTCATGGTCATGCCCGCTACGGTTGAGTAGCGGAACCCCATATCCTTGATCTTGTCGAGGATCGTCGCCGTCTGATCCATCGGACAGCGCTTGAAGATCTCGGCAATGACAATCCCCAGGTTGGACTTCTTGAAGTCCGGGTTGACCGGTGTATTCTTCAGATGGTCCTTGAGGTTGATGTTGGAATCCACGAAGTAACGGTCCGGGGTGGCGATGAAGTTCTCGGTGTCGGCATTGATCAAAAACGGGAACTCCGGCGGGAACATCTCATCGAAGATCAGCTTGCCAACCGTGCAGATCAAGAGTTTGTTATTTTGCTCGTCGGTGAAGCAGGTCTTCTTCAACGAGGAAGCCCGCACGCCAATCCGGGTATGCAGGTGGATTTGTTTTTCCTCATATGCCAACAAAGCTTCGTTGCGGCTTTTGAAGATACGGCCTTCATTGTCGCCATACCGGCGCCACAGCTCCGCTTCCTGGGTATCACCCAGGGCTTCCAGCAGGGCTGCCTTGCTGTAGAATTCCTCGGCACTCTCCTCCATGTTGAGGTAGAAGTTGCCCAGCACCATGTCCTGGGAAGGCGTAACGATCGGCTTGCCATCCTTGGGTCCCAGAATATTGTGGGAGCCCAGCATCAGGATTTCCGCTTCCGCCCTTGCTTCCTCCGACAAAGGCAGGTGGACCGCCATTTGGTCGCCGTCAAAGTCGGCGTTGAAGGCCGGGGTAACCAGCGGATGCAGACGGATTGCCCGTCCTTCCACCAGCTTGGGCATAAAGGATTGGATGCCCAAACGGTGCAGGGTCGGCGCCCGGTTCAATAAAACCGGGTGGCCTTTGATGACATCTTCGACGATGTCCCAGACCCGGGAATCCTGCCGGTCAATCAGTTTTTCCGCAGCCTTGGAATTTCCTGCCAGCTTGCGGTTGACAATTTCATTGGCAACAAACGGCTTAAACAATTGGATGGCCATCTCACGGGGAATCCCGCACTCATACATCTTGAGGTCAGGGCCCACCGCAATAACCGAACGGCCGGAGAAGTCGACCCGCTTGCCCAAGAGGTTTTGACGGAAGCGCCCGTGCTTGCCTTTGAGCGAGTGGGACAAAGACTTCAAAGCCCGTCCGCCGGCTCCGGTAATCGCCTTGGAGCGGCGCCCGTTATCAATCAGGGCATCAACCGCTTCCTGCAGCATCCGTTTTTCGTTTTGGACGATAATCGCCGGCGTACCCAGCTCCAACAGCTTCTTCAAGCGGTTGTTGCGGGTGATAACCCGCCGGTAGAGGTCATTGAGGTCGCTGGTCGCAAAGCGGCCGCCATCCAGCTGCAGCATCGGCCGCAGGTCAGGCGGAATAACCGGCAATACGGTCAGGATCATCCATTCCGGTTGGTTGTCGGAGTACAGGAACGCCTCCACGGTCTCCAAACGCTTGATCAGTTTCTTGCGCTTGTCGCCGCCGGCATTCTTCAGATCTTCCAATACCGCCTTGTGCTCCTTATCCAGGTTCACATTGCGCAAAAGCGTCAACAGCGCTTCCGCACCGGTCTTGGCTTCAAAGGAACCGGAGCCGTACATGGCGGTGAATTCACGGTATTCTTTCTCGCTCAATACCTGTTTTTCCGCCAGCGGGGTGTCGCCCTTGTCGGTAACCACCCAGCTGACAAAATAGTTGATTTCCTCCAGTGATTTCGGAGTCATATTCAGCAGCAGCGACATTCTGGAAGGAATGCCCTTGAGATACCAGATATGGGCAACCGGGGCTGCCAGGGCGATGTGGCCCATGCGCTCGCGGCGTACATTGGCTTTGGTGATCTCGACGCCGCAGCGGTCGCAGATCACACCCTTGTAGCGGACCTTCTTGTATTTGCCGCAGGCGCATTCCCAGTCCTTGGTGGGACCAAAGATTCTCTCGCAGAACAGGCCGTCCTTTTCCGGTTTCTGAGAACGGTAGTTGATGGTCTCCGGCTTCTTTACTTCACCATACGACCATTCCAGGATTCTTTCCGGGGACGCCAGTCCCACTTGGATTGAGGCAAAATCATTGATCTTCATTCACGCACCTCCTCAGATATTCTCATCTTGCAAGCCGGCATCAATGCCAGCCACAGCCGCTTCCGCCGGGACATCCTCTTCATCAAAGGGAACCAGCGGTGCGAGCGGCTCGCTGCTTTCTTCCAGCACGGCAGTTTCCGCCACATCATCGGCAGCTGCCTTCTTCATATCGATCTCCTGGTCATTGGCGTCCAGCATGCGGACGTCAATCGCCAGGGCTTGCAGCTCATGCTTGAGCACCCGGAAGGATTCAGGGATACCCGGTTCCGGAATGTCCTTGCCCTTGGTGATGGCAGTGTAGGTCTTGGTACGGCCGTTAATGTCATCGGACTTGATGGTCAACAGTTCCTGCAAAGTGGTGGCGGCGCCATAGGCATACAGCGCCCACACTTCCATTTCCCCGAACCGTTGGCCGCCGTTTTGGGCCTTGCCGCCCAGCGGCTGCTGGGTGACCAGGGAATAGGGGCCGGTTGCCCGGGCATGCAGTTTATCGTCAACCATGTGCGCCAGCTTGATCATGTACATGACGCCAACCGAGATCCGCTCATCAAAGGGTTCTCCGGTCTGACCATCATAGAGCACGGTCTTGCCATCCTTGGTCATATCCGCTTCGCGCATAATCTGATCGAGTTCTTCGTTGTTGATGCCGTCAAAGACCGGGGTCGCAAATTTCACCCCCAGCTTCTTGGCGGCGAAACCCAGATGGATTTCCAGCACCTGGCCGATGTTCATCCGCGAGGGAACCCCGAACGGATTCAACATGATGTCAACCGGGGTGCCATCCGGCAGATAGGGCATATCCTCGACCGGCAGGATCTTGGAAATGACACCCTTGTTGCCGTGTCTTCCCGCCATCTTGTCGCCTTCGGAAATCTTGCGCTTCTGCACGATATAGACCTTTACGACCTCATTGACACCCGGGGGCAGTTCGTGGCCTTCATTGCGCTTGAAGAAGCGCACCATCTGTACGATGCCGGCTCCGCCATGGGGTACTTTCAGGGAGTTGTCGCGCACTTCGCGTGACTTCTCGCCAAAGATTGCCAGTAAGAGTTTCTCTTCCGGGGAGATCTCGCTTTGGCCCTTGGGGGTAACCTTCCCCACCAGGATGTCCCCTTCCTTGACTTCGGCGCCGATCATGACGATGCCTCTGGCATCGAGATGACGGCAGGCGCTCTCCGCCACGTTGGGGATGTCGCGGGTAATTTCCTCAGGTCCCAGTTTGGTTTCCCGGATTTCAATATCATATTCCTCGATGTGAATCGAGGTGTATACGTCTTCCTTCACCAGCCGCTCCGACATGATGATGGCATCTTCATAGTTGTAGCCATACCAGGTCATATAGGCGATGGTGACATTTTGGCCCAGGGCCAGTTCGCCATGGTCCATCGAAGGACCATCTGCCAAAGTATCGCCGCGCTCGACGCGCTCGCCCCTGGCAACCACCGGAATTTGATTGATGCAGGTTCCGGAATTGGAACGGCGGAACTTCTCCAAATGATAGGAGTGCGGTCCGTCCTCTTCATCGACGATGATTTGGCTGGCATCCACATAGGTGACAATTCCCGGGGCCGTGGCGATGACGCCGCTGCCGCTGTCCTTGGCCACCCGGTACTCAATCCCGGTGCCCACGAAGGGTGAATGGGGCTGAATCAGGGGGATGGCCTGACGCTGCATGTTGGCGCCCATCAAAGCCCGCGAAGCATCGTCGTTTTCCAAGAAAGGAATACAGGCAGTCGCCACCGAAACAATCTGTTTCGGGGAGACGTCCGCCAGTTCGATCTCCGAGCGCGGTACCATGATGGTATCGCCGCCTTTTCTGGCAACGACTTCCTCGTTGACCAGACGGCCGCCGATGACTTCGTTGGCCTGGGCGATGACAAAGTCCTGCTCATCATCCGCCGAAAGGTAGATGACATCCTCACTGACCACGCCGTTTTCCTCGACCTTGCGGTACGGGGTTTGAATAAACCCGTACTCGTTGACCTTCGCATAGGTGGTCAGGTTGGAAATTAGGCCGATGTTGGGCCCTTCCGGGGTCTCAATCGGACAGATCCGGCCATAGTGGCTGGTGTGTACATCCCGGACTTCAAAGCCGGCACGATCCCTTGTTAAGCCGCCAGGGCCCAGGGCGGAAATCCGGCGCTTGTTGGTCAGCTCCGCCAGCGGGTTGGTCTGATCCATAAACTGGGAGAGCTGCGAAGAGGAGAAGAACTCCTTGATCGCGGCCGTCAAAGGCCGGATGTTGGTCAGCTGTTTGGGCGTCAGGGAGGCGGCGTCCGCAATGGACATCCGCTCTTTGACCACCCGCTCCATCCTGGCCAAACCGATGCGGAACTGATTTTGAATCAGTTCGCCGGTCGTGCGGATTCGGCGGTTGCCCAGTTGGTCAATATCATCGGTTTCCCCAACCCCGTCCAATAAACACAGCAGGTAGGAGAAACAGGCATACATATCAGACATCATGACCGTCTTCTTTTGAATCAGGGGATCGGTCGCGATGACTTTGATAATGTGAGAGTCATCGTTGTCGTCCGGGAAGATGGAAATCTCCTGGACCGCGGCACCGACCAGCCAGACACTGACTTTGCGCTTGGCGCTGACGGCTTCCACAACGGTTTGAATATTCTTGGAGGATAAACGCTGCACCGTCAAATCCGGTATATACAGCGGAACCAGCGGTTCTTCATTGATGAGAAAATCCTCGCCATCCACCAGCAGCCTGCCCAAAGCAAACATCCGCTGACCGTAGTTGAGTACGGCTGCGGCATTCTCCTTGGTAAGCTCTACTTCCTTGGCGATGATGCTGGAAAAGACTTTGATGTTGGTGACTTCCTTGGCCAAAGCCTTCAGGTCAGAAGCACTCAGCACCGTTCCCGCTTCATAGACACTGTTTTTCAGCTCCACCGTTTTCGCCAGGATTCTGCCGGTCAAGGCAAAGACATGGCTGGGGTCCACATCCACTTCGTCAGGATGGGAAAACTGGTGGTTGAAGGGAACCAGGGTCGTATGCGCCCCGTCTTTCAATAATTCCTTGAGGTTGTTGCGCTCAGTGCGGGTGATGCGGGTGCCCTTGGGATAGACGACCTTGCCGGTCGCATCCTTGACATCCTCGGCAATCCGGTGCCCCTCGATACGGTTGAGCACCCCGAGCTTTTTGCCCAGCTTGAAGCGCCCGGCCTTGGTCAAGTCATAACGCCGGGAATCGAAGAACTTCGTATTCATGACGTTGATGGCTCCATCCAAAGTCGGTACTTCATCGGTACGCTGATTCTCATAAATGGTCAACAGCGCCTCATTGGCGGTTTTGACCTTGTCATTGTTGAGGGTATTGTAGAGCTCCGGATAATTCCCGAATACCGCTGCGTAGATCATCACGTAGTGGTTGAGGAACTCGCGTTCATTATCATTGATGGTCAGCTCGTCATAAACCGGCCAGCCAAGGGCTTCCAGGAAGACCTTCAGGGGTCTTAAATCGGTGACGTCCTCGCCGCGCTCCACATTAAAGCCCATGCCCAGAGCCTTGAACAGGATGGTGGACAAGACGCTGCGCTTGCGGTCAATCTTCAGGTTGATAATCCGGCCGGACACCCCGCCCTTTTTGGAGTCGGTGTCAAAGTCCAGCCAGGTTCCCCTTGAGGGTATCAGCTCTGAGGAGAACTGATCCAAACCGGTACGCTCCTCAATGCCCAAATCAAAGTAGGCACCGGGGGAACGCACAATTTGGGAAACGATGACCCGTTCGGCCCCGTTGATGATAAAGGTGCCGGTATCGGTCATCATCGGCACATCGCCCAAAAATACTTCCTCTTGTTTTGGAATCACTTCACCGGTGGTGTTGTCGATGATTTCCAGTTCCAGATTCGCCCGTAACGGCGCCGTGTAGTTCGCTTCGCGAATCTTGCATTCGCTGGCGGTGTGCCGCGGTGTGCCGAAGGCAAATCCCAAAAATTTCAGGGTGATGGTCTCGTAGTAGTTCTGTATCGGATATATCTCGTCGAACACCTCCTGCAGGCCGTCCGTTTTCAGCCATTCGTAGGAAGCGGTTTGAATCTCTACCAAATCCGGCAGCTGCAGAGACCCGCTTACTTTGGTGTAATCCCGCCGCTGCGCCTTTTTTCCATAATTCACTACATCATACGACTGCTTTTTTTCCATAATACCATCCTTCCTAAGCCTGGTCGGTCGTCCGAAAATGGTATAGTACCCATTCGAAACAAGGTTTGATTATGCAATTTATAATAATAACATTTCACTCTCTATCCGTCAAGCCTTTTTTGGGCTTGCAAGATCTGATAGCCTTTCTTGGATGCCAGGACTTCACTGTTGCCAAAGCGGGTCAACAGCTCCTTGAGGGCGCTTTGGGAACCCTGCTGCTTGCGCAGGACCACCCGCAGGTACCCCTGTGGCAATAACAGCTGCCTGGCGGTTTCAAACATCTGATAAATCACGGCTTTGCCCGCCCGTACCGGGGGGTTGGTGAGAATCAGATCATAACAAGGGGCTTGCGGTAAATCACTGACCGGGAAAGCATTGACCTCGACGCCATTGATTGTTGCATTTTGTCTGGTCAATACCAGGGCCCGGTCCACCACATCACTCGCTTCAATGACAAGCTGTGACATCTTCGCACAGACAATCGCGATGACACCATAGCCGCAGCCATAGTCCAGTACCCTGCCCCTCAGGGTTGTCGGCTCCAATGTTTCCAATAGCAGCTTTGTCCCCGGATCAACGTGATCCTTGGAGAAGACGCGGTCGGCAGTGGCGAAGCGGTACTCAACGCCCAAAAACCGGAAGAGTATTTCTTTCCGGTTTTTCACCGTTTGGTGTGGGTCTGTAAAGTAATGATCCAAATAAACAACCCCTTTTCGCTTGAGGCCGCAAGCGGTATTGCTTAGCCAGGGTGAACTATTTCACCTCGACAGTCGCGCCGGCTTCAATCAGTTTCTTCTTGATTTCGTCTGCTTCTTCCGGTTTAATCTTTTCCTTGATGGCAATCGGAGCCTTGTCTACCAGGCCCTTGGCTTCCACCAAGCCCAAACCGGTTACTTCGCGTACCACCTTGATGACCGCAACCTTGGATTGACCCGGTTCAGTCACATAGACGGAGACTTCGGTGGGACCGGCAGCCACATCGGCTTCCACCGGGGCTGCGGCAGCTGCCGCTACCGGGGCGGCGGCGGTGACGCCAAACTTCTCTTCAATGGCCTTGACCAGCTCATTGAGTTCCAGGATCGTTGCCGATCCGATAAATTCCAGAATATCCTCTTGTGTTACTTTAGCCATAATTGGTTCCTCCTAATTGGCAGCGGCTTCCTTTTGTTCCGCTACAGCTTTCACAGCACAGGCGAATTTGATCACCGTGGCATTCAAGGTGCCCATAAAC
This sequence comes from Erysipelotrichaceae bacterium, assembly GCA_031272515.1. Lineage (GTDB taxonomy): Bacteria > Bacillota_I > Bacilli_A > Erysipelotrichales > Erysipelotrichaceae > JAISTR01. Next base: position 21,507 of record JAISTR010000042.1, on the reverse strand, counting down.
ATCGAAATCATGCCTTCCTTGTTGGGCAGTTTCGCCAGCTGACTGATTTCCTCGGCGCTCACGACTTTGCCGTCGACGACACCTTTCTTGATCACCAGTTTCTTGTGGCGGCGGGCGAAGTCCGCCAGCACCCGGCTGGGGGCGACGGCATCGCTCGAGAAAGCGAAGGCATTGGGTCCGGTCAGAGCATCATTCAGATCACTGAGTCCGGAAACCTCCACTGCCCGCGAGACCATCGAATTCTTGTATACTTTGAATTCGATTTCTTCGGCGCGCAGCTTGCGGCGCAGCTCGGTCACCTCGGCGACAGTCAAACCGCGGTATTCCACAATTACGCTGGAAGTGGCGGCTTTGAGCTTGTCGGCAATCTGGGTTACCAGAGCCTGCTTACTCTCTAGAACCTGTTGGTTCATGTGTTCCTCCTTCTATTACCGCAATATACACAAAGCTCATGTACAAAGACATGAGCATAAAGGTGTTGTTTCCTTACCTCGGTAACATTTTTAAGCATTTGCCGTTACTGTCTTTGGTATATTGTTCGGTTTTGATTTGTTGGTTAATCAGCACTGACGCGGACGCCGGGTCCCATGGTGGTGGAAATCACGACGTTCTTCATGTACTGACCCTTGACGGCTGCCGGTCTGGCCCTGACGATGACATCGTAGAGCGTGCGGTAGTTTTCCGTCAGCTGATCCTTGGTAAAGGAGACCTTGCCAATCAGGGCATTGATGTTGCCTTCCTTGTCGACGCGGTATTCCACTTTACCCTTTTTAATCTCTTCCACGGCCTGGGCGACATTGGTGGTCACCGTGCCGGTTTTGGGATTGGGCATTAAGCCTTTGGGGCCCAACAGCTTACCCAGTTTGCCCAGCTCACCCATCATGTCAGGGGTCGCGACGATGACATCAAAGTCGAACCAGCCGCCTTTGATCTCCTCGAGCTTTTCCTTGCCGCCGACATAGTCAGCGCCGGCATCCTGGGCTTCCTTTTCCTTGGGGCCCTGGGTGATTACCAGTACCTTTTGGCTCTTGCCGGTACCGTTGGGCAGTACGATCGCACCGCGGATTTGTTGGTCCGCATGGCGGGGATCGACGTTCAGATTGAAGGAGACTTCGACACTGGCATCAAACTTTGCAGTGTTGATCTTTTGGACCAGTTCGATGGCTTCTTCGGGGGAGTATTGCTTGCTTTTGTCAATACTCTTGCGTGCTTCCAGATATTTCTTCGAATGTTTCGGCATACTCAGTCATTCCCTTCAATGGCAATGCCCATGTTGCGGGCAGTGCCGGCGATGATGCGCATGGCGGCTTCGACGTCATTGGCGTTGAGGTCTACCATCTTGTATTCCGCAATCGTTCGCAGCTGTTCTTTGGTAATGGTGGCTACCCGCTCCGTCTTGGCGTTGTGGGCACCCTTTTCGATCTTGGCAGTTTTCTTCAAAACGACGGAAGCAGGGGTCGTCTTGGTGACAAAATCGAAGGTCTTGTCTTCATAAACCGTAATCACGACCGGGACGATGTCACCCGCTCTGTCCTTGGTCGCATCGTTGAATGCGGAACAGAATTGGGGCATGGCGATGCCAACACCGGCTAAGCCCGGACCCGGTCTTGCTCCTCCCGCAGGGAATTGGAGCTTGGCAATCTTCGCAACTCTTTTGCTCATACTTTCTCCTTTTCTTAGAGGTATGCAGTGGTTTTATTGGATGGTTGCGCATCCTCCCACGCAAAATCCTGCCACAAACGTGGCGTGTAATATCATAACACTTCGAAGTTGCTTTGTAAAGGAAAAATCGCTTTAGTGAAAATAAAGAAGAAAATGAAGAAAAATATGGAAAAAGCAAAATCATGTGCTATAATGGTCTTAACAACCGGGGGGTGGTAATGTTTAAAATTTGCTTGAACCAAGAAATACCGCGAAACAGAATTGATTCTATTTAATAAATTTATAAGGAGAAGAGCAATGAAGAGAATACGCAAAGGTTTTTTGGCCCTTTGGGCTTTGGTTTTATTGGCTGGCTGCGATGTGTTTCCGATTCCCAAAGAAATGATGGCTGGGGATATAATTAGTTTTAGATATGAATTGAGCGGGCATGACTCCGATTGTAAGAATGAGAGTTATTTCCTTCTGAAAAATGAGCTGGAAGACTACACCCTGACCTATCACTGCGGCTCCGTCGATGACTTTACTGCTTACTACACCATCTCCACAAAAGAAGTTGAAGCGCTCTATCAGCTTATGGATGAGTACAAGGTCTATACCTGGCACCAGTTTAATGAAGGTGGGGAAAAAACTGACACCTCTTTTTCCTTTTATTTGTATGCGTATTTTTCCTCTCAAGAGTGGCTGGAAGCGGATGGTGACCATAAATACCCGGATGGCTTTAAAGAGGCGCATTCGGCACTGGTCATTTATCTGAATTCGCTGGTAGGAGAACATACAGTGAACCAGGACCATCTGACCCAGGCGGATTTTGGTTTATCAGCGCTCGAGGGCATCAACTCCTTCGGTTTTATCAAGGATGAAGGAGGTATCTGGTTTTACAGCTATGATTCTCAAAATCCGGACAATACTTTCGTGCGAATTGAGGTTGCCCAAACAGATCTGGATGAACTGCTTGCTTTGATGAACGATGTTGAGGCCTTTGCCTGGACAGATTTCATCACCACCACCAGTGAAGGAATCCAACTGGATCTTTACTATGACAATGGCAGCTGGCGCAAATATTTTCAGCACAAAATCGGTTATCCTGAATATGAGGAGGTAACCGGTACCCTGCTCGACTTTTTTATAAGCTACCGGCAAGAATAAAAGAAGAAAAAACATGAAAACCATTTTCACTGGATTATCTGGAAATGGAAGCGGCTTTGCTTGACTTATTTGGTGCTTTTCTGACAAAGTAGAGATATCAATCAGGAGAAGAGAAATGAAAACACGACATTGGTTATGCCTATTGATTGTTTGCCTGGTGCTCAATCTGAGTGCCTGTACACAAAAACCCGGTAAAATCGATTCCGAGGTTACCGCTTTTTCCTATAGTTATGGCAGCTTTTTTGGCGGTTATTGGGATTACAAAATCGTCGCAGAGGATAACCAGCTGTGGCTGCAGGTGACCGGTGCCAACCGCTGGGACCTCGATGTATCCGCACCGATTGATCCCAAGCATCTCCAGGAGATTGGGGAACTCATCGACCAGCAGAAAATCTATCAGTGGAACGGCTTTGATAAGTCTGATTCACAGATTATGGACGGCAGCAGCTTCACTTTGGAAGTGCTCTATGAAAACGGAGAAACCCTGACCGCCCACGGCTACATGAAATATCCGGCCCACTATGAAGAAGGCCATGCGGCACTTGTAGCATATCTGAAAGCTTTGGTGGATCAATATCTGCCTGAGGTGCACTATATCACCATTTTACATGTCACCTTCTATGACGAACCAGGACTCAACCACTTCCAGCTGGTCAAGGATATGGACAGCTATCTTGTCTTTGTGTGCCATTATCAGGATGCCGAGAATACCAGCATCCGGTTTACGGTGGACCAAAGTGTCAGTAAAGAGCTGTCCAGCCTGCTACAACCTTATGACCTGTACAATTGGGACATCGGCCAGCTAAAAACCGCACAACCTGCAGATGAAGACTATGACTTTTCGATCACCTATGCGGATGGCATCAGCTACTACATCAGTGGCAGCTATGGCCAGCCGGAAAACTACTATGAAGTAAAGCAGCTTCTGCTGGATTATTTCAACGCTTTAATAGAGGAGCATCCACAGGATCAATAAGCACAAAGGAGGATGGGACATGAAGAAAACGCTGGTACTGGTTTTAAGCATTTTATTGTCTTTGACATTGACTTCCTGCAGTCAAAAAAAAGCAAAAATCGATTCTTCCGTGGTTGCAATTGAATATGCCTATGGCGGCTTTTCCAACGGTTACTATGAATACGCCATCACCACCAAGAATGATCAGCTGTGGTTTAGGGCCAACGGCTATAACGGCATCGACCTGTTTCTGGTTACCCGCATCAGCGACAAACACCTGGAAGAACTAACTGAACTGATCAATGACCAGAAGATCTATGAATGGAACGGTTATGCAAAGTACCAACAGGGCATCTACGACGGCTATTCCTTTTCTTTGACGGCTGAATACGCCAATGGCGAAGTTTTGCATGCGGAAGGCTATGAGATGTATCCGGATGATTATGATGCAAGACATAAGGCCCTGGCGGATTATTTTGCCAAGCTGGTAGACCTCTATCTGCCCCAGGCCCATACCCTCATCTCTGCCTCCATCACTTTCCCGGATGAGGAGGGACTCAACAGTTTCCACCTGCTGTTTGACTACGGTCATACCCTATTGGACATTTATGACAATCAGGATATCAAGGGCACCTTGATTGAAGTGGTGGTGGATGATCAAGTACTGCAAGATCTTGAGGTTTTGGTACAAACCTACAACCTGGACAAATGGACCACCTCAGAGGTGACCTTCATTGAAACCCCGCCGGAAAGCTACAGCTTTTTGATTGAATACGCGGATGGGGACTATTATGCCTGCAGCGATGGCGAGGGCTTTGCGGATAACTATGAAGAAGGCAAAAAGGCACTCATGGATTATTTTTTAGAGTTGGCTGCAGATTACCAAAAATGACGCTTGCTTTTGCAGGAAAGTGCATCGATGGTGATTTCCCAGATGCCGGTGAAGCCGGCAGGCTTGACCTGCTTGCCTTCACCGGCTATCGTTTTTTTCGCCGCTTCCAAATGATCGGGAAACCATTTCTCGCATAAGACCAGCAGGATTTCATCTTTCCTCTTCTCATCAATAATCTCGCGGGCAGTCCCGCGAATGACCAGGCTGTCAAAATGCAGGGTGATAAACTCGGGTTTAAGCACCTCATCTATGTAACAGCTCAAGCAGACCTTCGGGTTTTTCCTTAAGTTATCAATCTTCTCCCCTTCCATGGCACAGTGGAAGTAGATTTTATCCTGATAGTACACCGGGGAGACAAAGATGACATAAGGATAGCCATCCCTACCGAAGGTAGCCAAGGCCATATGGCCAGAGCGTTTGAGTATTTCCAAGCCAAATTCCAGGTCTTTCTCATATTCTTTTCTTCGCATTTTTCCTCCTAAGAAAAAAGGCGTACAAACGCCTTTTAATCTGCTGTGACTTTCGCTGCTCCCTCCGGAGCATTTTCATTGAGGTAATCGGCAATCTGAGCCCGGATATCGGGCTTGCAGGGACGGCAGGCACCGACTTTCGCCACCTTGCCCTCCACTAATGCCTGCGCCAGTCCGGCACAGCCGGTAAAGCCGCAGGAACCGCAATTGAGCCCCGGCAGCATGCCGGTGACCTTGGCCAAACGCTCATCCACTTCCACATGGAACGCTTGTGCCGCAAAACCCAAGACCAGTCCCAGGCTGCCGCCCAAAACCAGCATCATTGTTACAGGAACCAGAAATCCCATATCAGCTCTCCTCCTTTTTGTAGTCCGGATGCTGTGGACAGCTGCGTATGCCGCAGCCGCCGCACTCCGCTACCAGATTCTCGCAGCCCTCTGGCCGCGGTGTTTTTTGATTCAGATAAGTCAAACCCGCAAACAAACCGCCCAGCACTGCCAGAAAGAGGACGGCATATACAATTTGCATGCACTACACCAGTCCGGCCAGTCCGGAGAAGGCCAGAGCCATCATCGCGGCAATGATCAGGGCAGCCGGATTGCCGCGCAGCGGTGCCGGGATTTTCGCGTTTTCCATGCGCTCGCGGATGTTGGAGAAGATGATCAAAATCAATGCAAAGCCCAGCGGCACAGCAATGGAATAGACCAGCATCTCAATGAAGTTGTAGTTGGCGCTGATATTGCCCAAACAGACATAGAGCACCACGCAGTTGGTGGTAATCAAAGGCAGGTAGATGCCCAGCGAACGGTACAGGGACGGCAGCATCTTCTTGAGATACATCTCCACAAACTGTACGAAGCAGGCAACCACCAGAATGAAGGTAATCAGGTCCATGAACTCAAGTTTCAGCGGTACCAAGACAAAGTGGTACAAAAAATAGGTCAGAATGCTGGAGCCCAGAATCACAAACATGACCGCAAAGCTCATGCCGATGGCGGAACTCTTGTTGCGGGAAACGCCCAGGAAAGGACAGATGCCCAAGAACTGATTGAGGACGACGTTGTTGATCAACAAGGCCGACAAAAATAAGGTGATCAGGTTCATCTATTTCTTCTCCTTTCCCCGGCTCTTAAGCCAGGTCACAAAGGCCGCAATCAGCGCCAGCATCAAGAACGCGCCAACCGGTTCCTTGAAGATGGTAATCGCATACTTGGCCGCAAACCCTTCCGATACCCCGAATTCAAAAATCAGGTCATTGGTGAAGGGATTGAGCAGGTTGATGGTCCCGGTGGAAAGAAACTGGCGAAGCACTGACATCACCGTCAGCGCTGCGGTATAACCAAGGCCCATGCCCAGGGCATCCAGAATCGAAGCCCCCACCGAGTTTTTCGAGGCGAAGGCTTCCGCCCGGCCCAAAATGATGCAGTTGACCACAATCAGGGGAATAAAGACCCCCAGGGCGGTGGACAGGGATGGCGTATAAGCCGCCAGCAAAAGCTCCGCGCACTTCACCAGGGTCGCAATGACCACGATGAAGACCGGAATCCGGATTTCATCCGGGATGACCTTGCGCAAAAGCGAAATCACAATATTGGAAATCAACAGGACCAAAATAACCGTCACACCCATGCCCAGGGCATTGTTGAGGGAGATGGTAATGGCCAGGGCGGAACACATGCCCAGATACTGCACCAGTACCGGGTTTTCCTTGATCAGTCCGTCTGTAAAAATCGATAGTTTTTTCATGCTGTTCACCTACTTCCCGGCCGCATCCATGACGATGCGGATGGCACTGATGATGGACTTGGAGGTGCAGGTGGCACCGGATACAGTATCCACTTCGACACTTGTATCATCCAAGGACAGGCCTTTGAACAAATCCAAATATTCCGGTACATTCGCCTTGGAACCGATACCGGAGGTATCCCCGAAGCTGTCAAAAGCGACGGCGGTGATGGTATTGGTTTCTGGGTCAATCGTCACGCGAATGATGTTGTAATCGTAGGAAAGGCCGTGGGAGCCATCATCATCCACCAGGCCATACCCCTTCACCTTCACCACATATTCAGTGTCGGTGTTTTCGGTGATTTCCCCTTTGTAGCGGTCGATGGAGGCATCATTGATGGCGACCTTGGCTCCCAGAACCACTGAGGGTTCCGGTTCCGGTTCTTTGCCCTCGCCGCTGATTCCAAAGCGGGCATTGAAATCCGCCTGGGCGGCCTTGATGCCGTTGATGACTGCGGAGGAGGAGATGGTCGCTCCGGAGATGGTAGCGATGCCGTCGTTGGAGGCTTTGCCAATGATGGAGTTCTTGAAGGCATCCTCCGCCACCTGCATGCCGATGCCCGGGGTATCGCTGATGCTCAGCACTTCATAACCGGTCATCTCTCCTGAATTCTTGATGCCCAGCATGAAGGTGATGGTATCCTTGTAGCCCTTGACATTAATCTTATAGATATAGCCGGTATCCTTGGCTTCAAAGACCTTTTCGATTAACCCGGTGTCATCCGTGAAGTCGACTTCCGCAAAACTTGCTCCGGGGAAAATTTTCTCCAGGTTGCTCTTCTCGGCGGCAATCTTGCCTTCCTGAATGCGGTCGTAGGTCAAATCATTGACAAACCAAAGCAGCAGTCCGGCCACCATCGAGATGACAGCCAAAAAGCCGGCTAAATAGAAGGTTCTGTTTTTCTTCATTGCCCTCACCTACTCTCCCAGCGCGTCCATGACAATGCGGACGGCACTGATCATTGACTTGGAAGTACAGGTTGCCCCGGAGACCGTGTCGACCATGTTGTCGTAATTGGTCAAATCCAAGCCCTCAAAGACTTTGTAGTAATCCTCATTTTCGGTCTTGCTGCCGATGTTTTTGGTATCGCCAAACTGCTGATACGCAATCGATACCAAAGTCTTGGCAGCCGGGTCGACCGTAATGTCAAAGATATTGTAGTCATAACTCAAGCCATGCGAACCGTCATCATCCACTAAGCCATAGCCTTTCACCTTCACGGTGTAGACGACATAGCTGCCGCTCTCACTTGTGCCGGTAATCTCACCCTTATAGGGGTCCAGGCTGGTGGAATTCAAGGCGATTGGCTGCCCGAATACCAGGGCCGGTTCTTCCGGTTCCTCTGGCACTTCTGCTTCGGCCGCCTTCGGTTTTAAGCTCAAGCCTACACCAGTAAATAAGGCCAAAGCCAAAACCACCAGGATCGATGAGGTCACCATCGATTTCTTGATGGTATGGATTTGCTTGCCATCCATCCAGGCTTCAATCATCGGGTTGATCATGTTCATGATCAGGATGGAAAACACCACGCCCTCGGGGAGGTTTCCCAGAAAGCGGATTAATAAAGTAATGATGGCTGCCCCGATGCCAAAGACAACCCTTGCGCCGGGAGCCGTGGGATTGGTGACCGGATCAGTTAACATGAACACGGCACCAAACAGCACACCGCCGGTAAACACATGATAGAGCGGATACCATAGACCCATGCCCTGCATCGCACCAACCAAAGCGGTAAAGATAAAGATACAGCCGACATAGACCACCGGAATGCGCCAGTCAATGACCTTGCGCCAGATTAAGACGGCACCGACAATCAGAATGACCAGGGCGCTGGTCTCACCGATGGAGCCGGGATAGAACCCGACAAACAGGTTGGTCAAACCGCCAAACTGGCTCAGGGTCGAGCTCAGAAGACTGGAATCCTTGATGACCCAGCCCAGGGTGCTCATCGTGGTAATCGGGGTTGGGGAACTGACCACATCGGCCGCCACCGAGGTGGCGAAGCTGGTCATAAAGAAGGCCCGTCCGACCCCGGCCGGGTTGAAGACGTTCTGTCCGAAACCGCCAAACACCAGCTTGCCAAAGAAGATGGCCAAAACGGCGGAGATTGCCGTGGCGTAAAGGGTCGCGTTGATGGGCAGAATCAGGGCCAGGATGATACCGGTCACCCAGGGGAAGGAATGCTTCAGGTACTCCAGGACCTTCTCCTTGGTGAAATAAGCCCAGACCGCTTCGGTCAAAACACAAAACAGCACCGAGACAAACAGCAGTTCAATCACCCGCAGTCCGTAATCGGTTTTGGTAAAGTAATAGAAACAGGAAAACGCAGCCACCGCCAACAAGCCGATGGTCAGCTCCATCATGATGCCCCTGGTTTTTCGAGGCTGACGGTAGTTGGGGCTGGGACGATAGGTAAATTTCATTTCTTCACCTCCGCAGCGGCTCTGGTTTGAACCAGACGCTTGGCACGCCGGATGCCTTCCGTCACATCGATCTTGCTTGGGCAGATATAGGAGCACATGCCGCACTCGATGCAGTCGTTGACTGCCAGCCGCTTGAGCATTTCATAGTTCTTGGTTTCCTCAAACTGATTGATGCGTACCGGTTGCAGCGAACTGGGACAGTTGTCAGAGCAGCGTCCGCAGCGCAGGCAGGCAACCTTGTCGATTGGTCTGGTAATCAACACCGTGATGGCATTGGAATAAGGTGTAATCACAAACTGGTCGTTGGTCAGGGTCTTGCCCATCATCGGACCGCCGGCACAAAGCAGGACGTCCTCGCTGGCATAACCGCCGCACTTTGCGACCAGTTCACTCACCCGCACCCCGACCGGAACCATGACATTGTGAGGCTCTTTCACCCCGTCACCGGATACGGTCACAATTTTTTCGGTAATCGGCATGCCGGTCTCTAAAGCCGTGCCCAAAGCGATGGCGGTGGTCACATTGTTGACAACCACGCCAACCTCACCGGGCAGCTTGTCATAGCGTTTCTTGAAGACCTGAAAGACCACCGTTCTTTCCCAGCCCATCGGATAGACATCCGGTACAGGGAAGACAGAGATATCCGAATGGCCTTCAATCTCTTTCTTGACAGTCGCAATCAGTTCCGGGTGGGAAGCTTTGATGGCGATGATCGCCTTGGGGGCCTTGGCCATCTTCATCATGGCTTTGATGCCAATGACCATTTCCTTCCCCTTTTCATTCATGATGCGGTAATCCGCGGTGATATAGGGTTCGCATTCCACCCCGTTGATTAAAATCGTATGCACATCCTTGGCAAACTTGTACTTCACATAGGTTGGAAATCCTGCGCCGCCGCAGCCAACGATGCCGGCGTTCATGGTGAAGTCAATCAGCTCTGCCTCACTGGCCTTGGTGTAGTCCAGCGGTTTGAATGGAGCCTTGGTTTCATACTTGAAATCATTTTCGATTACAAGGTGGGCCACCGGTTTTAAAATGGCGTGCAAGAAGGTTTCCTGCCCGACCACTTTCCCCGACACACTGGAAAAAAGCGGCACGATGCTGCTGTCATTCCGCTGTGCGACCTTGGTCCCTACATAGACCCGATCTCCCTCTTTTACCAGCACTTCGACATTGGTGGACTGACCGTTGATCAGCGGGATATAGACCCGCTTTGCGTCCTTGAGTGCAAGGATTTCATTGTGGTCCGTCAAGCCCTTATGACCGTCGAGATGCTGCTTCATCGGTCCTAATAACAATGACATGAATTCATTCCTTTCTAGGGTTTATCCATAACGAGTTCATTATAGCATAGAAGCCCTGTTTTCAAAGGCAAAGTCCGGCATTTTGTCTTGGTTTTTTTGCTTGTAAGGCAGATGCTGACAAGACCTTGACCGGATAGTGTAAGATTATATCAAAAAAAGAGGAGTCAGCCATGTCGCTTCATCAGCGTGACCGTAATGCGGTCACGCGCTTTGAAAAAGTTGAATTTGATTTACCGGTGGCAGCTGCCTTTCATCCGGGCAAGCCCAACAGCCATGCCGGTACCTATGTGCTTTTGTCTGCTGATGACCAATCCCTGATTCTCTATGAGACTTCACCCTTTTCTTTATGGACAGTAAAGATCATAAAAAAGCATCTGCTTCCCTATGATAGAATTTCTGATCTGGTGATACGGCAGCGAAAGCTGTCCACCACCATCCAATTTTCTTTCCAGGTACTCAAAGCAGCGGTTCCTTATGAATTTCACACCTATCTCAGAAGTCTAAGAAAAGACAGTCCGGCGCAGCAGGACCTGCAGCAGGTGCTTAAGCTGTTAGAAAAGAACACCAAAAACCGGTGAGGAAGCAACGGAAAACCACAGCACAAGAAAAAGAGGTCAATTCTCTTGATTTTCTCGCCTTTTTTTTAAGTACGAGTCCTTTTTTCAGGCACTCTTTGTTATAATAAGGAAACAGGAGGAGAACTATATGACTCAACATGATCGCGATCGTCAAGCCATAGAAAAAATTGAAGGACCGGGGTTTGATAAACCCTTTCTGACCGCCAGTCAGCGGATTGCTTTCAATTCGTCCTATCAGATATATACGATGGTCACCACCGACGCCAATAACCTGATCCTGTATGAATGCATCGGCTGGTATATCTTCCATCCGAAAGTAAAGCGGAAAATCTGTATTCCCTTTGCGAATATCTCCAGCTTGCTGATTAAGAAGGTGCTCTTCAACACCGTCATCAGCATGCAGGTCAGTGAAGGTGAAAAACCGGTGTTCTACCGTCTGACTGTCTTTCTGCGCGGCTTTAAAAAGAATGCGGTGGAACAGGAAGAAGCGCAGTCAGTCATCAATACCCTGAAAGAAAAAACCGGATACGAAGTGTGATAAGGATCGCATCTATGTTAAAAAAACTACTGGTTGTTTTGCTTTGTTTTAGCGTATGCTCCGGCTGTCAGAAACAAAAACTGGAACTATACAAAAATGCGACCCTGCAGGACAGTTTTGACACGGTCTTTACCTTCTCCGCTTATGCGCACTCCCAAGAGGAATTTGATGCGTGGTTTGCGCTTTTCAAAGAGGAGTTGACCAGCTACCACCGGCTGTATGATATCTACCACGACTACAGCGGTCTCAATAATTTAAAAACCATCAATGACAATGCCGGCATACAGCCGGTGGTGGTCGATAGGAAGATCATCGATTTACTGCTGTTTGCGAAAGAGTGGTATGACAAGACCGAAGGGTTTTGTGACATCACCATGGGACCGGTACTGAAGATCTGGCACAGCTACCGCGAAGCGGGCATCCTGCTCAATGAGGATGGCGAAGGCGGGCCCTTGCCGAATATGGAAGCTTTAGAGGAAGCCTACCAGTATACCGGCTGGTCGCATGTCATCATCGATGAAGCCGCCTCCACCGTCTACCTGGACATTTTCGAGGCTTCCCTGGATGTCGGTGCTGTTGCCAAGGGCTATGCGGTTGAGCAGATTTCCTTGAAACTGGAGGAAGCGGGTGTTTTGTACGGTTTTGTCAACGGCGGCGGCAATGTGCGTACCATCCACACCAAAGCCGACGGGTCGAGCTGGAATGTCGGCATTACCGTACCGGACAACCTGGGAGCCAACATCGGGGTCTTTGCCTTTGGTGAATCGATGTCTATTGCCACCAGCGGCGACTACGAGCGCTACTATGTCGATGTCAATGGCGACCGCCAGCAGCACATCATTGACCCGCGCACCCTGATGCCGGTTACCACCTGCCGCTCGGTCTCGGTCATTACCACCGATGCGGGAATCGCTGATGTGCTTTCCACCTACTTTGTGATTGCCGGCTTTGATTTTGCTGATAGTAAAATTCAGGAATTGCAAAGCCAGGGAATCAAGGTGGACCTTTTATGGATCTATGACCAAAATGTCCCCGAGCATCATTGGGACAGCTATCAATATGAAACGTTTACAGTTCTGCTCACGGCAGATTTGGAGGCCATACGGAAAAAATAAGGCAATACCGCTACAGCTCGTATTTGGTGCTGTCAGCCTGGCTCTTCATTACTTTTTTCTTTATTGAAGTCTACTTCCGGATATTGGTACAGCAGCCGGTGTTTCACTATGTGCTTTTGCGCTGTTTTTTCAGTGATGCCGCTTTTGCGCTGTCGCTAGCCTTTCTTTTGGACCGGTTTTCTTTGAAGGTCTCACGGCGTTTGGCCTTCATTGTGATTGTTTTGTTTGGTGTCTATGCGGCCGTGCAAGCCGGCTACAAGGAATACATGGGCTACTATTTATCCCTGCGTTTGGCCTCCTATGGGGCTGAGCATGTACAGGGCTATATCTGGGACTTCCTCACTTATCTGAAACCCCATTATTTCATCACCGTGCTGCCAGCCGGTTTTGCCTTCTTTCTGCCTCACTACCCCTTGGTGAAGTTCAAATTAAGGGTCAATAAAATTGCCCTGCTCTGTGTAACAGTCATCCTTTTGGATGCCCTGTTCTTTGGTGCTTTAAAGCTGAAGAAAACCGACCAGCTGGTGCAGGCGGACCAGGTGTACCAGAAACTGGAATACTCCGGGGAAGGCGTGCATGAGCTTGGCTTATTGGTTTATTTCTTTCGCGACATGCATTTTCTGCTCAACCCCAAGACCGGCGAGGACGAACTGCTGGATATCATTGACCGTCCGGAGATTCCCGTTTACCAAAAGCCGCCTGCCAGGCTGTTTGACGATGGTGAATGGAAGGCTCTGGCAGAAAGCGAAACCAATGAAAACATCGCCGCCATTGACCAGTATCTGCTCAGCCGGCCGATTGATCAGCCCAATGACATGACCGGAATCCTGAGTGGAAAAAATGTCATCTATATCATGGTGGAAGCCTTTGACTACAGCGGGATTGACAGCGAGCTGACACCGACCCTGTACAAGATGTTTACACAGGGAATGTGGTTTGACCGTTTCTATTCCCCGCAGTTTTCCTGTGCGACTGGTGAATCGGAATCCATCGGCATCAATTCCCTGATTCCGGACAACAGCACCTGTATTCCCCACACCTATCAAAACAACCTCTATTCGACTTCCATCTTCAATCTGTTTAAAGAGGAAGGCTATACGGTGACTTCCTATCACAACTGGGATGATGAGTTCTATCCCCGCAACATCCTGCATGTCAATTATGGAAGTGAAGCCTACTATGACCTGGAAGACCTCTCGATTCCTTTGATTCAGGGCTGGCAGAGCGATTATGAGCTGATGGTGGACGCCTATGAGATCTTCTCCAAAGAAGAACCCTATCTGTCCTTTATCATCACCTCCTCCATGCATATGCCCTATGACAAGGACAGCACCCTGGGCAACCGCTATCTGGATGAGGTGCAGGCACTCTATCCCAATGCCCCGATTGAAATCCAGCGCTACAAGTCCAAAGTCATGGAACTGGATAAAGGCATGGAATATTTACTGGAGACCCTGGAAGCTGAGGGCAAGCTGGAAAACACCGTCATCATCATGTACGGGGACCACCATCCCCTCAAGATGTCCTATGACTACCTCTATGACTACACTCCTTATATGAACCGCCGGGAAATTCCTTTTGGCATTGACATCACACCGATGGTCATCTATGCCCCAGGACAACAAGCTGCCGTATACAGTGAACCGGCTTCGACTTTGGATTTGGTGCCCACGATTGCCAATCTCTTTGACCTCAACTATGACCCGCGCCTATATATGGGCAGCGATTACTTCTCAACGCAGGAGCGACTGGTCATCTTTGACAATGGCAGCTGGCTGTGCAGTTTCGGTTATTACAGTTCCTCACAGGGCGTCTTTGTAAGTGACCAGGAGTATGATCAAAATGCGGTGGTTGAGCTCAATCAGCACAGCCGCGATCTGGCGGCGGTGTCGCGCTTGATTTTGATGAGCGACTACTTCCGCTTTAGGCAGATAAAAAAGATTCCCATCGAGTAAAAAAAGAGCGCGGGACCATTTATTTGGTCAAGCGCCCTTTTTTTGTTTTTTGCCCTTCTGCAAAGAAATTGCCAGAGCCTTGTCATTTAAGGAAATGGTGTGGATTGGCTTTTTGGCAATTCCCCAAAGTTCGAGCCGGTCCTGTTTTCTGACCACCTTTTTCAGTTTTAGTTCAACATAGAGTTCATTCGGTATGGACAGATAGATGTCCTGGGTATAAACCTCTTTGCCCTCTTGAAACAAAATGAACATTGCATAGTAATGCTCACACGTCAAAACGCAGCGGACTTCATAGGTGAGATTAAGCTTCCCGACTTCGCCCCTGTCCAAAACCCACTCGTTTTTAAAACCCTGGCGGCGAAAGTCATCCAGCGAAGAGCGCAGGCTTTGCATCAAAGCCGGATAACGGTCCGCAAACGCGAAGCTGGCATCCCGCAATATTTGACAAAGGTATTCCAGCTTATCCCGGTCATTATAAAAGCGAAAGAACGCTGAAGTATTCACATAGAAAGTTAAGCAGAGCGTATCTTTTTTTACATCCATCCAGTCCTCAAAGCCGGCGTTGTAATTCCCGCTTGCAATCAGGTGCAGCATCGAAAAATCCCCGTAATCACCCTGTTTGGCCTTTTCCTGCTGACTCAGATAATAGGTCAGAACCATGGTTTGTTTTTGAAAGGCCTTGTTGTATTCTTTTTGCGGGCCTTCCGGCAGCAGACTGAACCAAATATTTTTCAATTGCACAGCTGTTCACCCCTTATCCTTGTGATTTCATTATACGCTAAGTGATTCAGGAGATTCTATTTGTTTTTTTCAAAACTAAAATCACAGCAGGGTTTTCCTTGAACCAGCGTCCCGTTTCGCGCAAATTGGACTTTGCGCAATCCGCCATAGATGATGTTGTCGCTTTCGCAAAACACCCGGCACAAGTGCGGACAGCCGTTTTCTTTGCAGGCATCAAACCACAGACAGCGGCTGATATGATACACAATGCCGTTTCGGTCATTTTGTATAATCGCAGTCTGCCACGCATCACTGCGTTTGAGTACCTGCGCCATGCCCTGACGAAAGACCCAAAAAAACCCCGGAATTTTTTCTAAAGCTTTATATCGTTTCTGCATCTTTGCGCTGACAACCTCCAGCATGTATTTGCGGACTGTTTCAAAAGCTTCCGCTTCCCCTTTTCTTGTAAGCAGGATTTGATAAAGGGCAATTCTTGGCAAGATAGTATCACCCAAGACTCTTATTTGGCTGGCACTTTTGTCTTTCGCTCTTTCCAGCAAGTCCTTCAGCTTAAGATCTGTTTTTTTCAGGATTTCATCCGCCTGCTTTGATCCATACTCCCCGCTTAGAAACGCAAGAAGTTCTTTTTCCTGTTTCATGGTTTCCCTCTATTAGTTAGCTTTTGCTAACACAAGCATAGCATTTTGCTTTGGTTTGTTCAAGGACAGGGAATGAAAAACCCGGGCAGAATTTTCTGCCCGGGATGATTCTCTGCTTTTTCTATTGCTTTGACTTCAAGCCGGAAACTTTGAGGAACTGGGCTGCCAGAGCCCCGATTCCGGTATGAATGCCAACAGTGGTAATCAGATTGTCCATCATGATTTCCGCATCGCTAATCTTCTCTTTCAGGGTATCTACAACCTTCTTGGCTTCGGAGGGATTCCAGACATGGTAGATCCAAATCTTGTAGCCCTTCCCTACCCCGGCTTTGCGGAAGATCTCTGCCAGTTCATTGCACATCTTGGAGAAGGTGCGGGTATTGACCAGCTTATCCAGTCTTCCCTTGGAGCGCCAGCCGACATAGAGAATCGGACGGATTTTAAGCAGTCCAGCCAAAGCCGCACCGCCTCTGGTCAAGCGTCCGCTTTTGAGCAGGTGCTTGAAGTCGATGGGCATCACATAGGTCCCGCAGTTGGTGCTGGCATCCTCCAGCTTCTCCTTGACTTCAGCAACACTCAATCCTTCATCAAATAAACGTCTGGCGGCATAGGCCAATTCCAGTTCCACTTTGGCGGTGGAATAGCAGTCAAACATATCAAAGTCAATGCCGACGGTCGCGGCACCGGTGCGCATCGCTTCCCCGGAAGAGGATAAGCCGGAACCGATTGGTACCGCAAAAATCATTTCATAACCTTCTGCTTTCAATCTGGTAAAGAGCTCTTCAATCAAGCCAATCGGCGGCAGCGAGCTGGTAAACATTCTCCCCTGATTGACCATCGTATATATCTGGTCGGTGGTGCATTCCAATCCTTCCAAAAAGCTGTCCCGGTCATCTGAGATCACACAGGGTACTTTAAACACTCCCTCGACTTCTGTTTCATCATAAATAGTACTGGAACTGTCTGTTACTACGGCGATTTTCATACGCGTTCTCCTTTTAGGTCCTCTTGAAGTATATCACAGAACCGCACTGAAACCGCATCTTTCCCCAAAAAAATCTTATAATAAAGGTGACAACTTTATGGCAAGAATCAAACAGAGCTACCAGAGCGAGCTGGAAATCAAACGCTCCCGCTTTATCACTTACCTAAATCCGGTCGAAAATGCACAAGAGGCCAAGGAAATTTTGAGCAGCATCAGAAAGCTGCATCCCAAGGCTTCCCATCACTGCAGCGCTTTGCTGCTGGACGCGAATACCCAGCGCAGCAGTGATGATGGCGAGCCGGGCGGGACGGCAGGCCTGCCGATGCTGGAAGTGCTGCGTATGGCAAACATGGACCACATCCAGGCGGTGGTGGTCCGCTATTTCGGCGGGGTTTTATTGGGTGCCGGCGGTTTGATTAGGGCCTACCGCAGCAGTGTCGCACAAGCCTTAAAAAAAGCGGAAATCTTTGATATTGCTACCGGCAAGCTGTACCGCATCACCTGCGACTATCCGCTTTATAACAAAATTGAAAACCTGCTCAAGGCGACGGTTGTTTACCAGACTGACTTTGCCCAGCAGGTCACCATCGAATACCTTTATAAAGATGAAGAACTCCAGCAAAGCCTGATGGAGATTACCAAAGGGCAATCGACTTTGGAGTTTCTCAAAGAAGTTGTACTGGAAATCAAGCGGGACTAGCCCAATTGGACATAGATTACCGCAAATAACAGCATCCCGCCGCCAATCAACATGTTGGCAGTCACCGCTTCATGTAAAATCAAAACCGAGGACAGAACCCCGAATACCGCTTCCAGGGTCAAAATCAGGGAAGTCGTGGAGGAATCCACACTCTTTTGGGCGTAAGCCTGAAAGAAAAATGCGACGCCGCTGGCCATAAAGGCACAGAAAAACACCGGCAGAACCGCCTGGGAAGCGTACCATTCCCCCATCAGGAGCATGCCGATGAAACCGCAGATCCCCATCACCCAGAGCTGGATGGCGGTCACCGCCACAGAATCATAGACCTGCATGCGATCCATAATCAGGATGTGCACCGCAAACAGGGTTGCACAGCCCAATAAGAGAATATCCCCGGTATAAAGACGAAACTCCCCCTGGTAATTGAGGATGAAGGTTCCAACCACCGCCAGAATTACCGAGAGGTAGACCCTTCTTTTGATTTTGGTATGATGAATGAAGCTGCCAAACACCGGCACCAGTACCACATAGAGGACGGTGATGAAAGCCGCATTGGAAACCGAAGAATAGTATTGTCCATAGGTCTGGCAGACATAGGAGACAAACAGGATGAAGCCGGCACCCAGACTGCTGAGGACCAGCTTTTTGTTTTTCCACCATTTCTGGGAAAAAGAAATGGCACTAAAAAGCAGTGCCCCCAAAAAGCCGCGGGCGGATAGTAAGGCAAAAGTGGACCAGCCGCCATCCAGGGCATACTGCACCATCACAAAGGCCAGACCCCAGATCATGGTGGCACTCAGCAATAAGATCTTTCCAATCGTCGACTTTTGCATAGCTTCTCCTTTAGCAACTGTTTTATTCTAACACTTTCATTATCACCAGGAAAAGCAAAATGAAAATGAAAGCGGTTTGATTTTCAGCATTGGTTCTCTGGAAAATAAAAAGCCCTTTCATAAGGCTTTTAATGCTCATTGGTGGGGATGAAGGGACTTGAACCCTTACGGTGTTGCCACCACCGGATTTTAAGTCCGATGCGTCTACCGATTCCGCCACATCCCCTTTGGAGGTACCTGCCGGATTTGAACCGGCGGTCGCAGAGTTGCAGTCTACTGCCTTACCACTTGGCTAAGGTACCATACCAAAGAAAGATTGCTTCCTTATTATAACCAGCAATAACCGCTTTTGCAACCGATTCGACTGTCAAAAGCGGCTTAAAAACGGCTGATTTTCCATAATGTCTGCTGAATGACTTCATCGATATCAAACGTTTCCAACAGATTCATGACATTCAGTAAAATCAAAAGACAGCCTCTGGCATCACTGAAGGCATCGTGGTGCTGCAGTTGGATTCCCAGATAATCACAGACCGTATTGAGTTTGTGGTTTTGTAAATAGGGAAAACAGCGGCGGGCTAAACGGACCGTATCGCCATAGCGGAAATCCGGCAAAGGCAAACGGTAGAGATAGCAGGATTGCTTGAGCACCTCCATATCAAAAGGCGCATTGTGGGCAATCACCAGGTGGTCCTGCAAATAAGGCAGCATTTCAATATAGACCTGATCGAATTCGGGAGCCTCTTCTACATCTTGGGGAAAGATGTGGTGAATCCCGATGTTGAAAGAGGAAAAATGCGAAAACGATGGATGCGGTTTTATCAGAGAGCTGTAGCTGTCAATGATTTCACCGTCTTCCATCGTTACAATTGCGACACTGCAGGCCGAGGTCATGGACTGGTTGGCTGTTTCAAAGTCAATCGAACTGATCCTCATGTTCCTGATAGGTTTCCGGAGCCATGTCCAGAAGTATTTTCTTGACCTTCTGATCTTCCAGCAAAGGGATTTCTATTTTTTCCTCATCGTCCATCACCAAACACAAAACCCGGCGGCCATTGGCTTGGCGCTCAATATGCCAGGAACCGATTTCATCAAAGAAGATGATGGTGCAAAGTTCCTTGTGGTTTTGATTGTTCCAGACCAAATACTGATCGTAGATGACAATTTGATGCTGGTCCGGGGAAATGAAAATCCAGTAGGCACTGACAATGACCAGGATGAAGCCCAGAATCATAAAATCAGTAAAGACCAGGACAATGCCAATTACAAAGAAGGCCCCCAGCATAATCAGTGGTTTGGTATTTTCTGAATAAACCCGTTCTCCCAACGGGATGTTTTCCCGCCGGATCACTCTGTTTTTTAATTCCGTCATAGTCTTCATCGCTCTTCCTCATTATAACACGTTATGAAGCGGATAGAGCAAAGGGAGCCGGATGGCTCCCTTTGAATGGTTATTAAGAACGAACGCGTTTTCCTTTTTTGAAGACGGCATGGATCGAAGTGATCGCTGCCAAATCTTTCAGGGGATTCTTGTTGAGGATGACCAGGTCGGCAATTTTGCCTACTTCGATCGATCCGTACTGGTCGCCGATGCCCAGACAGTTGGCGGCATTGATGGTAGCGGTAGCCAGGGCATCAATGGGATCCAGACCGCAGGCATTGTACATTTTCAGCTCATCCACCAAAACATCATGTCCGGTCAGCGGAGAGCCGGAATCGGTACCGGCTGCCAGGGTAACGCCGTATTCAATTGCGCGCTGAATGCTCTTGAGGTGTTCCTCATGCAGCGAAGGTGCATGGGCCAGTTCGATGCCCAGCATCCGGGCTTTCTTGTTGGACTTGGCGATGTTGCTTTCGCAGACCAGTGTCGGAACCAGATAGATGTGGTTCTTCGCCAGGGCTTTTGCGCCATCCTCACACATGTAGACACCATGTTCGACACTGTCGACGCCAGCTGCCACGGCATTGAGGACTGCTTGGGAGCCAAAGGCGTGGCAGGCAACTTTCAGGCCGGCCATATGAGCTTCTTCGACGATGGTTCTCAGTTCCTCCACCGTGTATTGGGCAACATTGGGATTGGAATCCTTGGTTAATACGCCGCCGGAGCCGATGACCTTGATGACATCCGCACCGCGCTTGATCAGTTTTCTGGTCTCATGGCGAACCGCATCCACGCCGTCCGCTTCGATGCTCCACTTCCAGGAGTCACCGCCAGTAATGCACAGAGCCGGTCCGGCAGCCATGATTTCCGGTCCTTCCATCAGACCTTTGGCAATCGCTCTTTTGATATCGATGTCCAGCGTTCCATTGCAACCGACTGTTCTGATATAGGTGACACCCTGATCCAGATACTGGGTCAGGATTTCACTGGCATGGAAGACCTTTTCCACCACCGACAGTTCATTATATTGCTGGAGGGAACGGTTTTCCAAATTGAAGAGGTGTACGTGGGTGTTGATCAAACCAGGAATCACAAATTTTTTCGTATAATCATAAATCCGGTATTTTTTGGGATCCGGTTTGCCGATGGGTTCGATTCTGGTGATGACTTCCTCTTCGACAATTAAAGCGACTCCTTCAGTGACAGTTTTCTTAACTACATCAATCAGACCGCCAACCTTGATATACTTTGGCTTCAGCACATACTGCTTCAAATTAACGCCTCCTTGTAATGTAACGATTAATCTTAATTCGTTTTTCTAAATATACTACTATTATTGCACAAAAATTAAAAAAATCTATACCTTTTACACTGGTATTTATTACCAATTAACAATAAATAAGAC
>JAISTR010000022.1 GCA_031272515.1 Erysipelotrichaceae bacterium | reverse complement strand
CTGCGAAGTGCAACAGTGTTACTTTGCGAAACGCTTTTAGAATACCTCGTCCTGGGTTCTCCACCTCTGCGTTTTCATGGGTGTAGAGTTCCCCCTTAAGGCTACCTTATCAAGTTCCTTTTGGCTTGTCAACGCCAATTAAATCTCTTTGGACAGGTCTCTTGTGTCGTATGTGAATATATGAAGGAAGCTGAGCAGGGAGATCTTGAAGGGTTTGGTGGCTGCATCCTGCTGTCATGATGCATTGGTGTTGCCCTTCGGGATTGAAGGTAGGAAGAACAGGAAATATTAAGATTAATCAAAAAAAAGGAACCTTCCGGTTCCGCCTTAGAATTTCAGTTCTTCAACAAAGCTGTAAAATCCACCAGCTCGATATCCTGGCTGTCTAGCCAGTCCTTCACCAATGGGGAAGTCAGGGTCTCTAAATCCCGGACCCGCGGTTCCCTTAAGGAGCTGTTATCAAACACGAAGGCATCAAGGTAGCCGGGATGAAAGTGCAGGACATTGTACTCATGCTTGGATTTGAGTAGTCCAAAGGGATCCTGTACAAAGAGCTCCGGGGTAAAGCCGCTGTGCAGAATTTCAAAATAGCGGGTTCCATTATCAAAGCCGAGCTCATGGGCGTAGTGAAACTTCTCTGTTTCCCCGCTTAAAAACATGGAATGAATGTTTAGGGACGCATTGACCTGCGCAAAGGCTTTTTGGATATTGCGGGTGACTACCGAGTGGCCTTCCATATGCATAAGCGGCTGGTCCGTCAGCTCTTCTGTGCGGATTACCTGGGCCTTGAGCTCCTTGGCCAGCTCATCCGCACTTGGGTTCACACCGTCTTCATAATGCTTTGAGCCCTTCTTGCCACCTTTCCAAAAAGCGGAGCCATAAAAGCTGCCATCCTCTTTGGTCAGGGTTTTGTAACCATCACCCACGCTTTTGCCCTGCACAAAATTCGCATGGAGCGTAATCTGGGCCTTGGGGCAGTGCTCTTTCGCCAGCTTAACAGCATATTCCGCAGTCTCCATATTGCTCATCAAGGACAGTACAGTGACAATCCCCTCGTTGTAAGCTTTGATGGCTCCGATGGATGTCGCCATGCTGAAGCCGAAGTCATCACAGACCACAATCAGTTTTTTCTTCATTGTTTTTCTCCCATTTCAAAAGGTATTCCGCAACCGAGGCAACAGTTCCCGCAGCCTTGGCCTTCACTTCTTGCGGGGCATTTTCCATGGCATAGCCGCCAAAGGCGGAAATCATGCCGATGTCGTTGTAGCCATCGCCCAGGGTTAAGACCTCACTGGCATGCAGGTATTCCTTAAGCCACTCTAGCGCAGCCTGTTTGCTTGCACCCGCAGCGATGATGTCCAGGGTCCCGTTATTCAAACAGGTTGTAACCTGTTTTCCCCAGCGCTCCTGAACCATTTGCTGGAGTTTGAAGCTATCCTCAGGATGCACTCCCCGCAGTAAAATCGCATTGATTTTTCCCTGAGCCAAAAGTTCCTGCGGGTCGGCTTCTACACTGTCCAAAAGCGCATTGAAATTGGGCTTCTCGATTTTTTCCTCTTTTACACCCAATCCCGCAAACCCATGGCCGTCACCAAAGCCCACCAGCGTGTTTTTCAAAGTCAGACCGAAGTCAATGATTTGTCTGACAACACTTTGATCCGGGTCCAACCGCCAGATTTCATCGCCGTTTTCATCAAAAATAATCGCCCCGTTATCCGCAATCAAAAAATCCACTTCGACCCCGAAATACTGGAGTTCCTTCCAAATCATGCCCTTGCCCCGGCCGCTGACAATCGCAAAGCGGTTGCCCGCTTTACGAAAGCGGGCAAGCGCCTCTAAATCCCCTTTGGCAACGGTCCCGATGCGCAGGGTCCCGTCATAATCACAGCCAAATAACCTCATAAAGTAACCAGGTGTTCTTTGAGGAAATCCTTCGCAAACAGGTCGGTGTCCACAGCCCTGTCATAAATCTTTTTGCCTTCGCGCCAGGTGGCCAAGGCTTGGTAGTTTTCATCGATGACGACAAAATCCGCATCCTTCCCGGCTAAAAGTGCACCTTTTTTATCCAGTCCATAGACCTGTGCCGGATGGGCACTGGCCATTTCACAAACCGTCGTCAAAGGCAGCCCGACCTTGTTGACCAGCACCCCGATACCAAAGAGCACCGGTTTGGTGGAACCGCACAAACGCCCGGTATCGCTCAGGCAGAAGCCCTGCTCATCGATGGTCACATCCATCCAGCCAAACGAGCGGTAGCGCCCCACCGGGGCACCTGCCATCGCGCCGTTGTCGGATACCATCATAAACTTCTGCGGGCTTTTGACCTTAAACATCAGCGTCAGCATCTCGGGTGAAACGTGCAGGCCATCGCAGATTACCTCACACCAGATGTCCTCATCCAATAAACACGCGCCCAGACCGCCCATATTGCGGTGATGGATGCCGCTCATGACATTGGCGGTATGGGTGGATACGGTAATCCCCCACGAAAAGGACTCCAGCGCCTCTTTGTAATTATTGTTGGAGTGGGCATAGGCAACCCGAATCCCCTTGCTGACAAGAAATTCAATCGCTTCCTTGGCACCTGGGAGTTCCGGGGCAATCGCCACCAGCTTCAATAAACCCTCGCCATCGCTTACCATCTGGTTCAAAGTGTCCAGGCTGATATCAGGATGCCCGGTATCGATGCCCTTCTCGCCAACGCGGTTGAGATAGGGGCCTTCGGAGTGGATGCCGACAATCCGGGCTCCCTCTGGGTTTTCTTTGGCAACTTCGGCTGCCACTTTGATGGTCCGGGTCACCGTCGGGAAAATCGAGGTGACGCCAACTGAACCCAGCGCCTTGAGATAACCGCGGTACTGGTCCTTGATATCCTCGCCTGCCGGGTCAATCACATAGCCGAAGCCGCCGTGGTTGTGGGTGTCGAAAATCCCGGGGATGATGCGCTTACCGCAATAGTCCAGGTCCGCTTTTACATCCGCATCCTTTTCATACAAGCCCAAAATCCCGCTTTCATCAAATTCCAAAAAGCCGTCCAGAATCTTTCCGGGCACAACAATTCTGTCACAACGAATGATCATAGATTGGTTCTCCTTTCGCTTTTATTGTACGCCAAAAAGAGCACCCGCAGGGGTGCTCTTACACTGTCTAAAAGATATGAATGAGGGCGCCCAACAGACCGAAGGCCAGAATTCCCAAAACCAATTGGGTTGGACGGGCTCCTTTCTTGATCAGCCAGATCAAGAAGAACAGCAGCATGATCCCCAGCAAACCCGGGAAAATCGAATCGAAGATCTCCCCGACATTGACACTGGTCTGACCGACACTGATGACCCAGTTGAGCGGCACATTGACAAAGCTGGCGCTCATCGCACCGACCATCATCAGCCCCAATACCGATGCTGATTTGATCAGGGCGTTCATCAGACCGGAGGAGAAGACGGTATCGATGAAGGAGGTACCGTAGATATAGCCCCAGTTGACGAAGTAGTACTTGGTAATCGATTGGGTTACACCATAGAGCAAAATGAAGATCAGGGTTCCCAGGATGTTGCCTTCTGAGCACAAGCCGATGGCAATCCCGGCGGCGATGACGCGCAGGCAGTTGAAGAAAATCGAGTCAAACATCCCGGCGGTCGGTCCCATCAGGGCTGCCTTGATGCTTTCAATCGTCTTGCCATCAACACTGCCATTCTCGACATGTTCCTTCTCCATCGCATAGGACAAACCGACGATGAAGGAAAGCGGTACGGCGTGGGTGTTGAAGAAGTTTTGATGGCGGCGGTAGGCTTCAATCTTGCCCTGTGGATCATCCTTGTAGAGATCCTCAATCGCCGGTGCCATCGAGATGGTAAAGGCATTGGCTTCCATCTTCACCATCGTAAAGGCGGTAAAGACCAGGTGGGAGCGCAGAAACATGGAATGCAGAATACTTTTTTCCTTCGCGCTCAGTACAGTTTTTGCCATTAGAAGAAGTCATCTCCTTTCGAGGCGGAAGCGGAAGAATCCAGGGAGTTCTTCAAATCGATAATCCGCTTTTCACTAAAGAACATGGTAATTGCAATCGCAGCACCCAATAAGGCGATTTGCAGCGAACCCAGACCGACAAAGCGGGCCAGGATATAGCCGACAAAGAAGAAGATGCCGATTTCCCCCGACCAGATCATCGAGGTCAAAATGGCAAATCCGACCGCCAGCATCATGCTGGTGGCAGCACCCAGACCGGTGAGTACCCAGGCTGGCAAACTGCCCAGCAGCGAACTGAGGCCTGAGACGCCATAGGCCAGACCAACAAACAGAATCGCCCCGCTGATCAGGGTTTGGCAGTTGCCAACGACGATGACCTGCCAGGTAAAGTTCTTGATGTTGCCAGAAGTTGCCAGCTTTTCCCAATACGCGGCCAGCGAGGAGAAAAATGGCATTAAAATTCCGGAGAAGGAAGTCATCAGGGTACCGATGGGCAAAGCGATGGCCAAGCCGGTCTCCATATCCCCTCCCGAGGTAATCGCATAGGCGACCGCAACGATCGACGCGGTGGTCGGGTCGGCAGGAATACTGCCGCCAATTGCGGAAATGCCCATGAAGATGGATTCCAATCCGGCCCCCATGATGATACCGGTGCGGAAGTCACCCAGAAACAGGCCGGCAACCGGAGCGATGACAATCGGCCGGCTCAGGCACTGCCAGGACAGCCACAGGTTGTCCAGATTGTAAATAACTACATACACAAAAGCCACAATCAATGCAGTTGTTACAGACATAAAGTCTCCTTTCTATCGATGCAAGGCATTTTTCAGGCTCACCGGGGCGTCTTCCGGTGTGGTCTGATAAATGCATTCGATTCCTGAAGCAATCAACTTCATAAACGCATCCACTTCATAGGGATACGCATAGAGGTTGGGGGCAAAAGTCTCCCGCTGCTGGTCGACAAGCTTTGGCACCAAACGGCCGTAGTTGCCCACCTGAATCACCGGAATCCCTTTAACCTGGTCAATAATTTTCTGCACATCCGCAATCTGTGAGACGATGATCAGAATCTTGAGCGGTTCACAGCGCGGGTCATTCAACAGCACAACCGCCTCATCCACACTCTTGATGGCGGTCTTGCAGGTCGGCGGTGCCGCCATCATCAGCGATTTCTGAATCAGGGCATTGCCAGCGGCCTCATCGTTGGCAACGATGATGCGATCGACACTCAAATGCCGGGACCACTTGATGGCAATCTGGCCGTGAATCAGACGTTCATCCAAACGCAGCATTTTAATCATATTTACTCCTCCTTTAAAAGAACTCCTCTTGTATTACGGGAGAATCATCCACTTCCACCAATACCATCGCTGCCCGCGCCTGCTCAATGAGATCTTTGAGCTCACGATCATCCAGGGACTTTCGGACTGCCAGCTCCAGCACCAAAGCCAGGTTCACGCCGGCAACCAAGCGGGTGTGGGGGCGCTTTAGCCAGGGCACCATCGCCGTATTGACACTGCCGCCATATAAGTCGCTTAACAAAAGCACTTCCTCGGACTCAGGCACATCCGCAAAAAAAGCATCCAAAGCATCCGGCAGTGTGCTTTCATCCAAATAGGCATCGTATACCGTGAAATTTTCCGCTTGTCCGCAAAGAATCCGCAAAGACGATTCAAAACCGCTGGCCAAATGACCGTGTGAGGCGATAAACAGCTTCATGCGTACTCCCTCTTTTTTTACCATCATAATCAAAAGCAGCCGGTGGCTGCAAGTTGAAAAGTACGTTTGTATTAAGGGAAACCCAGCTTGATTTCCCTTAGGTAAAGGAAATTACCTGGGACTTGATTGCCTGCCGCAATAAGCCATCCAGCACCCCCGGCTCTTTCTTTAAAAGCCGCAATACCGCCGTATCGTCCTTGCAGTACTGCTCCAGAATCAATTGCAAAACCCGCGCACAGTTCGCATTCCCCGCAAAATCCAGCTTCAAAAGCAGCACATCTTCAATCAGATGGGAATGGTACATCTTGGCTTTTTGAAAGTGATACAGCTCCAGTAGTCCCGCCTCATTTTGGGCAGAGAGAAACAGCAAACAGTGCCGGTTCACAAAGAACAGCTGCGCCCAACCGCTGAAGTACTGCTCCAGCCGCTCAATCTCTTTCGAATTCACCCCCAGCTTGAAGGCCAAAAGCTGAAAAAATGTCTCAATCGTTTCGCAGCTGAAGTTTTCGTAGATGCGAAGCTTGTGCAAGCCCAGTTTCTTTTCAATCGCCAAAAGGTTCAAAGAGTCCACCAATACCTGGTTGTAGATATCGTTGAACTGTTTGGTAGTGGGAATACTGTCCAGATAAAAGGTAGGCCACTCGTATTTGTAGACATGCGAGGAAAGGTTCAAAAAGGCAATGTCATAGTCTTCTTTTAAAAGACCCCGCAGCTCATAGAGCTGTTTTACATCAATTATGGAAAAAGCCTTGGGGAAGCGGGCTTGTATCCGCGCCTTGATGGTATTGCCCCAGCTGAAGCCGTTTTGTGAAACCAAAAGTGCCCGCAACGGTCTGCCCTTTAGCTGCACGCTTTCCAAAAGGCTGTGGAAGCGCTGCGCCAGGGCCATAATGCTAAAGCGCGGAGCTTCGCCATCAAAGACATCCAGCGCCTGCTTTGCCAGCCACAGACAAAGCGGTGAATCAATCAGATATTCATAGTTGCCGTTAATCTCCTGGGAGATCATCCAGGTATGCGCATTCAGATGCAAGGCTGCACAATAAGGCAGTAAAAAATTCAACAAATGCCCCTTCCAGTTTGGCAGCGTGGAAAAATCCAGACCGCACTGACTTAAAAGCCGTTCCTGAATTTTCCCCAGGTATTCTTCGGCCTTGGCGGTTAATTGCTGCCAGCCGGATGGTACATTGATATCTTCCTTGAGGTCTTCCCAGATAATCAAGAGGATGGCCAGCCCCATGATCTCCTCTTCATCCGCTTCAAACCCGAATTCCGCTTTCGCCTTTATAAAGAAGTCGGCAGCCAGCTGATAATGCCCAAACGCCTGCAGCCAATCCTTTTGTTCTTTTGAAAACTGCAGTTGAAATCCGGCTTTGCGGCGGTTGTTGCATAAAACCAGATAGCGGGAAAGCATCTGGGTATGCACATCCGGGATGCTGATGTCATACTGCCGCAACAACTCCAACAGCAGATGGCGGATATCATAGAGAACCTGCTTCTCGCACTCGATGTATTCCGTATAGGCGGTGTAAGGAAAGAAGGTCATGCCTTCGTGGTAGTGCATTTCATAGATCTGCACCATCAGCACCCGCTTTTCAAACTCCGCACCAACCACCATCTCGCCGCTTTCACTTTTTTTACGCAGGCGCAGATGATAGCTGTCCAGGATCTTTACAACCTGCCCCATCTCGCTTTGCAAAACGGTTTTGGCCAGGTAGACTTCCTCCGCCAGCTGCTCATAGCTCAGGTAGTCGGTACAACAAATCAAGCGCCGCAAAATCCCATAAGAGCGCGCCAGCGAAAAAACCCTGTCCTTGCGTTCGGTCGCAAAGCGGTAGTTCAGCTGCTGTTTGACGGGCAAATACAGCTCTTCATCCAGCACTTCCAGATAGTATCCCTTGCTTTTTTTGGACAAGAGCTTGCAGCCGGAAGCCAGGGCAAAATCCCGCAGCATCGGCATATCACTTTTGACGGTACGGTCACTCACCCCCACCATCCTTGCCAACTCCTGCGCCTGTACATAGGTCGAGGTCATGGTAAAAATATGGAAGAACTGAAAGATGCGCAGTTTCTGGGATTGGCGAAAGGTCATTTCGACTTCGCGTAGTTGTTTTTCCAGCTCGACGTCATCAGCCATTGACCCAGGGCATCCTGTTCCATATAGGCATCCCATTGATAGTCAGCAGGCCAGCGGGTATAGAGCTTTGCCAGAAAGTAGAGCAAGCGCACGGACAGTTTGGTATAGCGCGGCGCCCAGCCGCGATCGGGAACCATGGTCACATGCATGTGGCCGAGATTCTTCTCGATGGTGTAGGTACCGCCGATGACACCGCATTGCGGCAGTTCCTTGATGGTGAACTGCCCCTTGATGTTGGAGCCGTCCGGCAAGGTGAGCAGATTGGGAAAGGCTGGTTTGAAATCCACGGAAACCGGATAAAGCGAGGTCAAAGAGCGGATGCGCTTGACTGCCACCTCTTGCGAACCATTCCAGACCAAGGAGATACGCATTCCCCGCTCATGCAGGGAGCGGTCGCCAGGGTTGATGGTAAAGGTTTCAATCGCCCCCTTGTGGGTGGGATTGAAACCGACGATATTGGGCTGATTGGAGTAGCGGGCAAAGTAATTGGCCACAAAATCCATCGGGACCGGTAAGGGGTCAATGGGCAGTTCCTTTCCGGCAATGGAAAGGTTAATGACCGAACCCTTCTTGGGGACATAATCATAGTGGTGCAGATAGACCAAAAGCAGATTCTCCGGCCGGTCGATGATAAAGCCCATGGGGGCCAACAAGGAAAAAGGCTTGCGCTTCTCTACGTTCTCCCAAGCTTCGATATGGATTTCGCGTCCATTTAAGTCCTTGAAAGTAATATTCATGCGCAAGCCCTGGGCATCGATGGTGAAGGTGGTATTAGCCATTTTGCGTTCATTGAAGGAATGGATTCCTTTTTCGATGACATCATAAAAAGAGCGGGACAGATGCAGGGAAGGCTGGGCATACAAATCCAGCTGAAAATCCTTGCGGTAACCAATTACCAAAATCCCTTTGCCATTGGCGTCATCATCGAAACTCTGAATTTCGAAGGCGTCGTAAATGTCATCGGGTGTTTTTTGAAAGTTGATATAAGCCAGCTTTTGCATTGAATAACACTGCATGGCAAAGGGCAATAAGATTTCCATAATCATCCCCAGACTGTATTTATTATACAACAGGCATACAGTTTCATTTTATCATACCCTCTCAAAAGTCCTTTGGTTAAGCCGAATTTGTGCATTTCAGGACTGCAGGCGGCCAGCAGAGGCTGCCGGTTGAGACTTTGTGTAACGGATGTAATCTTCAAACAGCTGCGAGAGACGCTCTGGGCTGGCCAAGAGCTCTGACATCACTTCGTCAGTGATCAAAGCCGATTTTTCTTTTTGCGTATCACTAAACAGCGCTAATAGCATCTGCAGAAACTCCTTCAGGTATTCCGGCGAAGCATGCAAACTCTCACAAGCGTAAAGCAGCTGTTGGTATAATTGATCCCCATAGGTCTTTTCGTTTTCGTTCATCTTCTACCTCTGCTTATAATATAACGCAAATTTCTGTGATGAAAACATGAGAATTGTTAAAAAACAATGATTTCTAATGATTTTACACATTAATTACATATTAATTGGTAAATTTTGGGAATAATATGGGATATTGTGAGACAAAAGAGACAGATGGTTCTGTCTCTTTCTTTTTCTATCAGTTTGCGACAATGTTGATGATTTTGCCCGGGATGATAATCCACTTGCGGATACTCTTGCCTTCCAGCTGTACCTGGACATTGCGCAAAGCCAGAGATTTCTCTTTGATGGCATCTTCGCTTTCATTCAGGGTGGTTACAATCGTTCCCCGCAGTTTGCCATTCACCTGCACCCCGACTTCAATCGTGTCGCTTTGGGTCTTGGCTTCATCATAGTCCGGCCAAACCGCAAAGCTGATGCCGCCCTTTTCACCCAGCAGTTCATAGAGCTCTTCGCCCAAGTGGGGCGCAAAGCAGGCAAACATCTTTACAAAGCCCAGGGCATATTCTCTGGGAATTTTGTTTTCACGATAGCATTCATTGATGAAGATCATCATCTGGGATATGGCGGTATTGAATTTCAGGGCTTCGATGTCACCAGTGACCTTTTTGACGGTTTGGTGATAGATTTTCTCCAACGCCAGATCGTTCTCTTTTACCACAACCCCGTCCTGGGTCAAGATCCGGTACACCCGGTCCAGCCACTTGCGCGATCCATCCAGGCCGGTTGTAGACCAGGGCAGGCTCGCCTCCAGCGGTCCCATAAACATCTCATAGATCCGCAGGGCATCCGCCCCATGGCTTTCCACGATTTCGTCCGGATTGATGACATTGCCCCGGGATTTGGACATCTTCTCGCCGTTTTCCCCCAGAATCATACCCTGGTGAAACAGCTTCGCAAAGGGTTCCTTGGTCTTTACAATCCCGATATCATAGAGGACCTTGTGCCAGAAGCGTGCATACAGCAAGTGCAGCACCGCATGCTCGGCTCCCCCGACATACAAATCCACCGGCAGCCAGTGTTCCAACAAGGCTGGATTTCCGATTTCCTTGTCGTTGTGCGGGTCAATAAAGCGCATGTAGTACCAGCAGGATCCGGCCCACTGGGGCATGGTATTGGTTTCCCGGCGTCCCTTGACGCCATCGATTTCCACTTCCAGCCAGTCACTCAGATTTCCTAATGGCGACTGTCCGTCCTGGGTCGGCCGGTAGTTGTCGGTTTGCGGTAACTCCAAGGGCAAATCTTCCAGGGCGACCGTTCGCAGCGAACCGTCACTCATGGTGATGATGGGAATCGGTTCGCCCCAGTAGCGCTGTCTGGAAAACAGCCAGTCCCGCAGCTTATAGGTAATCTTGCGCTGGCCGCAATGGTGCTCATTTAGCCAGGCTTCCATCGCCGCAATCGCGTCCTCTTTGTTTAAACCGTCCATAAAGCCGGAATTGATGTGCAGCCCATCCTCTTCAAAAGCCTGTACTGAAAGGTCTCCGCCTTGTAATACCGGGATGATTTTTAAATCAAACTTCTTCGCGAACTCATAGTCGCGCTGATCATGGGCGGGAACCGCCATGATTGCCCCGGAGCCATAAGACGCCAATACATAGTCGGCAATCCAAATCGGAATCCTCTCGCCATTGACCGGGTTAATCGCATAGGCACCGGTGAAGACCCCGGTCTTTTCCTTGGACAGCTCGGTGCGCTCCAAGTCGGACTTCTGCCCGGCTTTTTCGATATATTCTTTCACTGCTTCTTTTTGCGATTCGACGGTGATTTTGTCGACAAAGGGATGCTCGGGAGCCAGGACACAATAGGTCGCCCCAAACAGGGTGTCGCAGCGGGTCGTAAAGACCGTGAAAGACAAATCGTGGTCGGCGATTTCAAAGATGACTTCCGCGCCGATGGACTTGCCAATCCAGTTGATTTGCATCTCCTTGGTGGATTGCGGCCAATCGACCAACTCCAGATCCTCCAATAAGCGCTCAGCATATTCGGTGATTTTCAAGACCCACTGGCGCATCGGGACCCGGTAGACCGGGTAACCGCCGATTTCGCTTTTGCCATTGACCACTTCCTCATTGGCCAGTACCGCTCCCAGCTCCGGACACCAGTTCACCGGCATCTCCGCGATATATGCCAAGCCACGGTTATAGATTTGTAAGAAGATCCATTGCGTCCATTTGTAGTAGGAGGGATCCGAGGTCGCGATTTCCCTGGACCAGTCATAGGACAGCCCCAACCCTTTCATCTGCATGCGGAAATGATCGATGTTCTTCTGGGTGAAACCAGCCGGGTGATTGCCGGTCTTGATGGCGTATTGCTCGGCTGGCAAGCCGAAGGAGTCCCAGCCCATCGGGTGCAGGACATTGTATCCCTGCATGCGCCGCTTGCGGCTGATGATATCGGTTGCCGTATAGCCTTCGGGGTGACCGACATGCAAGCCGGAACCGCTGGGATAGGGAAACATATCGAGGCAGTAGAACTTGGGTTTTGAAAAGTCCTGGATATCGGTTTCAAAGGTCCTGTTTTCTTCCCAGAATTTCTGCCATTTTTTCTCCACAGTCTTGTGATTGTAATTCATGCGTGCTCCTTTCAAACAAAAAGCGTTCCCCAAGGACGCTTGTGCGTGGTACCACCTTTTTTTCTTGCTCAAAGCCTTAACGCGGCATACGGATGAATTTACTTCATCAGCATGGAAAGCGAGTTCGCAAGCCACCCTGACCGGCTCACACCAATCACCGGCTCTCTTAGCAGGTTGGAATTTGTTACTGCTCTTTCCTAAGCTACAGTGATATTTTAGCACAAGGGGCATCCAAATGAAACGCTTTGTGCATGCATTCAAAATAACTGCTTCAAATAAAAGAAAACCCGGAAAATATCCGGGTCATATCTGCTTCAGCGTTTTCTACCAAAGACAATCAATTTCATATTGATGAATGTTTTCATCCCCGGATACCAGTACTGCCTGCTCTGCCACTGCAGTAGCTATTAACATACGGTCAAAGGGATCCCTGTGCAATAGTGGCAATTTCTCCAGCGCCTTAAGATGCGCACCGGTTATCGGTAGAATCGCCCATTTATTTGCGGCGAGAGCCCGATAAAAATCCATCACTCCTCCGCTGTACTCCAACTTTTTCAAGCTGTGCTTGATGGTAAACTCCCACAAGCTCACAACGCTGACCCCGATGTCATCCTGTACTTCTTCGATTGCCAGTTTGGCGCTTTGGGAAAGACGGTTGGAACCTGTAAGAAACCAGAGAGCAGTACGGGTGTCCAGAATTATCTTCATTCCATATACTCCGTCATTTCATCCAGAGGTTCATCAAAGTCATCGGAAATCCAAATTTCATCTTTCATACTGCCAAAACCATAGGGCAGGCCCTCTGCCAAGTCGCTTTTTTTGATTCTGGCTTTTTGCCAGATTTCGTCTGTCCCTTGTGCAAAGTACCGGTTTTTCGGAAATGGCTGTATCCTTGACTGCTCATATTTACCGGTTGTTAATTCAAAGGGAATCCGCCCTTGTCTGGCAACTTGGTAAAGATACAAATTCAGACCAGCGGTAAGATTGATTCCCAGATTCTGAAACACCTCCTCCGCAGCAGTTTTCACGGATTCATCGACACGAATACTGATATTCACGGATTTCACAGCCATATTGACTTTCTCCTTTAGCGAATGCTCAGTTGAATTATATGACTTAGGCGTACATTGTCAATATATTGTAATGCATCTTCTTTTGTCTTCGAAGTTTCAGTCATGTCGCTTTCAATCTTTTTGAAGTTCCTTCTTCTTATTTTGGGCATACCAAATCCAGAGCACCGGAATCATCAAAAGATTCGGCACCAGAATCGCCCCATAGTTTGGGGGTACCTGCAAGGCTTCTGACGGCACCAGCTTCAACAACCAGAATACCCATCCGATGATGGGAATGTTGGGCAAAACATTCACAACCATAAGCTGCCCCATGGCTGCCGCAATCCAGCTTAATGCCAGCTCAATGCCATCCGTCTTTTTCTTGTATAACCATAACGGGGTCAGAAGGCTTACGATCACTGCCATTACGATTACATTGAGCCAGCGTAAAGGCAGAACCTGAAACAGCTGGGCCTTGCGAAAGTGATCTTCAAATATAAAGACATAGATGACCCCCAGCCAGCTGACCAGGCTGATAGCCAAAAAAGTAGCCCAGAGCGGCAGGCGTCCTTTGCCTTGTTGATTTTGTGTTGTGTTTTGTTGCATTTCACACTACCTCCTATGTGTTTTTTGTCAGCCAAAGGAAAAAAAGGCCGACATGCTATAATAGCGTTATGGAAGCCTCTCAGGAGAAAAAGTTTTTCAAACCGGAGAAAAAATCCAATTTACGGTATTTCAGCTTCGATTCCTACCTGAAAAATACCTATCATGAAAAAGTCGCCAAAATTGTGCTGGATGCCGGTTTTACCTGTCCCAACCGCGATGGCAGCCTGGGAAGTGACGGCTGTTTCTTCTGCGCCAATGGCAGCGGTGCCCATCCTTTCAGCAGTGCTGATCTTTTGGCCCAATACCGGCAATCGAAACAATCCCTAGAAACAAAATGGCAGTTTCAGTTGACCATCCCCTACTTCCAGGCCTTTACCAACACCTATGGCCCACTTTCAAAAATCCAGGCCTGTGCCTTTCCTTTTTTAGCTTTAAAAGAAGTGGTTGGCCTGGCCTTTGCGACGCGCCCGGATTGTTTGCGTGATGAAGTCATCCGGTATCTGGATACGCTTTGTGATCAAAAGGATGTCTGGCTGGAATTGGGCTTGCAGAGTATCCACCAAAGCAGTGCCGATGCCTTTGGCCGCGGCTATCCCACCGAAGTGTTCTTTCAAAGCATCGAAAAACTGAAAAGCACCAGGCTGAAAATCTGTGTGCATATCATCAATGGACTGCCTGGGGAAACAAGTGAAATGATGATGAAAACAGCCAAAGCCCTGGCGGCTTTGCCCATCCATGCCATTAAGATCCACATGCTGCACATCTGTGCTGATAGTGTCTGGGGCAAAGTGTATCAGTCGCTAAGTGAAGAGCAAAAACAACAACAGTTTCCGCTTTTGACCCTGCCGCAGTATACCCAAATTGTCTGTGATCAGCTGGAGGTCCTTCCTCCCGGTTTGATCATTGAGCGGTTGACCGGCGATGGTTTGCCCGGGCAGCTTTTGGCTCCCCTATGGACCCGCAAGAAATTTGTTGTGCTCAACGAAATTCAAAAAGAGCTGGTAAGGCGCGATTCCTTTCAGGGCAAGTTCTATGGCTAAAGTGCACATCACCACCCTCGCCCATACCTGGGCACTGGCCTATCTTCATCCCGAAACAATCGCCCTGGATGCCACCTGCGGCCAGGGCAATGACACCCTGTTTCTTTCAAAACATGCCAAAACCGTCTATGCCCTGGACATTCAAAGCGAAGCCTTGGAGGCAGCCAAGAAACGCTGTATAGACTGCTCCAATATCCTTTACCATCAAAAAGATCACAGCCTTGTCGATACCCTGGCGCTGCCGCCGCTCGATTTGGTGATGTTCAACCTGGGTTATCTGCCCAAGTCGGATCACCAAATCACCACCAAGCCGGAGACCACCGCCATCGCCATTCAAAAAGCCGCCCTTTTACTCAAACAAGGCGGTGCTTTGTTAATAACCAGTTATCTGCATGATCAAGGAAGTGAGCGCGATGCCGTATTAAAGACGCTTTTAAGCATCCCCAAGCTTGCAATCACCCGCTCCTACCGCAATGACTCTCTGGCTTCCCCTTTGCTGTTGGAAGCAGTCAAGGTCTTTAAATAATACTCGACAAAAAACAGGTGACGCGCCTGAATCATCCCGGCCCAGATGGAACCGGATACCTGTTTTAAGCGCTTCAACGCCTCCTCTAAGCTCAGCCATTCGATTTCCTTGATTAAAAGTCGCTCTGCTTCGGTCCGGTCTGTCTTCTGGCTGCCGGTATCGACTTCCACAATATAAAGGTATTCCAGGGTCCGCCGTCTGATCAGATGGTAGTCATAGGCCACCGGTCCCAGACAACTAAGCTGTCTGACCGCAAAGCCCAGCTCCTCCCCGGTTTCCCGAATCATCGCTTGGTCCAGGCTTTCCCCCTCTTCTACACCGCCGCCGCACAAATCCAGGTAATTGTGATAGCCCAGCTCATCCTCACCCTCGATTTTAAGAAAGCCGAATTTTCCGTCTTCCCGTTTGACCAAGGCCCTTACCGTCAGCCGCAGGGTTTCCAGCGGTTCTTTGGGAAATACCGTGTCGGGAAAGTATTTTAACAGCTCTAGAGTTTCATCCATGCAAACACTATAACAGAAAAAAGGCCGGGACAGCCTTTTTTCCGTTTAAGGGGATAGAACTTCAGTACGGATTTTGTTTTTGGGAATTGTAGGAGAAGAGGTCCGTACTGGTAAGCAATGATTAGCTTACAGTGAAATAATAGCAAGGAATTATCATTGAATTATCTGCTCTTTATGTTATCTCATGTGAAATCAAAAACCGATTGTGTGAAAGTGGCAAAACAAATGTAAAGAAAAAAAGCCGCCGGCTTTTTTTCTCTTTTTTAAGGGGATAGAATCTGTACGGATTTCTTTGTAATGGGAAGTTGTAGGAGAAGAGGTCCGCACAGGTAAGCGTTGTTCTGCTTACAAGTACAGTATAGGGTCCAAATCCGGCAATATTATCATCAGAAAATGTGATATTGTGTGATTTTTAGATATTTTTGTGTGATAAATCAATTTTTGTGCCGCAATCACTCAACAATAACGTAAAAATTATGCATCTGTTGGCTTTTTTTGCACTTATTTGTGAAAATCTCTTTCACATTTGCGACAAGTGGATTTTACTGTTTTTCTGCCCTCTTTTCGATCCGTTTTACAAAATCAGCCAGGACTTCGGGAATATGGATTGCCTGCGGGCAAATCCGCTCACAGCTGTGGCAATTCAAGCAGGCCGATGGACCCTTGTCCCCCAGGGCCTTGACTGAGTCAAAGGTCGCAAAGTGGTCATCATTGGTGAATTCGTTATACAGGGTAATTAAGCGGGGAATCTCCAGCTGTGCCGGACAGTCTTCCACACAATAGCGGCAGCCCGTGCAGGGCACCAGGTTCACCATCGCCGCGATTGCTCTATCAATCGCCTGCTCCTCCAGTGGGTTGAGTACTTTCAAATCATCAAAGAGCGCCAGGTTTTCCTCCAGCTGAGCCATCGTACTCATGCCTGAGAGAATCAGGGCAGCATCCTCTTTGCCCTCTAGCCAGCGAAAGCACCACTTCGCAAAGGAATCATCGGGATTGACTTCCTGCAAAGCCTTTTTCGCCTGCGGCGGGATCTCAATCAGCTTGCCACCGCGCACCGGCTCCATCACCCACACCGGAATACCATGAGAGCGTATGACTTCATATCGTCCTTTCGCGTCCTGCAGCTGCCAGTCCAGATAGTTGAGCTGAATCTGCACAAATTCAAAGACCGGAAACTCCGTTAAGAAACGGTCAATCAAATCGGCCGGGCCATGGGCGGAAAAGCCCAGGTGCTTGATTCTGCCGGCTTTCTTTTCGCTTAAAAAGTAATCGATGATACCCAGTTCTGGGTCAGAATACAAAGGATAGGAAACCTCATTGAGATTATGCAGCAGATAAAAGTCAAAGTAGTCAACCTGGCACTTCTGCAGCTGATCCTCAAACACCTCCTGCGGGGTCTTCTCTGGCAAGCCGGCAAGATAGCCGACAAAGCGGATGCGGTCCCCTTCCTTTTGCATCTGGTGTCCGGGAAACTTGGTGGCAAGATAGAAGGAATCCCGCGGATGCTTTTTTAAAGCGGCACCTGTTACCAATTCGCTCTCCCCGTTTTGATAACGGTAAGCTGTATCAAAATAATTGATTCCCCCGGCAATTGCCCGGTCAATCATCGCCTCGGCCAATTCTTTGTCGATGGGGCCGTTTTCCCCCACCGTCGGCAAGCGCATGCAGCCCAGCCCCAGCCGGCTCAATGACAACTCTTGGAATTTACGATATTTCATGTCTTCCTCCCTGGTTTTTTATAAGTCCATTGTATCATTTTCCTTTATTTCCTGTGTATAATAGAATCATTGCAAGGAGGGCACTATGAAACCCAATATACTGATTACCAGCCGCCGTGACCGCTTCGACAGCTACAATCTCATGCATACCATGAATGACTATCTGGTTCCGTTTTTGGAACAGGCGAACACCTACCTCAGCGGTTTTTATAATGCCTATGACATGAAGGATATCGTCTCCCGCTTTGACGGTCTGGTTGTGGCCGGGGGTGGCGATGTGGATCCCTTTTACTACAATCAGGAAAACCGGGCTTCCAAAGGCATTGATACCGACATCGATGAAACGGATTTACTTTTAATCCAGAATTTTGCGAAAGTGAATAAACCGATTCTGGGTATTTGCCGGGGCATTCAAATTATCAATGTCGCCTTTGGCGGAACCCTGATTCAGGATATTCCCACCGAGTATCCCACCACCCTGCACCACGCTCCCTATATGGAAGAAGGCATGCGCAAGCTGCCCTCGCATACCGTTGCGGTGGAAGCCGGAACCCTGGCCCATTCATTGCTGGGAAGCGGCACTCTGGTCAACAGTTTCCATCACCAGGCCATCGATGAGCTGGCTCCGGAATTTATTGTCAGCGCGACTGCGGAAGACGGACTGATTGAAACCATTGAGCGCGGCAATATCCTGGCGGTGCAGTGGCACCCGGAACGCTTGCAGAAGGATCCGGATCAGCGGGCACTGTTTGCCTGGCTGATTCAGGCAGCAACCGAAGCAATGGCACATTAAGGCTAATGAAAGACAAAGGTGAACTGAAGGCCTTTGTTTTTTTGTGTGATTATAAAAAGCTACAATCTATTTGATTGTAGCGGCAATGGATTTCGAGTTCATTTTTGCAGTTGACCGGAAGGTTGATTTTTCCTGGGTTGATCGCTTTGTAGTTGTTTTTTTCGGGGTTTTAGCAAATGGTTCCTCTGGTAGAACAATTTGCATTCTTCTGATTTCATCCAGGTTTAACTCGTTATTTATGAATTTGGCAGCAAGTTCAAGCTTGTCCAATTTGTCACTATCATTTGGAGCAGAATTAAGAATTCTTTCCGGCACAACAATGTCAAAAGCTAACTCATTTGTGTTAAAATCATTTTCAATAAATTCTAATGCAAGATCAAGCTTATTTAACATATGTTCTCCTCCATTTCTTTTACTCCTTCAGTATAGCATAATCTATTGTTACAGTCATTTTAGATTTTGTTTTGATAGAGTTCTTCAATCGCATTTGCAATAACTCCAATTTCGCCTAAGAATGATTTGTGGCTTCTATTTTTTAATGACTGCAAGCTTTCACAACTATTTGTCTTCAAAACGAGGTCAATGTAATCCTTAACAATGTTTTTGTTCTTATTAAGCTGCGCGAACACGGCTTTTTCAGAATTACAATTTACAACATCGAGCTTAATATAGTAATCCTGCACCAGCGCATTTACCTGTCTAACTTTATTCATACTGTTTCGTAAAGTTGCAATATGCTTACTTATAACTGCTTTCTTGCTTTCTAAGCCCTTTGAAAAGAGATATTCGTTCTTCAAAATATCCA
Source organism: Erysipelotrichaceae bacterium (assembly GCA_031272515.1). GTDB lineage: Bacteria > Bacillota_I > Bacilli_A > Erysipelotrichales > Erysipelotrichaceae > JAISTR01. The sequence continues at coordinate 28,303 of JAISTR010000022.1, read as the reverse complement.
TTTCAATCATTGCCTGAAGATCTTTTATTTTACTGTTGATAAATGACATATTGCTGATGATTGGTTTGAAATGGCGGTTATAATATAGTTCCTTTTGCGCCTGACTCATGTAACAAAAGGAATCCGCCTGGCAAAACTCACTGTAGTTAAAACAATAATAACTTTCCATCCACTTTTCAAAAACATGATCACAATATGCCTGCATTTTTAAAATCAGCCGAATCAAGTCATCAAGGTCCTTCTTTCGTTCCTGGACAAATAATGAGTTTGCACTGGCTTTTCTGCCTGCCCGATAATTCAATGAAGCCCATACATTCGAAACAATCAAACCAATGATTGCAATCCAATTTGTTGCATCAAGTTTCATCGCAAAGTTCTCCTCCTACATCAACACCCCCTTTGCCCATGAGTACCTTATGGTCTTTTTAAGCAATCTTTACTGAATTGCCCAATCAAGACAAGTACCTTTTGATACATTGCATAACAGGTTTCCCAAATCAAAGAAAATAACTAACTGCACAAATTATTTATATTTATTTACAGTTCAATTATATCATTTCACAATATATAAATGAAGAGGAAAAGCATACTTTTCCTCTGCCAATTTTTGGTAATTTCAACTTGTTTTAGGGATTGCGTTATTGTGTAGCCTTAAAGTTGTACAGCGGCATAATGCGGATTTTCGCATCCGCAAACCCTTGCGATTACAGAGCGTCTCAATCTGCTTCTGTGCGCTTTCCTTAAGGGTTTTCGCAAAACAAAGGGCAGTGTTTAGCTGCCCTTTCACTTCCATCATCTCACTTTTCTCCCTGCAACACATTTGTCAGCTGGGAGAGCAGGTCGCCCCCGCCATGGATGGAAATGGTGCCGACATTGTCACAGATTTTTTCCAATACCTCCAGCTCCTTCAGTTTGTAGAGGGTCTTGTTTTCCTCCATCAGCCTGGCAGTATTCAGGAGGCTGCGGGTGGAGGCGATCTCCTCCCGGCGGGTAATGACATTCGCCTGCGCCTTCTTTTCTGCCAAGAGGACAGTATTCATGATGTCACGGATTTCTCCGGGCAGGATGATGTCCTTTACACCAGCATCCAAGAAAGTCACATGGAGTTGCTCCTCCTTCTGCTTCAGCTTTTCAAACATCGCCTGGGACAGGTCTTCCTTGTTTTCCAGAATCTCATCCAGGCGGTACTTGCCGACATACTCGCGCAGCGCCAGCTGCAGGTGGATGTAGATCTGTTTCTCGTAGTCCTGCACCTCCGTATGGATTTTCACCACATCGGTAATTTTGTAGGTGGTCACAAAGTTGAAGCGAACCCCGATTTTATCCAAGGTCAAAATCTCCTGCCCATTGATATCCATCTGTAAAGCCCGGATATCGGTAAACTCGGCAGTCACCTTGACCCCGTTGTTCCAGAAGTAGTAGGTTCCCGGCTCCAATAACCGCTCCAGCTTGCCATCAAAGTACAGCAAGCCCTTCTGGAAGGACGCCACCTCAATTCTGGTAAACAGCGCCCGCGGCATCCGGTCAAACAGGTAGCGGGGAAAGTCCTCGCTGACCTCAACATTTTTTTGATCCACTACCAGGAAGGTGTGGTTCTTGGCAAACTTGAAGAAGGCATGCTTGCCATTCATCAGGACATTGACGAAGTTGCCGTCCACAAAGTGAATCGCCAGCATCTGGTCTGCCACTTCGACAACTTCCAATTCCGCCATCAGGCTCGCATTTTTCAGAAATACCTCCAGCGGGTAACCCTCCGGTTTGAATTCCGCATTGACGCTGACCTTCATCAGCTCAAACTTCATGCCAAAACGGAAGTGCTTTCCCGGTTTCATATATTCCCGAAAGATTCCGTTTTCAAACAGTAAGCCTCGTTCATTCTCTTTGATCATCATGTTCATCGTTTTTCTCCTTTCTCGACTTTGAGATGCTCCATACCGCCAGCGCGGCAAACAAATTCAGTAGTGCCTGCCTTATCGCGGAAGCGGGGCTCTGGCGACAAAGCGGCAGTTACGGTATCCTTCGCTCGGCAAGGCGAAGGCGGTATTGCCTGCCGTTTTCCTTAAAGCGGGAAACAGCTTGGCCGGAGTATCACAGTTGGTTTTTGTACAGAATTGAAAGTTCCATAGATTGTCTCTTTTATTTTAGAAAGAGTACCAGCCAACTGACTGAGGTATTTACCTCAGGCGGGAGTCGAACCCGCGAAGTACACGTAATGTCACCGGTATACCAGTGCTGGCATCGCCAGAGGGCACCGCCGGAGGTAGTGCGGACTATTTATTCTTAGTGAATCCGCCTGCCGAACTCCTGACTTACAGTGACCTTACAGCGTCATTATAGAAAACCAGTTTAAAAACATCACGAAAAAAAAGTTGCGAACTCACATTTCGCAACTTTCCTTTAGACACTCTCTTTGTTTTCGCAAACGCTCTTGAATCAGTGCAATGAAGTGCTGCGGGCCGATTACTTGAATCATCGGTCCAAAGGACAAAATCCGGATCACAATCTCAATCTCATCCAGCGGGGAATACCACAGTTTGCACTGATAACGGTCCTCCCCCAGCCGTTTGGTCTGTTTTCTGAGGTCGGAGAAATGCAGCATCACCCGCTGCAGGGCTTTGCGCTTGTCAACCAGCGTGAACTCCACGGTCTTTGTCGATTCTTTATGAACCGTAAAAGCCTCAGGATTAGGCCCCAAGAGCTCACAATCGATGATTCGGGCTACATTGATAAAGATATTGCGGCTGGTCTTCAAGCGGAATTTGTCATCCTTGCCAGAGTATTCCAGTAAAGCCGCCCCATGCACCCCGGTGTTCACCCGCCGATGGCGGGTACAGTGGGAAATATGCACCAGGCGCTTTTCTTGAATGGCAGCAAGTAGCAGCCGGAAGTGTTTCTGATAGGTCGCATCCTGATAGTCATCCCCATCTTCATAGCGGTCATAGTAATAGAGATCTTCCAGCGAAAACAGCGGTTCAACGTCCTTTAAGTCCGTTGTATCCAAATCAAACAGGGCCACCCTGGGATCATTGCAGATACTTTTAAGCCAGCGCTTCTCCAACAGCGTCAAAGGCATCTGCGGACGATGGCGCAGCGGGGTCTTGAGCGCTTCATCAAGAATCAGCCAGTCCTGGCTTTTTATTGCCGGTAAAAGCTCAAGGACGCTCTCGCTGAACGCTTCCTTTTGGACCAGTTCAAACAAGCTCTTGTCATCCAACAAGCCCTGCTGGGCCTTCTCGATAATCAGGCTTACGGTTTTGAAATAGCGGGAATAGACCTCATTGAACAGCATCTGCTTCCACCTCATACATTTCTTGCATCGCTTTCAAATCCGCATAGAACCGTTCTAAAACCTGGGGATTATCGCATTTTAAAGACACGATTCGGCCGATGAAGGTTCTTAACCAGGGCACCAGTTCCATGGTGTCATAGACCTCGCAGGTAAAAAGCCAGTTGCTTTTTGTCAATTGTTCTAAAGTACCGCAGCGCTTCTCCCTCTCAAGACGCTCGACAATGTAGGATTCATACGGTTTGACCTTCAGCTCCATACTCAGCTTCTCAAGGCTTCCCTGCCCCATCGAGACTCCCCAGATGCGGGTTCTCTGTTGTGCAAATTCTTCGCTGTATTTCTGATAATGACGGCTCTTGCCCAGGCGCTTGACCTCTACAATATTGTCGAGCCTGAAAAAGCTTGCATGCAAGGCATGCTCATTGCGGCCTGCCAGATACTGGCGGCCGGATTGCGTGCTGGTATAAATCATAAGCGGAACGACCACATTTTTATAGGGGCGATTATCCGCCCTTAAAATGCTAAGCTGTACCGTAACCTGATCGCGGATTGCCGTCAATAATTCATAGAGGATAATCTCATCCAGGGCAAAGAGCAGGTAGCGGTGCTTGAAGGAAAACACTTGCTTTTCCTTTTTTTTATAGCGCTCCAAAAGATAGCTGCCGACCACCCCCAAAGGCGCGGCTTCACTGAAATAGGCAATCGCGGTTTTCCAGCTGGAGAGATCCAGGTGATCCTCAAAGAGCTGGTAGCGATAGCTTTTCCCCTCTTTTATGCTTTTCAAAATCCCCAGTTCCGTATATTCCTTGAGTTTCCCCCGCAGGGTTGCCTCATTGAAGGGCTGCGGATCTAGAAAAAAAGCCAGGTAATCGCTGTCCAGCCGTGTCAAAAGCTGCGGCAGTGTATAGGACCTTTTGTCCTGCAGAAGATCCATCAAAAGAAAGTACAGGCTGATGTCATTCTTGGTGAAACTGGCAGCCTTATAGGCGTGATAGAAAGGATTATAACAAAGCGCGCGGGAATCCAGCGACAAAAACACGGACTTGCCGCCTCGCTGCTGGCGAAAGCGCATGTAATCCCCCAGCCAGCTCTCCACCCGCCGCTTTTCATTGTCATAGCTGCGCAGACTCTTGTCCGCCAGCTCTTCCCGGCTTTTGAAGCCATATACAAAGAACTGGCGCATGTACATGCGAATTGCCTTGAACGATTTAATCAGTTCACTGTAAGCCATTTCCGCTCCTTTTTGATGAAATAAAAAGCTATCTCCATCATAACAGATTCTGACCAGGACGCATGCTGTCAGTTTTTGCCAATTTTACTAAAACAAGTCGTCCATAAAAAAAAGACCTTGTCTTAGCAGTGTCTTTTCCCTCAAAATACCCGCTGACCTCTGGCAGTGATCAGCTGTTTGAGTTTTACATCCCAAAGATCAAAAGGCACCTCAGCCACTTCCTGCTCATCATAACCAAGGCCAATAATCAAACCCGGATAATCCCGCAGATAACGGTCATAGTACCCCTTGCCATGACCCAGACGGTGTCCGGCTCTATCAAAAGCCACCAGCGGCACCACCTGCACCTCAATTTTGACACCGGTTTTACTTTCAGCCACCGGCTCCAGAATGCCATAGGCACCTGCTTGTACCTGCTCCCAGCTGCATATCTCAACAAACTCTAAATCAACACCTTTGATTCTGGGCACAAAGACCCGTTTGCGCTTATCCCAAAGCCAGTCAATCACCACCCTGGTATCGCATTCTTCCGGTTGACTGATATAAATGCCAACCGTATCAAAGGGTAATAGAACCCGCTTCAGACGCTCGCCAATCAAGACATCCTGTTCTTTGTAATAAAAAGGATCAACCATGCGCTGCTTTTGTTTCCAGGCTTGGCGCAGCGCTTCTTTCTCAGCCAATGGAGCCCTCCATATCCAGCTTCAAGAGCTGGTTGAGCTCGACCGCATATTCCATCGGCAGCTCCCGGGTAAAGGGCTGAATAAAGCCCATTACAATCATCTCCGTTGCCTGTGCCCTGCTCAAACCCCGCGACATCAGATAAAACAGTTCCTCTTCGCTGATTTTGGAAACCGTCGCTTCATGCTCCAGGGTTGCCTCTTTTGCCATAACCGAATTTACGGGAACCGTATCGCTGGTGGACTGATGGTCCAGAATCAAGGTATCGCACTCCACCTTGGCCCGGCTTCCCACCGCCTTTTGGTCCATGTAGACCAAGCCCCGGTAGTTGACCTTGCCGCCAACCCGGCTGACGCTCTTGGAGATGATGTTGGAGGAGGTGTGCGGAGCCAGGTGGATCATCTTCGCCCCGGCATCCTGCACCTGTCTGCGGGCGGCCACCGCAATCGAAATGCACATGCCCCGGGCATATTCGCCAGCCAGCACACAGCAGGGATATTTCATATTGGTCAGGGAACCGACATTGCCGTCAATCCATTCCATGCTCGCCTTTGTCTGTACCCGAGCCCGTTTGGTCACCAGGTTGAGGATGTTGTCCGACCAGTTCTGCACGGTCGAATAGCGGCAGCGCCCCCCTTCTTGAATCAGGATTTCCACCACCGCCGCATGCAGGGAATCCTTGGAATAAATCGGTGCGGTGCAGCCTTCCACATAGTGCACATCCGCGCCCTTGCCAACGATAATCAGGGTACGCTCAAACTGCCCCATCCTTTGGGCATTGATGCGAAAATACGACTGCAGCGGTTTTTCCAGCTTCACCCCGTCCGGTACATAAATAAAGGAACCGCCGGACCAGACGGCACTGTTTAGGGCCGCAAACTTGTTGTCTTGATAGGGAACGATGGTATTGAAATACTGCTGGAATAACTCCGGGTACTGGCGCAGGCCGCTGTCGGTATCCAGAAAGATCACACCCTTGTCTTCGACTTCCTTGAGCATGTTGTGGTAGACCGCTTCCGAATCATACTGGGTGGCTACGCCCGCCAGAAAATCCTTCTCGCTCTCGGGAATGCCCAGCCGGTCGAAGGTGTTTTTGATGGACTCAGGCACTTCGCTCCAGGAATTGGTTACCTTGTCGGAGGGTTTGATGTAGTAGGTGTAATCGTCAAAGTTTAAAGAAGACAAATCAGGACCAAAGGCCGGCATCGGCATTTCCTTAAAGGCCTTGTAGGCTTTCAAGCGAAATTCCAGCATCCACTTTGGTTCCTCTTTAATCCGTGAAATCTCCCTTACAACTTCTTCACTGATGCCCTTATCCAGCCTTACAACCGAGACATCCTCATCCGCAAAGCCATATTGGTAAGAGTCCTGCGACTGCAGGACGTCATTTTCCTTTTTCATCCGCTTCCTCCAGCATTTCCGTGACCGCCTGCCAGCCGATGGTCGCGCACTTGATGCGTGCCGCCTGTTTGGAGACATTGCAGAAGACCACCGCTTCCTCCAGTTTTTCCTCATCATAGTCGCGCTCATCCACCATCGCAAAAAACTGGGCAATGATGTCCTTGGCCTGGTCAACCGTTTTGCCCGTCAAGAGTTCGGTCATAATTGAAGTCGAGGCGGTGGAGATGGCACAGCCAACCCCGTCAAAGCGGACTTCAGAAATCACATCATCCGCAAGTACCAGCTGTACGGTGATATCGTCGATGCAGGAAGCGGAGGACATGTGCTTTGAGAGCACATCGTCCCCTTCTTTCAAATGATGATGATGGGGATACTGGTAGTGGTCCATGATAATCTGGCGCATGATTTCCGGGTCTTTCAGGATATCTGACATAGGTTTCTCCTTAAAACAGAAAATCCAGCGAACTCTTCAAACTGGTGTCCGCCACCGCTTCGATGAAGCGGTCGATTTCCTCTTTGGTGTTATAAAAGTACAGGCTGGCGCGCACGGTGTCGCCAACCCCGATGATTTGATCAAGAATTTTGGCACAGTGGTTGCCTGAGCGCACCGCGATGTGTCTGGTGTTGAGATAGGAAGCGGCATCCTGGGAAAAGACACCCTTGACATTGAAGGTCAAAATACCGGCTTGGGCATTGGGGTTGTAGAAGATTACATTGTCCAATGCCGCCAGCTTGGCACCGGCGTATTGGCGCAGCTCATATTCGGCTTTTTGAATGTTGTCCATGCCTAGATCACTGAGGTAATCCACGGCTGCACCCAAAGCCAGTACCTCGCCAATCGGCGGGGTTCCGGTCTCAAAGCGCAGCGGCACCTCCTGCAGCTCTATGCTGCCATCCACATAGAAGCGGGCATTGGCCCCACCGCCATAGAAGTAGGGGTCGGTCTTTTGCAGCAGTTCATACTTCCCGGCCAAGACCCCGACCCCGCCCGGACCGCACATCTTGTGGCTGGAAAAGGAAAGAAAATCCAGGTCCCAGCCCAAAAAGTCGGTCTTCATGTGGGGCACGGACTGGGCACCATCCACCGATATCACCGCTCCCACCTGATGCGCCAAAGCCGCCATCTCTTGTATGGGCAGATGATAGCCCAATACATTGGACACCTGGGCAATCGCCACCACTTTCACTTTTTTATCAAGGCATGCTTCATAGTCTTTCAAATCAATTTGGCCGTCACTGCCTTGGGGGATGTAACGGATGGTCGCCCCGGTCATTTCCGCCACCTTGAACCAGGGCAGAATACCGGAAGCATGCTCCGCTTCGGTGGTTAAAATCACATCCCCGGGCTTGAGGATCTTGCGGCCATAGCCAAAGGCCACCAGGTTGAGGGAGGCACTGGCACCATAGGTAAAGACAACTTCCCTGCTTTGACAGTTAAGAAAGTCTGCGACCTTCTCTCTGGTCTGGTCATATTCCTCACTGACCTTAAAGGACAAATCATATTCCCCGCGATGGATATTGACACTCTTAAGAGTATAAAACTCTTCCAGCTTACGGATTACCGGCCAGGGCTTGAAGGTCGTGGCCGCATTGTCCAGATAAATCAGTTCCGGATTGTTTTCAAACATCGGAAAGTCAGCACGGATTTTCTTCAGGTCCATAGTTCACTCACCTTTTTCTGTAGCAGTGCCTCCAAATGGGCCTGCAGTTTGCTCTCTTTGAGAGAATGTAAAATCGGTTTTAAGTAGCCCAGGGCTACCAGCCGCAATGCCTCGCTTTCGCTTAAACCCCGGCTTTGCAGATAATACAGGGATGCCTCCTCCAGCTGACCGATGGACAGCCCATGCGAGGCCTGGACTTCGTTTTCATCAATCAATAGCTGGGGTATAACTTTCGCACCAGCCCTATCCCCCAGGGTCAGGATTTTGGTTTTCTGCTGACACTGACTGCCGCTGGCACCCTTGACAATCTTGCCGGTGATGGCCGCGGACAGTTTTCCCTCTTCCACGACAATTCCATAGGTCGAAAGCTGTGCCTCTGTCGCCGGTGCGTTCTGGTAGGCAATCTGGGTAATGTCAGCCTCGTGTCCACACAATATAGCCGTGTGCAGATTCAGCGCCGCACCCTCTTCGCTAAGGTGATAAGCGCTCACGCGCTTGCCTTTGGCAGCCGCAAATTCCCCATAGGAAATTTCATAGACCGCCTTTTTCTTTAAACAGACTTCCTCAAAAACCGTCAGCGGTTTTTGACTTTGGTTGAGCACCAAGAGCGAGCACTGCGCCTCTTTTGCCAGTGCCACCTGCAGGTTCACTTCACCCGCTGCCCCTGCCAAGTCCAACAGTCCGCTCACACTAACGCCTTCCTCTAAGCAAAGATGCAGGGTCAAAGTATCCTGGCTTTGCACCTCATAATGATAAAAACCGTCCCGGGAGACTACCAGCTGCGTATCCCGGTCTAACAGCTCACTCATTTTTTGCTCCGGGCACAGGTTCCCAGCAGCTGGGCCTTCTCCCGCTCTTTTTTTATCTCAACACCATGCTGTTTCAATAGAAGATCATAGCCCTTGGCATCGATCTGATCCGCCAGCGATTTGTCCCCTTCGGCAATGATGACACCCTCTGCCAGTACATGTACATGGGTGGGTGTGACCAGGTCATAAAAGCGTCCGTAGTGGGATACAATCAATAATCCGCAACTCTCTTCCTTATATACATCGAGAATCGCCGACGATACCACCTTGAGGGCATCGACATCCAGTCCCGAATCGATTTCATCCAAAAGCGCAAACTTCGGTTTTAAAAGCACCATCTGCAAAATCTCATTGCGCTTCTTCTCCCCGCCAGAAAATCCTTCATTTAAAAAGCGGTGGGCCAGATCTTCCTTCATGCCCAGCTTTTTGGTCGCTGCCTCCATCGCTTTGATAAAAGGAAACAAGGCAATCGGCTGTTCTCTTCTGGCATTGATGGCGGCCTTTAGAAAATCTGCATTGGTGACACCGCTGATCTCCTGCGGTGTCTGCATGCCCAAAAACAGACCGGCCTTGCTGCGCTGGTCGACACTCCAGTCTTTGATACTCACATCATCCAAAAAAATGTCACCCTGGGTCACCGTATAGCGGGGATGTCCCATAATTGCGGCCAACAGCGTGCTTTTGCCATTGCCATTGGGGCCCATCAGGGCATGAATCTCCCCGCTTTTCAGCGTCAGCGATACGCCTTTCAGGATTTCTTTATCTTCCACCCGGACATGCAGGTCCGTTATTGTTAAACGACTCATTCACAAGGTCTCCTTCGAATCGTTGTCATTATAGCACACCCGCCCTTTGTACTTGTCTATTATGCCTGGTTTGCCACTTTGCATACCTTGCAAAGCGTCCGTACTTATCCTATAATTAGTTGGTCACGCAAGGAGGAGTAACATGCAAGATTTTCTTAAAAAATATGGTTTTGTGGCCGGGGTGGCAGTCATATTGACGGCCATGGTCGTGGTCCTGACCGTTCAATATGCCAGTTCCCTGTTTAAAACCAAGCGGGTGGATGGCGAGGATGTCATCTACTCATTCGATGGCAACAATGTGACGGCGGACCAGTTCTATGAAAAACTCTATGACAGCAGCGGCTTCAGCCTGCTGATTTCATCCCTGGAACAGACGGTTTACCGCCAGGCTTTTGAACCGGATGCGGACATGAAGGCGGAAGCAAAACTGCAGGCGGATGCCACCATCAGCAACTTCAAGGCCAGCTATGGCGAATCCTATGAGAGCGTCATGATCGACATTCTCAAACAGATGGGTTACCCGGGCAAACTTTCCAGTCTGACCGACTACTACCTGTCCACGCTGATGCGCACCCAGGTCGAGCACGACTACATCGATGCAAGACTGGCGGAATACTGGCCGGATTTCGGGGCCAATGAACCGCGCTTGATCTCCCACATCTTAATCAAGATGGAGGATCCCGACAATCCGACAGAGGAGGAATTGGCCAAGATGGAAGAAGCCAAGGCTGCTCTGGCAGTGGAAGGAGCGGATTTTGCAGAAGTCGCGAAGACCTACTCGGATGACACCTCTGCTTCCAGCGGTGGCTCCCTGGGTTTGGTCACCCGCGATTCCATCAGCGAATTTGTAACCGAATTTGCGGATCAGGTCTACACCGTCGGTACCGGCGAGACCACCGAGTGGTTTAAGACCGAGTACGGCTATCACATCATCAAGGTTGATGCCTCCACCATGGAGGAACTCAAAGGCCATGATGAACTCTATGACAGCATCAAGACCTACTACCCCAATCTGGCCAATGAAATCACCTGGGCCCAGATTGAAGCGCAGGGTCTTGACACCTATGAGGATGCGGACCTCTACCAGCAAATCAAGGAATACTATGGTGTCGCAGACGATGAAGAGACACCAGAGGAAACTGTGGAAGAAGGTGAAGCCGAATGAAAAAACTGACTGTAATCCTGAGTATCCTGATGTTGGCTGCCGGTTGTTCTTCCAACGGCGCCACCAAGCTGAAGGATACCAGTGCCCCGATTATCGCGATTGGCGGCACGGAAATTACCCACGAAACGCTCTATCAATCGCTGCGCTTAAGCGGCGGTTCCGATGTAATCTACGAAGATGTCATCATCCAGCTTCTGGATAAGGATGTGGTCTTGACTGAAGAACAGATTGCGGAAGCGCAAACCAGCTTCGAAGAGACCAAGGAAGCGTATGGGGATTCCTTCTCCATCTACCTGACGGCCATGGGCTATGAAAATGAAGAGGACTACTTCAACGATATCTTTTTGGTAAACAAGAAGTATGAAGTCTATATTTACAGCTATCTGGATACCAGGTTTGACGAATATGTCACCACCTTCAAGCCGGTGAAGATCCGCATGTTTGCGACCGCCAGCGATTCCACCGCAGCCGAAGCGCTGCAGGCAATCAAGGAAGGCACTTCCTTTGAGGAAGTGGCGGCCCAGTACACAGTCATCACCCAGTACGGAGCCGAGCAGATGATGTATACGGAAAGCGCGGAAACGGATGTGCCGACCATTGTCAAGGACTGGGTCTACAGCCAGGCCAGTGCAACGATGACCGACGAGGCCCTGTTTGATTCCCAGGCCGGGCTGCATTACATCGTCAAAATCGAAGTGCTCAATGCTTCAGAAATGAAGGATGAGGTGCGCAGCTGGATGTCCTCCACCTTCACTGAGCTGACTGCCCAGTGCTTCTATGAAGGTTTGTCCAAATACAACTTCGGGATTTATGACAAGGCGGTCTACGATGCCTTCAACTCGTCCTATCCCGGCTATCTGATTCCCGTTTCCGAAAGCGAATAAGGAGGATTCAAGTATGTGTGTCTTCTGCAAGATTATCAACAAAGAAATTCCTTCCACGGTGGTCTATGAGGATGAGATTGCGCTGGCTATCCTGGATATCCAGCCGATGACCCCGGGTCATACCCTGGTGATTCCCAAGCAGCACTTTGAAACCCTGCTGGACTGCGACCCCGAATATCTTAAGGAGTTCATTGTGCGGGTGCAGAAAGTAACCGGGATGGTTGCTTCAAAGCCGGATGTCCTGGGCACACACCTGTTTGTCAATAACGGCGAAGCAGCCGGACAGACCGTGCCCCATCTGCATTTCCACATCCTGCCCCGCCGGGCCAATGACCAGCTCAAAGAACACGCAAAGTAAAAAAAAGCGTCCCGTCAAACGGACGCTTTTTTCATAATCAAGCCTTGTATACAACTTCGCCGTCAATAATCGTATAAAGCGGCTTCGCCTTGGTCTCCAAAGCCGGGACGCCATTCCAGACTACCAGGTCGGCGTCCTTGCCCTCTTCAATCGAGCCCAGACGATCCGCTACCCGCAAAGCGGTTGCCGGATTGATGGTCACCATGCGCAAAGCCCGGTGATGGGAAATGCCATAGCGCACCGCCTCGCCAGCCGAAATCAACAGTACCTGCGGCGCATAGATCGGTCCGTCGGTAATTAAGCTCACAGTCAGCCCTTTATCATCCAGGGCCTTCACATAAGCGACATCCCCACCGGTCAGTTCGCCATACCCTTCAGCAATGCCGATCGGCCCGAAGTTTACCGGACCGCCGCCCTTGACCAGCTCATCCACATAGAGGTTGCAGGCCCAGCCGTGTTCCAGGGTATAGTCACAGTCAAATTCCTTGGCGATGGCAATCACCGTCAACATGTCAAACTGCTCGCAGTGTACCTTCAAGGGCAGCTTCTTTTCCAGCACCGGAATCAAAGCCTCGCTTTTGGCATCATAGGGCGGCAGCTTGTCCTTGTCATCCCCGGCTGCAATCTTCTTGTCACGATACTGTTGTGCGGTGCGCAGGGCGCTTCGGAATATGTCAGCAACCCCCATCCGCGACTGCGGCGCCTGGCCGCGCTTGCCATAGCCCTTGGGGTTCCAGCCCATCGCGCATTTCATTACCGCCGGATGCAATACCGCCAGCTCTTCAATACTGTTTTTGCCTGCGGTCTTGGCCACAAAGCCGGTACCGCAGACGACATTGGCCGAGCCCGGGATAAAGCAGGCAGAGGTCACGCCGCGCTTGTGGAGTTCCTTGAAATCGTTGCTGTGAATATCGATTGCCGCCAGCGCATCGAGCTGGGCGGTGTTGGGGTCGGTGGCTTCATTGAGGTCAGGACTTGCCAAATCAAAGCCGCCGGTGTGCACATGGGCATCAATCAGTCCCGGGGTTACCACCAAACCGCTGGCATCCAAAACCTTCGCGCCCTTCGCCTCCAGGTCTTTTCCGATTTTCGCAATTTTGCCCTTGTCACAAAGGATATCCGTATGTTCCCTGACTTTGTCGTCAGCCATCGTATAGACGGTCGCATTTTTGATTAAGTACATATTATTTCTCCCTCGTATAGAACACTTTGCCGTTCACGATGGTCGTCTCGACAAAGTTGTCAAAGCGCTCCGCCGGATTGCCACACGCGATAAACAGGTCTGCCAGCTTGCCGACTTGTAGGGAGCCGACCAGATCGTCAACACCCAGCGCCTTGGCCGGATTGATGGTCATCATGTCCATGATTTCATCACCGCTCGCCCCGGCTGCGCTCATCTCGGCAGCCACCCATAAAAGCTGCTCATAGGCAGGCGGATAGCCCTGGTCGCCAGAACAGAAGATGGAGAGCTTCAAGCCCTTGCGGTAGAGTTTCACCAGCTTGCTGTGGTCGATTTTCGCTTTTAATCCGGCCAACATGAAGCTGGCATCCCCCAGCATCACCGGCCAGCCGGCCTTGATGATCTCATCCGCACAGTCCCCGATTTCATAGGCACCGCTGATTACCGGCACAAAGCCGTACTTCTTCGCAATCCGCTTGACTGCTTCAATCTCGGATTGCGTATCCGCGGCTACAATAAAGGGAATCTCTTTCCTTAAAACCCGGCAGAGTACTTCCTTGCCTTCATCGTAGTCCTTGGTTTCCTTCTCCAAATACTCTTTTGCCCCGCGGAAGGTATCATCCAGGATCTGATACATTGCCATCCGGGTTTCCAGTGTGCCCTTGGCCTTGAAGGTCTGCTTCACAGTGCTGGTGAAGTTGCCCTTCAAAGCAATCTTCTCTTTGATAAAGACATCACTGCTGCGCTTGCCATCGACGTGGATCAGCGAAATCTGACCTGCCACCAAAGCCTTGGTGCCCGGGCATAAGCCATAGGAGGTAATGCCAACCCGGCCGAAGCGCTGCAGCTTCAATTCCCGCAAATCAAAGGCATAGCGGATGTCCATTTCCGGGGCCACCGGCTTGGCGGCTTCGTTGTTGTCCCAGGAGCCCATCTCGCTGAAGGCTACCGCCCCCACCGAGCATAAGCCCAAGACCAGGCCCGGATAAACATGCTTGCCGCTTGCATCGATGACCTTGGCTTTCGGGGCGTCCAGTTTCGGGCCGATCGCTTCAATGCGGTCGCCGTTTAACAGCACATCCCAATTTTCCTTGTGTTCACCTTTGCCCAGATACACCGTTCCATTTTGAATCAGTAACATAAATCCCTTCCTTTCTTCAAGTTCTAACCCGTATCAATCCCTGGTTCAATGCAGTGAAACTTTTTTATTCGCCCTTGGGCTTATAGAAGCTGCGGTTCTCGAGTGAGAATATCCGCTGACTGAATTCTCCCGGCTCCAGGTTTTCCAAAACCTTGTCTATCATGTTGAGCCGGGCATCCAGGTTGTCCACAAAAGCCAGGACTTCCGCCTCCCTGGTCATAGGCAAAACCGGGGAGCCGAATTCATAGGCCCCATGGTGCGAGAGCACCATGTGCCTTAATAACAGCACCTCTTCCCGATCCGCCACGCCCATCTCGATGGCTGCCTGCTGTATCTTGCCGGCAGCGATGGAGATGTGCCCCAAAAGCTTGCCGGTGGTCGTATACTCGGAAACCAGGGCCCCGGAGAGTTCTTCCAGCTTGCCAATGTCATGGGTGATGATGCCGGCAATGATTAAATCGCGGTCCAACTGCGGAAACAATACGCAAAGGCTCTCCCCCAGATCCAGCATCTCACAGACATGGGTAGCCAAACCACCGACAAATTCATGATGGTTGCGGGTCGCTGCCGGAAAGCTGAAATACTCCGGATCCGCCTTCTTTACCAGCTTTTCCACCAGCTTGCGCAGCACCTCGTTTTTGATGCCCGCAATCGCGATATAAATCCGCTCCCGCAACTCCGCTGAGGAGATATGGGAGGAAATCAGAAAGTCGTTGAGGTTGACCAGGTGCTCCTGTTTCAGCACCATGTCCGTGACCTTCATCTGCAGGGTTCCGCGGTAGTTGAGGACATCCCCCCGCACCTGGTAGATCTTGCCCGCTTTCACGCTCTTGTCCAATTCGTCGGGGACATCCCAGACCTTCCCGTCCATGGTACCGCTGTTATCCTGTAATACCAGGTTGAGGTAAGGGGCTCCGGAGGTGGTGATGCCTTTGGAGACATTGGTCACCAACAGGGGCATGTCCACCTGCATTCTTTCCGCTAATTGTGCCAGTTTCATATTACTCATCGTCGTTATACTCCATTTCATTTAAAACGTAGTAGATATCATCGTTGTTGTAGCCCTGCATGACCAGAAACCGGTAGAGGCGGTTGCGCAGCTCGCTGCCGCCAAAGCGCTTCGCAAAGCGGTTTTTCGCCTTGAGCGCCTGGGTGCGCAGGGAGATGATCTCCCGCTTGACATCGGCGTCCAAATGCAGAGATTCAATCGCCGCTTCACTGGTATTCTTGTCAAAGCCCTGGGCATACAGCTTCTGCTTGAGATAGTTGATCTGATAGCGCAGGGAGCGTTTCTTGACTGAACCGCTGACCTTCTGGGCATAGTTGATGGCAGCCAGCAGTTCATCATCCGGATCGGATTTCGCCAGCTGTTCATCCACCAGATGGGCGGGGATTCCCCGCTTCACCAGCTGGTGGCGAATCTTGCTTTTGCCCTGTAACAGGGCGGAGAAGTTCATTAACTGCGCCTCCAGCATCCGCCGGTCATTGATGTAGCCCTTGGCTTCCAGCTCTTCCACCAGCTGATTGACCTGGGTCAGGTTCAGCTCCTGGTTTTTCATCAGGGTATCGTAGATTTCCTTGCGGGTATAGTCCTTGAAGCTCAGCTTGCGCACGCACTTCTGATAGGCTTCCAATACCGTCTGCATCTTTTCCAGGCGCGCCAGCTGCTTTTTGGTCACGACCTTGTCCTTGCGAATCCCCTCTTTCGCAAAGTCATCAATGGAAATTAATACCTTGCGGCTTTCCGCCTGGTTTTCCACCTTCAACAGTACCGCATCGTTTTTATAGTGGATCTCACTCACGATGTATTCGCTGTGATAGCTGGCATAGACCCTTTGATAGACTTCGATGATCTTTTGATAGAAGATCTCGCTGTCGTAGGGCTTTGCGGCCTGCATCGCGGCTTCACTCATGTTTTTCTGGGCGCCCTTGCCCAAGCTGTGGTAATCAATCAGGGCTTCTGCCAGCTCTTTGGGCGTATCGAAGTAACTGCCAGTCTGCGCCGGTATCACCAAATCAAACAGCACCTCATCACGGCGCGCATAGACCGGCAAACCCGAAGCCAGAGCCTCGATAAAGGTCAGACCCTGGGTCTCGGTTGTGGAAGCCGAGACAAAGGCATCAAAGGCGTGGTAATAGTGGTGGATCTGGTCACTGGGCTTTTTGCCCAGAAAGATGACAGTTTCCGAAACCCCCAGGCTCTCTGCCTGCTTCTCCAGCTCCACTTTGGAAGGTCCATCCCCGACAATCACCAGCTTGATATCGCTGATGTTCTGTTTTTTCAAAAGCGCAAAGGCGTCGATTACCAGGTCGATGCTTTTCTCCTGGGCAATCCTGCCGACAAAGACAATGGCGGTATCGCTGTCCTTGACCCTTGCCTTCTCCCTTATTTCCAAAATCATTTCTTTGGGCGAAGGTTCTTTGAAACGGGTCAGATCAATGCCGGTGGGGACCACCGTAATCGGTTTCTTGATCCCGTAACGGATTAACATATCCTTGGTCTTCTGGGAAGGCGAAATAATCTCCACACAGGTCTCTCCGTACATCTTGGAAAGATGGGCAACTGCCTTCTTGGCTAAGGAATCCACAAATTTCGCGTGAATCAGATTCACATAGTGGGTATAGTCCTCATAGGTGGTGTGATAGGTGGAAACCAGGGGAATATGATATTTATTGGCAACCAGGCGGGCAAAGATTCCCACCCCGAATTCCGTATGGGCGTGGATCAGGTCCAGATTCCAGCTGTGAATCAGCTGGGCTTCCTTGCTGTGAAAGGGCGTGGTCGCCTTGTAGCCATACAATTGCTTCAAAGCCAAACCGGGCAAGCGCAGAACATGGTCGCTGTAGGAAGTCGAAAAACTGCCCTGCGGGCAGACCACAAATACTTCATGTCCGTTTTTTTCCAGCACATCTTTCAGCGATGCCACCGAGGTGACCACCCCGTTGATATCCGGAAGATAGGCATCCACAAAAAGTCCGATTTTCATGGTGCAGAATTCTCCTTCACATTGACCTGATGCCTGAACCAGGCAAACAGCAAACTGCCTGCTACCATTATAAAATGATAGGAGAAGAAGCGCCACAACAATAAATCACTTTTTACGGCAACCGGACTTAAAATCGCCCCGATAAACATCAAAAAGGTCATTTCCGTACCTCCCGAGGAACCGGGTATTGGAATAAAGGCATTGATCAAGAAGACACAGGCCGTCAGGGTAAACATATCGATGACCTGGATAAAACTCAAATCAATCCCCAGGGCCCAGGCACAGACCACCGGGAAGAAATAGGCAACCGTAAGCCGGCAGGCATTGAGTAAAATCGCCTGCAATAGTACATGCGGATAGCTGCGCACTCTGGTCAGCTCCGCCCGAAAGCGGTCCACCCCTTCCACAATCTTGGCTTTCAAGGCATTGGCATCCTTGGTCAGATGCAAGCGCTTGACCAGCTCCACCCCGGTGGAGGTCAGCCAGATATAGGGTTTGCGGAAGCGGGTCAAGACCCAAAGCGCGACGATAACACCGGCATTGACCAGAAAGCCCAAAACAATCAGGGTCATGATATTGAAGTGGTAGCGGGCATTGAGCGCCGGATAACGGATCAGTAAAAAGGCAAACACCAGTCCAATCCTGGTGCTTTGATACAGGATGAAATCCAGCCACAGCACATTGGCGGCATCACTCAGACCAATGCCCTGGTGACGGAAGACATAGAGCTGAAAGAACTGACCGCCGGTAGAGGATGGGGTGATGCCATGGAAGAAGGAGGCAATCAGGGCATTCACAAAGCCCTGACGCTTGCGGTAGTCCTTCTTGAACAACCGGGTCAAAACGGTGATAATCATGCCGATGATAAAGTGATAGCCCATCATATACAAGGCCAGAACCAACAGCCAGAGCTTATTGAGCTTGGCCAAAGAGGTCATGACCTGATTGAAATCCTTGTGCAAAATAAACCACAGGGCGGCAGCGGTAAAGACCAATATCAAAAACAGGTTAAAAAATGTATTCTTCAGTAATTTGCGCAGGGTTGCCATCCGTTTTACCCGCCCACCAGCGTATGATATACAGCTGCCAGCTGCTCACCGATTTTCTCAATCGAACGGGCTTCTGCCACCTGATAGCCAGCCTCTACCAATGAAGGCAGACTCTTTGTAAGAATGCCCTTGATTCCAGCCACAAAGCCTTCATTGTCACTGGCCATATAGCAGTTCTCTTTGTCCTTCAGCCAGCCATTATAGACACCGATATCGCGCACCAGGACATTTTGTCTGGCTGCCAGCGCTTCCAGCACCACAATCCCCTCCGTTTCCTCATAGGAGGGAAAGAAGAAGACATCGGCATCCAGGTAGGCGCCTTCAATGATGGCACCGGAGATATAGCCGGGCAGAATCACATTGTCGGGAACATCATCCAGGCATTCCCGGACCTGTTTCGTCAACAAAAGCGGATTGGTATAGCCAAACCAGATAAAGGTGTATTCCGGCAGCATCTTGGCAACTTCCATAAAATCCAGCAGTCCTTTCCGCTCAAAATATAAACCCACCGACAGCACGACCTTCTGCCCTTTCTCTAAAGAGAAGTAGCGGCGAAACGCCCGTACTTTTTCTTCATCATAACTAAAGCGTTTCAAGTCAATGCCGTTGGATATCGGATAAATCGGCAAAGTGATGCCATACGACTCTAAAATCGATTTGGCATAGGGGGTCGGCGTGATGATCACATCCGCTGAAGAATATAAATCAATCAGGCGCTTTTTCACCATTGGTGCCAGCTGATTGGAGAACACAAACGAGTTGCGGAAGTCCTCTTCCGTGGAGTGGCCATGGTAAACCACCGGGCGCCCTTCCCGTCTTGCTTTCGCCACCATACTGCTGGAATTCATGCCTACGGTGTTGATGTGCAGCAAATCGAAAGAATCATCCCAGGGATCTATCGTATACGCGATACCGGCACTTTCCAGTGCCCGCATTTGGTGTTTCTGCGCGCGGCCGATTCCGGAACCTGCAATCAGCTTTTCCCCCTCGAAATATAGCAGTACCTTCATCCATGCTCCTTCTAATAAACCTGTTCCCATTATACGGGGTTTTTGGGGTAGAATCAACGGAGATATAGAGGTCAATTTATTTTGTCAACAATTCTCTTGAATCCAGTGGTAGACGGCTTAATTATCTCAGATGTGTGTTTTTGTGTCTTCGTGCTTGCAATGGTACTGCCCTTTTTATACCAAAACGATTAACCAATTCTATAACAGCAACACGGTGCAAGTACAGGGTGCATGGTTTTATGGATTTAAATCTGCCGGACTATTCTTTTTTTTTAAGAATGCTTTGATGTGTTTTAGAATGTTCTCCCGGAAATTCCGTAAATAATATTCATACAGGACCAAATAAAACACCAGCAACAAATCATTTACAATCCACCCATCTTCAGAAAATGGAAAGTACAGTTGATTTAATAAAAATATATTTATAATAAATATAAGAAGTCGGCTCATACCAAACCATTCGCCTATAAGCATAATAGGAGTTTTAAGAAAATCAAAAATACGACTAATAATAAACAAAAGAATCAATAATACTACACACCAAAAAACTTCAGGATAAAATTCGTTCGAAGGAATGTACTTAAGCATTTTTCTAAGAATAAAATGATAACTAAAAAATATCACAATAACTATTGCATAACCTAGAACAGATGGTTGGACAATTGAAGGAAATCCAAACAGTAAAAAAAGAAAGATTATTCCAAGTAAATATGCTCCTACATAGACTGCAATACCAAGGAATATAAACATCGTAAATAACTTGATTTTCATAGTTATCACCTGTCTAAAGGGGCAGAAGCCAAGGCAGTAAATAGTTAAAATATCATCTACAGGTGGAATATGATTTTATTCATATATGGTCCCACCGCTGTTCTTTATCTGCTAGCATCATATCTTTTTCAAATGACTGCAATCAAGTTAAAAAGATTCAATAAAACTCCCCCATTAATCAATATTCTCACTCCGGATGCACATTTTAATGTGCTCCACCCCTTCATCAAACAAGCCGCAGGCAATGCCTGCGGCTTGTGTATGATTCTATCCAGCCAGTTTCTTCAAACGGTTGTAACGGCTTTGGGCATCGCTTTGGGTCTTTTCCAAGAGTGCTTCCGCATGCGCGGGGTTCACATTGGGCAGATTCGCAAAGCGGGTTTCCCCCATCAGGAATTCACGGAACTTCGAGAAATCCGGTTCCTTGGAATCAATCGTCAAGGGATTTTCCTTATCGGGATCAAAGCGGTACAGGGTCACATAGCCTGCTTCCACCGCCTTCTTCTGGGTCTTTTGGTGATTGGACAGGCCGCCCTTGATACCGTGTTCAATACAGGGGGCATAAGCCAGGATCAGCGACGGTCCATTGTAGGCCTCCGCTTCCTTCAAAGCCTTGATTGTCTGCATCCGGTCTGCACCCATCGAGATGGAAGCGACATAGACATGCCCATAAGCCATGGCAATCTGTCCCAGGTCCTTTTTCGCAGTCAGTTTCCCGGATGCCGCAAACTTCGCAATCGAAGCAGCCTGCGAGCTCTTGGAGGATTGTCCGCCGGTGTTGGAATACACTTCCGTATCCAGCACCAGGATGTTGACATTCAGGTTGTTGGCCAGTACATGGTCCAATCCGCCATAGCCGATATCATAAGCCCAGCCATCGCCGCCGATAATCCAGACCGACTTGGAAATCAAGTCACGTTTGTTTTGAAGCAACAGCTTCGCTGATGCAGAACTGGAAGCTTCCAGCGCTTTCACCAGGTCATCCACAACCCCGCGCTCTTTCTCGCGGTCGCCATGCACGCTCAGATAGCTGTCGATGATTGCTGCCAGGCCCGGATCTTCTTCCTTGGCCTTGACAGCCTGGTTGTAGATTTCCACATTCTTGTATTCATTGGCAACCTTCATCCCGAAGCCAAACTCCGCATTGTCTTCAAACAGCGAGTTTGCCCAGGCAATCCCCTCCCCGTTTTCATCCTTGACAAAGGGCGTCGTCGGAATCGAACCGCAGTAGATGGAGGAGCAACCGGTCGCATTGGCAATCAGCATATCCTTGCCAAAGAGCTGGGAAGCCAGCCGGTAGTACGGGGTTTCCCCGCAGCCGGCGCAGGCACCGGATACTTCAAAGTAAGGTTTCAAGAACTGACTGCCCTTGATGGTATTGGTCGGGAAGTAGCTGCTCTTGTATTCCGTTTGTTCATAGAGGTAGTCAGCCAGAGGCGCATATTGCAGCTCATCATTGACATCGACCATGGTCAAAGCCTTGTTGCCGGCCTTGCCCGGGCACTCCACTGCACACAAGGCGCAGCCGACGCAGTTGTCCGGGGAAACCATGACTCTAAACTGCAGGTCCTCCACACCCTTGCCCATGGCCGGGATGGTCTCAAAGCTGGACGGTGCACCCTTGACTTCCTTGTCATTCAATAAGAAAGTACGGATGGTCGCATGCGGACAGACGAAGGAGCAGAAACCGCATTGGATGCAGTTCTCCGGGTTCCAATGGGGAACCTGGGTCGCAATCGTCCGGTGCTCCTTGTAGGAGACACTGTTGCGGAAGGAGCCGTCAATCAGCCCGTATTTGGTAAATGCCGAAGTCGGCAGGTCATAGCCTTCCAGGGCATTGATTGGTGAGACGTGCTCATCAAAGTACTTGTCACCGCTCAAAGCACGGGTATTGTTGACCGGTAAGGAAGCCCAGTCCGCCTTGACCGGGATTTCCACCAGTCCGTCCTTGCCGGAGTCAATCGCCTTGTAGTTGGCCTCGACGATGTCGTCCCCCTTCTTGCCATAGGATTTCTTCGCTGCTTCCTTCATGTACCCCAAAGCCTTGTCATAGGGCATGATGGATTCATTGAGGGCGAAGAAGGAGGATTGCAGAATGGTGTTGGTACGCCGTCCCATACCGATGCTCATGGCAATTTCCGTCGCATCAATGATGTAGAATTTGGCCTTCTTTTTCGCCAGCTGGGCTTTCACCCGGTTGGGCAGGCGGGCTTCAATTTCATCGGCCTTGAAGGTCGTATTCAATAAGAAGGTTCCGCCCTTCTTCAGGTTGCTCAGCATGTCATACTTGAGCAGATAGGCATCCAGCGAACAGGAGATGAAGTCCGCGTTTTGAATATAGTAGGTCGAGTGAATCGGTGAAGGACCAAAGCGCAGGTGGCTGCGGGTCGCACCGCCAGCCTTCTTGGAATCGTAGGCGAAGTAAGCCTGCGAATACAGGTCAGTGTGGTCGCCGATGATCTTGATGGAGTTCTTGTTGGCGGAAACTGTACCGTCAGAACCCAAGCCATAAAACAGGCAGGACGTATAGTCATTGCTGATATGGAAGTCGTGATCGACCTTCAGGGATTTCTTCGAAACGTCATCGACGATGGAAATCGTGAAGCCGTCAAAGGGATCGTCTTTCGCCAGGTGGTCATAGACCGCCTTGATGTCCTTGGGTTGGGTATCCTTGGAAGACAAGCCGTAGCGGCCGCCGATGATGGTTTCAATTTTCCCGTAGCCTTTGAGCTCCGCGGCAACATCCATATACAGCGGTTCATGGGCACCCGGTTCCTTGGTGCGGTCCAGCACCGCAATCTTCTTCACGCTTGCCGGCAGTACTTCCTTGAGGTACTTCGCCGAGAACGGGCGGTAGAGGTGTACTTTGATCAAGCCGACCTTTTCACCAGCGGCATTGAGGCTGTCCACCACTTCCAGGATGGTCTCGGTTACCGAGCCCATGGCGATGATGATGCGCTCTGCTGCCGGATCCCCATAATAGACAAAGGGGGCATATTTCCTGCCGGTCAGCTTGGAAATCTTCGCCATGTAGTCCGCGACGATATCCGGAATCGCTTCAAAGTGCGGGTTCTGTGCTTCCCGGTGCTGGAAGTAAATGTCGTCGTTTTCCGCACCGCCGCGGGTCACCGGGTTGGTGTGCGGGTTGAGGGCGTTTTCACGGAACTTGGCCAATGCTTTGCGGTCCAGCAGTTTTTCCAGATCCGCATAGTCCATGACCTCCACTTTTTGAATTTCATGGGAGGTTCTAAAACCGTCAAAGAAGTGCAAAACCGGGGTCGAAGCCTTGATTGCCGCCAGGTGGGCAACCCCGCCCAAATCCATCGCTTCCTGCACAGAGTGCGAAGCGATCATGGTCACACCGGTTTGGCGCACCGCATAGATATCCTGATGGTCTCCAAAGATGGACAGGGCATGCGCCGCCAGTGAACGGGCGGAGACGTGCATGACGATCGGCAGGTACTCACCGACCCACTTGTACATGTTGGGAATCATCAATAACAAGCCTTGGGACGCGGTGAAGGTCGTCGCCAGAGCCCCGCTTTGCGCGGCTCCGTGAACGCTGCCGGCAGCTCCCGCTTCCGATTGCATTTCCACGACGCGTACCAAGGAATCAAAAATATTCTTTCGGCCCTGGGAAGCCCAGGCATCCACGAATTCCGCCATCGGTGATGACGGGGTAATCGGATAGATTCCCGCTACTTCCGTAAACGCATACGCGACATGGGCAGCAGCCGTATTTCCATCCATCGACTGATAAGTCTTTGCCATACAAATCCTCCTGTGTATTACGGTAACATTATAAGCCAAAGGGCCTGAAAAAGCCATGATTCCGGCTCAAACGTTCACAATCCTTCACAATTGGAATCATTGTACAAAAAAAAGCAGCACTTGGCTGCTTTATTGCGAAATATGGAATCCGCGGTAAACCGCATAGTCCTTCAGGACGCGGTTGGACATAAACAGAATGTTTTCAGGAATCGTCAGATTCACATTGGGCAAAATGACCTCAAACACCGTGGAACCGGATTGCTGCAGGGTGTAGCCCTTGGCTTTGAGTTCCTTCACCAGTTTCATTAACAGGGTGTTATCGGTGTATTCCACCGTATGCGCGACCCGCAGCTTGGCACCCAGGGCGAAGCCCTTGAGGACCTTGGCTACCTCTGAGCGCAAGAAGGAAATGGATTCCTGATCCAAGAACTCGTAGGTGCCGCTGCCGCTGGATACTTCCTTGAGCACTGGCGCCTTGGCCGGCTTGGGTTCTTCTTTTGCCTTGGCAGCCGGTTTGGGTGCGGGTCTTGGCTGGGAAGCCGGTTTGGCCTGCGGCTTGGGTGCCGGAGCACTTTGTACCGGTGCACTTTGTACCGGTGCGGTGTTAATGACCGGGGCGGGTTCCACCGGGGCTTTCACCACCGGTTTTACCGGTTCCTGCAATATCGGTTTCGCTGATACACTTTGGACCGGCTTGCTGGCAACTGGAGTCTGTTTCAGCGGAGCCGGGGTTTTAATCACCGGAATTTCCTTGGTGTCTTCCAGTCCGTTATAGGGACGCAGCGGCTGCGCTGCCGGTTTGGTAACCGTCTTTGGCGCACTGACTGCCGGTTCCGGGGTTTCCTTCAAAATGGCTTCCAGGGTGGAGGAGGCACTGCCGTTGGCAGCGGTGCCATGGACCGGTGTTACCTTCGGTTTTGGTGTATCCAGAATCGGTGTTACCACCACTTGATTGTTGCTGGCGGTATCGCTGTGCAGGAAATTCTCCACGCTCTTGACCTTCGTCACCGTTTCCGCTTTGCGCTCTTCCGCCAGTACATCCTTGGCAGTAATGCGGACATTCTTGGGCTGCGGTTCCTTGATGAACTGCTTGACCAAATCACTGACCGGTTCAGCCTGGGTAATGGTCGGTTTCTTGGGTTTTTCCACCGGTTTGAGCGGCTCCATCACCGTCGTTGAGGCAATGGAGGCAAGGATGGGATCGGTTGGCGGCATGGTGCGTACCTGCGGCCGGTTGGGATTCTCCCGGGGGCTGCCAATCACGCGTTCGCGCTCCGCTTCCCGTTCCGCCTCTTCCCGGATTTGTTTCGCCTTGGCAGCGATCAAATCCATCTCATCCGCAGTCACCAGGAATTCCTGGTTGGGATCATCATTGAAATTCAGCGGTGTGGAATCAATTTGCCGGGTCGATGCAATCGGGGTCACCGGCGGCAGCGGCTTGGCTGCCGGGCTTTGACTGACGCCATTGAGATTGTTGGCGGCGGTCCGGTTGCTGCGGCGCAGCATCGTCGGCGGTGTTGAGTTCTTCTTGGTGTCATTGACCGGCGTTTGATACACCGGCGGGTTTTCCGGATTCACAAAGGACTTCACCGAGGCAATGCTGGAGAGGGTATCATCACTCACACTCTTGAATTCCGGAATCGTTTCCGGCTCCAAATCAAGGGTGACAATCTCCTGCGGTTCCGCCTGTTTGATCGGCGTCGCCGGCGTCTTCAGATTGACCGTCTTCTCCAAGAACTGATTGAAGGAATCTTCGTCATAGGCATAGCTGTCCGCTTCATGCAGGACTTCCTGCATGGAATCGGTCGCGTCTTCCTGGGTGTCGGACGTAAATGGGTTGTACGGGTCATAACGCTTGTCCATGGCTTCTTCCTCTTCTTTGATAATCTTGATGTTCTCTCTGCGTAAATCAATTTGCCGGAAATTCTGTTCCGGTTTTTCGGCTTTGGCTTTGGCAGTCGTTTTCCGGCTGCTCTTGGGTTCTTCCTTGGCAGCCTTGCCGGCCTTCGCCTTTGCCGGTTCCTTCTTTACAGCTTTGACTGCTTTTGCAGTCTTTTCACTTTCCTGCACAACCTTTGCGGCTTTGGCATCCAGTTTCTCCGGACTGTCTTCCCCTTCACTGAATTTGAAATTCTTGAAGGGATCATCCTGTTTCTCTTCACTGGGCACCGACTGGTCACGCGGCTGTTTCAGTAAATCCGGATGATCAATCAGGTTTCTGGCTTCCTCTTCACTGATGAGGATGGAGGCGGAGACCTCGTCGCTTTCCATGCCGATCAAAGCTTCCAGACTCAGATCTCCCATTTCAAAGGAGCTGCTTTGATCCGGCTGAACTTCCGGTTCTTCCGGCTGTTCTTCTACTTCCGGAGTATCGTTGTAATTCTTGGAAATCTCATTGAAAATCTCATCCCAATTGGTCATCAGGAACGGATGTTCTTTGGTTTCTTTGTAGTTGGCACCATAGGTGCTCGGTTTGGGCGCAGGTGCCTGCCAGGTTCCGCTTATCACAATTGGTTGCTCCTTTATTTCAATCGCTGAGACTTTGGGATTTGCTTTGAAGCTCGCCGGTTTGGGTCGATCTGACTCATCCGGCATATCCGCGTAGGGATCCACGTATTCATGGGATATATTATAAGGCGTTTCGACAAATCCTGCCATAGGCATCGCTTTTGGCTTGCCGGTCCTTAAATCAAAGTAGACGGGCATCAGGCTGTCGTTTTGGGCTGGAACCGGTGTCATCTTGAAGGCGGAGGCATAGGTGCCTTTGGCCGGCTTGGGCGCTTTGTAGCTGCCGACGACCGGTATCTCCTTCTGTACAATCTTGATGGCACTGACACGCGGATTGTTGCGGAAGCTGACCGGCTTGGGCCGTTTCGACTCATCCGGCATATCCTTGTAGGGATCCACATATTCGTTGGTTACGATATAGGGCGTTTCCACATAGCCGGGCATGCTCACCTTGGGCGGTGCTGGTTTGACTGCAGCCACGGGCGGTGGCGAAGCGGTACCGGTCCGGGCCCGGGTCATATCATTGGTTACAATAATCGGCATCAGGCTGTCATTAACGGCCGGCAGCGGGGTTTCCCGATACGCGGAAGCATAGGTCCCCCGTTGGGGAGCAGGTGCCCGCCACATACCGACAATCGGCGTAAACTGCGGCTGTACCCGGATTGCTGCCACCCGCGGATTTTCGCGATAGCTGGCCGGTTTGGGCATGTTGGACTCATCCGGCATGTTCGCATACGGATCGACATATTGATTGGAGACCACATAGGGGGTTTCCACATAGCCGGGGATGACGCCGCTCAGACCCCTGGTCTGGGCTGGTGGCATATGGGCTGCCTTCGCCTGTACCTTGACATCCTCGTTGGGTACAATCACCGGCATTAAACTGTCATTAATCTTGGGTGCCGGCGTCTCTTTAAAGACGACCGCATAGGTTTGGCGCGCTGGCGCCGGTGCCTTCCACTGACCAACAATCGGCAGATACCCTTCCACAATCTTAATCGCCGCTACCCTGCCATTGGGCCGGTAGTTGGCCGGCTTGGGCATATTGGACTCATCCGGCATATTCGCATACGGATCGACATATTGATTGGAGACTATATAGGGTGTCGCCACAAAGCCGGCAACACTGCCCGGGATCTTTGCGACCGGTTTGACTACTTCCACATTGTCAAAGTTGGAAGCCGGTGCTTGTGCTCTGGCTGGTGCTGCTTTGGCTGGCGCAGCGGAAGCCTGTCTTGGCGGTGTTTGTACCTTGATATCATCATTGACTACGATAACCGGCATTAAGCTGTCATTGACCTTTGGCAAAGCCGTCGCCTTGAACGCTGCCGCATAGGAGTTGCGGGCTGGTGCTGGCGCCTTCCACTCACCGACAATCGGCAGGTACCCTTCTACGATCTTAATCGCACTGACTCTGCCATTGGGACGGTAATTGGCCGGTTTAGGCATATTGGACTCATCCGGCATATTCGCATACGGATCGACATATTGGTTGGATACCACATAAGGCGTCGCCACAAAGCCGGCCACACTGCCCGGGATCTTTGCGACCGGTTTGACCACTTCCACATTGTCGTATGGGGAAGCAGGTGCTTGTGCTCTGG
>JAISTR010000051.1 GCA_031272515.1 Erysipelotrichaceae bacterium | reverse complement strand
TGCGCAAGTGTGTTCTTTCGTTTACTCAAAAGAAAACCCGCCGAAGCGGGTTGCCTTTTGAAGTGCTCGCTCTCACCCCACGGTTAAAACCGTGGGCTCTCCCGCTCGCATTTTGTAGTCAAAAAAGCGAAGGAAGCAGTCTGGACAGCGAACAGGAACCGCCGGCAGAAAATGAAATCCTGGATCAAAATCTGTCAACCATCCTGATGCTGTTGAATGAAGGGTATACATTTAATGGCAGCAATGAGTTATGGAAGTTTGACGAAACCATGAAATATGACGTTTATGTTTACTTCAATAATTTTTTTGGACATCTGTTAGCGGTAAGAAGCAGGCTGGGTTATACGTATCAGGATCACCTTATCATATACCAGCGGGATTTGTTATCAGGGAGCACTGACCAGCAGGACGTAGCAATTTCCTTCTATTCTGCCGAAGGAAATTATCAGTATTCGTGCGCCATTAATCATTCCGGAACCCTGAATTCCATGTTTGGCAATATTGATGGTGATTGCAGTGAAGATGATATTGCCTTTATTGAAAATTTTGAGACAGATGTTGTTTTCCCGCTTTTAGAATCATCCGGGATTACGCTGCAGGCAATCAGTCAAAACGCAGATTATATTCAACTGTACTTTGATTATCTAGTAGATCATATCAGCGAAACCGACAAGCAGGATGTGATGCGAATCATGAACCAGTTGCTGGAAAGAGGTTATTATATCTCCAGTGAAGGTTTGATTCTGGATCATGCGGAAGACGCCCGTGAAGTCGCCTGGCTGTATGTTAATGAACTCACTTCCAAGTGGGTGAGCATAGAATTCAGGAATATGGGTGAATATAAATATGAATTTAAAATCCAGCCTCCGAAAGTAACATTTGAAATCAGGGACAAGCAATATCAAGCGATTCACACCTGTGTCTACTACTGGGATTCATCCGTAAACACCACTAAATACCCGCTCTGTGAACAGGAGTACATTGAAGTCATTCAGGAAGCCCAACAATGGTTATTGGACAGCACCGGTTTATCCTGGGCTGAGCTTTTGGGGATCCCCTATCCTTATGTTGATGTTTATTTAAAGTACAAATGACAAAAAAGCCTCGCTTCCGAGGCTTTTTAATACTCTTGTCTATTTTCCGCTGTCACCGTAATTGGACAGATAGCGGGCACTGGGATCGCTGACTTTCGAGCCCTCCCAGTCCTGATTGGGCAGCCAGTAGGCACTGATCCAGTCATCGTGACCGGGATAGAATTTCTCAAAGATTTCCCGGTATAACAGGCTTTCCTTGGTATAGGGCGGACAGTGCTGATACTTCTTGATCTTCGCTTCAAATTCCGCATCACTGTAATATCCTTCTGCATACTCTTTCAGATACTCCACCAGCGAGTGTCCCACTGCATCGGAGAAGGCTGCCTTATCCCTGAATAATATCGAATCCGGCAGCAGCTTTAAATCCTTGAAAGCAGTCCGCAATAGGTACTTGCCCATATTGTAGGTATTCATCTTTCTGGCCGGGTCAATCGACATCACAAAGCGGGCAAACTTCAAATCCCCGAAGGGAACCCGCCCTTCCAGGCCGTTGCCGGAAATGCAGCGGTCCGCGCGCAGGACATCATATTGATAAAGCTCCCGTACCCGCTTCATCGCATCCTTCTGGAATTCCTGCGGGGAAGGCGCAAAGTCCGTGTATTTATAACCAAAGAGCTCATCGGAGATCTCCCCGGTAAACAGCACCTTGATATCGGTATTTTCCTTGATCCAGGCACATAAGAGATACATGCCGATGGAGGCCCGGATGGTGGTGATGTCATAGCTCTCCAGGGTTTTGATGACCGGCTGTAGGGCATTGATGACATCCTCCCTGGCGATGATGACTTCGTGGTGATTGGAGCCGATATAATCGGCGACAATCTTTGCGTACTTCAAGTCAATGGCATCGGTTGCCATGCCAATGGAGAAGGTCTCCAACGGTTTCTTTAAGTAGCGGGAGGCAATGGCACAGACCAGCGAGGAGTCCAAGCCGCCGGAGAGCAGATAACCAACCGGGGCATCCGCATCCATGCGCTTGTGCACGCCATCCATCAGCTTGGTACGGATTCCCCCCAGGATTTCCGCCATTTCCGAGTAACTGGCATCGCTTTGGGCAACATCATAGTAGCGCTCAATCACCCCGTCCTGGTAGTAGCAGCCAGGCGCAAAGGGTTCGACTTTGGTACAGAGATCAGTCAGGGCTTTGCCTTCTGAGGCAAAGACCACCTTGTTGTTTTTGGTGTAGCCGATAAACATCGGGCGGATGCCAAAGGGATCCCTGGCTGCCAACAATGAACCGTTGATTTCATCATAGAGGACACAGGCGAATTCCGCATCCAACTGATTGAACATCTTGACCCCGTATTCTTTGTATAAGGGAATCAAAAGTTCACAGTCACTCTCTGACATGAAGGAGTATTTTTCCTCCAGCGCCTTCTTCACCGGGCGAAAACCATAGAGCTCGCCATTGCAGACAACTGCGCAGTCATGGGCAAAAAACGGCTGCATGCCGTCTTCACTGACGTCCATGATGGCTAATCTGTGGAATCCCCAAATGCCCTCCGGACGGCGGATAATCAGGGTCTGATCCGGTCCGCGATGACGGATCTTCGCAAAAGCTTTGGCGAACTGTTCATCGCTGATATCGGTATCACTGCAAAACATGAATCCACACATAGTCTATCTCCTCTTTCCAAATAAAAAACAGTCTTCCGAAGGGACGAATGACTGTATCCGCGGTACCACCCAGGTTATCATAGAAACTATGATCTGCTTAAGGCCTTAACGCGGCTGACGGCCGGTACTACTTGATTCATGCCGGCAGTTCCAGAGTGTTCTCTCACGTTTCTCACCAGGGGGTTTACACCAGGCTCCCCTTCTCTATAGATGAGGTCAACGCAGCGCTGTCTCTTTCGTCACTGTTGTTTTAATTGTACCGGAATGAAAGGAAATGTCAAACTAAATCCATTCTTATCGCTAAATAAAAAGCTGATCTTACATCAGCTTTTTTATTCATTCAAAGCACTTCAGTACTGCTTCTTTGACAAAGGCTTCCAGAAATTTCTTCTCCGCTTGAGAAAAGCGGTTCTTGGTTGGGGCATCAATATCCAATACCCCCAATACTTCCCCGTCTTTGATAATCGGCACGACGATTTCGCTTTCGCTGGCGCTGTCACAAGCGATGTGTCCGGGAAACAGGTGCACATCCGGTACCACAATCGTTTCCTGTTTCAAAACAGAAGTCCCGCACACGCCCTTGCCTACGGCAATACGCGTACAGGCGATTTTTCCCTGGAAGGGTCCCAGTATCAGTCCCCCATCCTTCATGAGGTAGAAACCGGCCCAATTGAGCCCTGGCAACAGGTCATAGAGGAAGGCGGAAAGATTCGCCAAGTTCCCGCTTAAGCCAATCAGCGGGTCAATGAGTTCGACAGCTTGATTCACATGTAATTGTTCCATTAGTTGAGCACCTGGCAGGAGAAACCCCGCTGTTCCATCGCATTCTTGATATTGTTGTAATCCGCTTTCAAGCCGAGCTTGTCGTGGAAGACATCGCTGGGGGATTTGTTTACCTTTCCATACTCATCCACCAGGATATTGGTTAAACCGACGACATAGCCATAGTTGTAGTGGCGGATATCATTGACTAAATCTTCCCAGGAATAATAGAAGTCATAGTAGCGCAGAATCGTCGTATAGTGCAGGGTGGTATCCCCTACAAAGATATCGCTGACATTGCCATAGCATTCCAGCTTGGGGGTATAGGATATCTTGGTCATTGAGGTGTACTCAAAGAGGTCGTAGGCACTTTGATCCAAGAGCGACACCACATCCTGATAGTTGGTGATATCTGCGGGTGAATACACCAGGGAGGAAAGTCCGGTGACGGTGACCGTCATCGTAAGGTTATCGATTACATAGCGGTTTTGTTTTTGCAGCTTCTCATTGACATAGGCGGTGATGGTGATGACATCGCCGTTGGAAAGCCCGTTTTCAATGCTTAGGACAAAGCGGGTTTCATCCAGGAAACTGTTGTATTTCTCATCATGGGTTTTCTTGGGGAAGGAGACGATTTCCGCCTTGCCTTCACCATTAATCCCAAAGAAGCCGACTTCCATGCCTTCAAAGATGTCGACATAGATGGGTTTTAAATTGGTTTGATAGTAGTTGTAGATGGAGATCCCAATGCCGACCGTCAGGGCAAAGACGACGGTGATCTTCAGCATCGTCTGCCAGTTGTTGGCGAAGAAACGGCTGAAGCCGCTTTGTTTCTTCGGCAGGGCTTCCTCTTCTTCATAGACCGGCTCCGGTACCGGTTCCTCGACCTTCTTTCTGCGGCCGCGCCTGATTGGCGGAGCCTCAGTGATTTCCTGCGGGATGGAGTCTTGCGGCAACACCAGCGGTTTGATTGGTTCCGTTTTGGTCAGCCAGCTGAACATGCCCTCGCTCTTTTTCACCGGTTTCTCTTTGGGTATCTCAGTAGCCTGTACCGGTTTGATTACTTCCGCAATCGGTTTTGGTTCTTCTTTTACAGGTTCCGGCTGCGGGACTTTTTCCTTCAGCTGTTCATAGATGGAGGGTTCTTCCTTGATTACCGGCTCTTCAAAAATATCATCCAAAACCGGGGGCAGTCCGCCTTCGATTTCCTGTACGTTCAGGGCTTCAACATCAATGGCATCCTGATCGATCTCCACCGGACCGGTGGTGATGGATTGCTCAGGCAGGACCAACTCTGGAGAAGCTTGCTTCTTTTCTTTTTCCTTGGAGCCACGCAGCCAGGCAAGCAGACCTTTCTTTTCCGGTCCTGCTTCCTCAACGGTAATCGCTTCGTCGCGGATGATGTCAAGGGCTTGCGGCTGTGCCGGCAGGATATCCACCTGCATTTGCTCGGCTTCCGGTTCAATCCCGGCTTCAGGCAAAGTACCAACAGGTTCTTCTGCTTTGGTTTCCGGTATGACAGGTGCTTCTGGCAAGGGCGTGGAAGGAACACCCATGCTGGTTTTACTTAACCGGGTCAAACGCTTCTGCAAAGCGGTTTTGACTACTTCCGGTACTTCCGATTTGCCAGTTAGTTCAGTTGGAACCGGCTCTTTGGCTTCCTGACGGATTTCTTGCTCTTCCGCCTGCAGGATCTCTTCTTCGATTTCCGCAAGCTTTTCATCCGCCTGCTCTTTGGTTTCCGGTTCTTGTAAAACCGGTTCTTCCGGCTGCAGCGGTTGTAAAGTCTCACTGACAGGCGATATCACTTCCGGTTCGATCGGTTTTTTGATTTCACTCACCAGTGACTTCAGGGCTTCTTCCAGCGGTTCTACCGCAACCACATCAGGTTCTTCTTCTAAAACCGGGATTGCATCGGCACTTTCACTGATGGTTTCAATGGCTTCTGCTGCTGTTTCAGCTGCTTCCGGTATTTCCTCAACCGGAGCTTCTGCTTGTATCACTGGTTCTGCCGGCAGTTCTACCCCGACAGCCGGCGGCTGCTTGCGGGAGAACAGGCTCTTGAGTCTTTGCGAGAAAGTGAGTTTGACGACTTCGGATACTTCCGCAGCGGGTTCACTTGGGATCTCTTCTTGGGTTTGTGCTATTTCCGCTTCCGGTTCTGCTTTCGCTTCTTCTGCCGCAGGCGGTTCTTCATCCGGTGCTTCGATTACAATAACAGGCAGCTCACCGGTGAAAACCTCCGGTTCGCTGGGGATAAAGGCTTCGTCTTCCGGCTCCACTTCCAAAGGCTCAGTCACTTCAGCGCTTTCTATTGTTTCTAAAGCTTCCGGTTCTTTTGGCTCTTTACTTGCTTCAACCGGCTCTGTGCTTTCTGCCTGTGCTTCTTCACTTGCCACAACCTGTTCTGCTTCAAGTGCTTCAGGCTGCGGTTGCTCTTCAACAGGCACCGCTTCCGCTGTCGGTTTCTCTTCTTCTATTACTTCCTGCTCTACCGGCTGCTCTGGCTCGCTGATCTTTGCTTGTGCATCGATGACGATTGCGGCCGCTTCCTGGATATCCGGTGCTTCTTCCCCCAGCATAGCTGCTTCCACTACTGCTGCTTCGGGTTCAACCGGTACTTCTTCTTTTGCACTTTCTGATTCTGCCGCAGCCTCTTCCTCCTCATCGTCTTTGGGGATCATCGGTGAGACCATCTTTTTGAAGAAGCCCTTCAAGCGCGCACCAAAGCCAGCCTTGCCAGCCGCTTTTGTCGCTTCTTTTATTACTTCCGTGCTTGCCGCTTCCGGTTCTGCTTCCTCTGGTTTTGGTGTCTCTTCTATCTGCTCTGCTTCGATCACCGGTTCTTCCGGCGGCAATTGTTCTTTTTGGGTTTCTTTTTGTGCTTCCTCTTGTAAAACCGGCTGTTCTTCTTCAACAGTTTCAACAGCAGCTTCTTCAACAGGGATTTCTTCAATGGCAGCTTCTTCAACAACAGCTGCTTCCGGCTGCTCATCTGCTACAACCGCTTCTGTCTTTTCTTCTTCTTCCAAAGCGGCCGCAATCTTGCGGGCTGCTTCTTCCTCTTCTTTAATCTGTTCTTCAAAGCTGGGTTTCTCGTCGATCACCACATCCGCACTCAGCTCTTCAGCCACCGGCAGTTCTTCTGCCTCCGGTATCGGTATCTCAGTGACTTCCGGTTCACTCGGTGGCAGTACCGTGGGAATGGATTCGATGAAGGAGCGCGGTTTGGGTGCTTCTTCAGCTTGTATTTGTGGTTCTTCTTTCGCCTTAAACAGCGAACCAAAGAAACCTCTTACCCGTTTTGTGAAGGTTGGGGCTGGGGCATCCGGTTCTTTCCATTCAATATTGTTTTGCGAAACCACCGGTACTTCCTGGGTTTCGCCTGGTATTAATTCCTGGGTTTTCTGTTCTTCCAATTGCGACAGGGTGACGATGTCATCCAAAGGCTCCAGCTCAATCGGTCCGGCATCCTTGAAGAGTTCCGGCTCTTTGGGCAGCTCCTCTTCAACCGGTTCCTCTTCCTCAATCGGCATTAAGGGCGGTGCCTGCTGGGTGCGGGAAGAGCGCAAGGAGGTCCATAATTCCTTGATTTTGCCACCGGCTTCCTTGAGGTAGTCGTGCTTGCTTAAAGGCGGCTGCACCTCTGGAATTGGCGGTGTGTCTTCCGGCAGGGATTCTTGCGGTATCTCCGCAATCACCGGCTCTTCGCTTGGCTGCTCTAAGGTGTCTGCCACCGCTTGTGGCTCTTTGACACCCTTGCCTTTGACTTTGACTTTAGTCTCTTTTGCTGGCTCTCCCGCCTTGGCTTCCGTCACCTTGCTTTTGGCAGGTGCCAGCTCAATCTTGGGCTTGCGCCGGGTGCGGGGACCGCTGCTGATTTTTGGCAGGGAGTCCTTCTGTGCCAGCGAGATCTCCGCCTCCTTATAAAGGGTGGAAGGCCGTAAGGGAACGTCATCTTCAATCAGTTCTTCCGTTTCCTTCTTTTGAAACAGTTTGGAGAAATCAGAAAAAGCGTTCTTTATAATAAAGGCACTGTCACGGAAAGTGATGTCCTGATGATAGAAAAGTTCAACGCCCCAGCAAATCGCGGTCAAAGCGGATGCAATCATGGCCACTGCCAACAAAAAACTCGAGGCGGTGTTATTGTCCAGGCCTTCCAGTGAGGCCTTCAAACCGCAAAGGGCACTGATTAAGCCTACAGTGGTTCCGACCCGCCGGTGGCTGTCGTCCTGATAGCAGATCAATAAAATGACATAGGCGAGCATGCTGAAGCTGCCAGCCAGCATCAAAAGCGAAAGCAATATCACAAACAAATCGGAAAAACTGCGTTCGGTTGCGGACACAGTTTGGTTATGAATCAGGGATTGTAAAAAAAAGACAGCCGCAACGGCGCTCAAACCAAAAGCGCACCAAAAGAAAACTTTGCGCAAGGTTTTTTCGTAGCGATGGAAAAAAGATTCCGGCATACCTCTCCTGCGGGACCGCTTCGGGTCCGTCGGTTCAATTATAACGTATTTAGCTGTTGATGGAAAAGCAAAAACGCAGGCAAAAGTGCCAGATGATGGTTATTTTTTGTCAAGAATGGCTAAAATCCGGTAGCGGTGGTGCACCAGGATGCAGAAACAGCCCGCCAGCGCGAGAATCCAGGGACAGAGTTCGCCCTTCTTTGCGGTCCCCACCACCAGCTTGGGTCCAAAATCAGTGGAGACAGTGGAGGAGATTTTCGCATAGGAGGCAATGAAGGTCTGACTGGAGGTCTTATAGGTCATGCCGGTCGCGGTTTGCTTCGCAAACCCGGCTGGCGCAAACTTTTTTTCTTCGGTGATTTTATAGAAATCATAGCCACTGACTTCAGGCAAAAGCACCTCCGTGCCCAAAAGCCCGGTCAAAACCGCATTCTTCTTGAAATTCTTGCCCTTCTCATCCACATACTTGATGGTCACCGACCCCCCGAAGTAGGTATTGGCCTTGTCCGCATCCGCCGGATTATCGGACTGATAGATGACATCCAAGCTTAAAAACAGGTCGAGGACGGTAATGATGTTGGCTTTGGCGGCATTGTAGTTGGCCAGGATCTCTGAGGATTGCAGAAACTTCGATTCACCAGCCGATTCCTCGGGTTCCTCCTCGGGTACAATCGGCTTATCCGGATCATCCATCGCAACAGGCATAAAGATGTCATATTTGGCAGTCACCAGTACATCCACCGGGACCTTGCCCTGCTTCTCGTAGATCTTGTAGCTGTCGCTGTAGATGACAGTTTTGTCCACGACAATCGCATCCGTGAGTTTCAGGTCAATCGCTTTGAGGCTGTTGAAGAACACCTTGCCCTCCAGGGGGGTGGCGGTATAGAAGCTGATGTGCAAGGCTCCGCCCGCAAAGCTCAGCTCTTTTACTTTAAGCCCGCTGGGCAGTTTGTTATTGGCAAACAGCGAAGTGCCGTTGGAGGAGGTTACCGCTTTAATAAAGCTGTCCTTATAGCTAAAGCCCAAAGGCAGGGTGATGGTAACACTGTAGCTTGCCTCCAGGGTCAGGCGGTCCTTGTTCATCCAGATGATCCAGCTGGGGGAAACCATGCAGGTC
Source organism: Erysipelotrichaceae bacterium (assembly GCA_031272515.1). GTDB lineage: Bacteria > Bacillota_I > Bacilli_A > Erysipelotrichales > Erysipelotrichaceae > JAISTR01. Next base: position 7,416 of record JAISTR010000051.1, on the reverse strand, counting down.
CTGGCCCCTGCCTCGCTTTGCGAGCAGAAGGAATCGCGGGTGCTCTGGTTGATGCCCATCGCCACCAGGGTGTCTTCACTGATGGGATAGGGAGCAACCTGGGCGTTGTTTAAAACCTCCGCCACCGCATCAAAGTTGCCGGTGTCAAAGGAAACGGTAGCGCTTAAGGAAATCTTATTATCCTTGAAATCAGCCGCCATCAAAGGATGGTCTTTGTCCAGGATATTTTTATACTCGTCTTTATAGAAACTCACCACTGGATATTTCAGGTCCAGGGTGCCGGTATAGTCAGGGGTATCGGTGGAAACATTGAGTGCAAGCGCAAAGAGGGAATGGGTAAGCATCCCTAAGGCCATGATAAATGTAATCAGGACACCAAAAACGCGCTTCTTCATCCTGCCTCCCTTACAACTTTCCACCTTAATAATATAGAAAAGCAAAGGCCTTTGTCAATTTTATCCCAAAGTCAAAAGCATTTTTGGAAATCCCATAAAAAAACAACCGTTAAGGTTGTTGAATCAGTTGCGTTTGGAGCGTAGCGCCCGCATCAGAATCAGTCCGGAAACCGCAAAGATTGCCGCCAACAACTGGATGTTGGCGGTGACTCCGGTCGGGACCATAATGGAAGAGACGCTAAGATTTGGCGCCGGATTAATCGCCCTTATGATGAAAAACAGGATGCCTGGCATCATTGTCAATTCTTTCATTTCCCCATCCTCTTCTTTGTGTCAATATCATACAAAATGCACATAGCAAAGTCAATTCACAAAGATGACAAAATCATGAAAAAAGCGAAAAAAACAGGCATTGTTCATGCCTGTTGAGAACGGTTTTTATTACTGGACACAAGATTCGGCATTGCCGAACAAAGATGTGAGAGACTACTGGGCCTTGACCCTTACCCACAGTTCCGCAATCGCCTTGCGCAGCTCTTCGTTGTGGTGGAAGATTTCGTCAGCAGCATAGCCCAAGCGCGGGATGTAGGCTTCGATTCCTTCAAAGTCCCCGCCCGGTCCGCTGACTTCGTCATAGACCGATTGCAGAATCGAGGTGTAGCCGACTTCGATGGTATTGCGGTAGGCGACATCCTCATCCAGCATGAAGTTGATCCATTCATGTGCCAAATCCGGATTGGCGGCATCCGCCGGAATCACCATCGCATCCACCCACAGGTTGGTCCCCTCACTGGGCGTGAAGTACTCCATCGCTTCGTTTTCCAGCTTGATGTAGACGGCATCACCCGAATAGATGATAGCCAAATCCTTGTTGCCGGCAATCATCGCATCGATGACTTCATCGGTGACATAGACCGGATCCATGGTGCTGTTGATCTGTACCAGCCACTCATAGGCCGCTTGAATCTCAGCTTCGTCATCGGTGTTGGCAGAATAGCCCAAAGCTTTCAGGGCAACCATGAACATATCGCGTTCACTGTCATAGATGAAAATCTTGCCCTTGTACTTGGTGTCGTGCAGAATGTTCCAGCCTTCCGCCTTTAAATCCGCCAGGTCGACGTTGTTTTCGTTATAAAGCAAACCGACCGTTCCCCAGAAATAGGGAACCGAATACTTGTTTCCCGGATCGTAGTCCAGGTTGGTAATCCCTTCAATCACACCGCTGAAGTTGGGGATCTTGTCCAGGTCAATCTCCTGCAGCTTGCCCTCTTCAATCAGCCGTTCAATCATGTAATCCGACGGCACCAGAATGTCATAGGTTTCCCCGCTTAACAGCTTGGTGTACATCTGTTCGTTGGACTCGAACTCATCAAAGATGACCTTGGCATTGAACTTCTGCTCAAACTCGGTGATGACGCTGGGGTCAATGTAGACACTGGGGCTGAAAATCTTCAGGGTCTGTTTTTCCCCGGAAGATGAACCGCAGCCCGCAAGCAGCGACAACAACAACACTCCAATCAATAAAATCTTTTTCATGCTTTACCCTCCTCTTTCCTTTTGGTGACAAATGGCACGATATTCACAGCCACCAGAGCAATGGTAATCAGCACCACCATAATCGTTGACAGGGCATTGATGGTGGGATTGACCCGCTTGCTCATGGTGTAGACAAAAATCGAGATGTTCTTGACACCGTTGCCGGTGACAAAGTAGGAAATCACAAAGTCGTCAAACGACATCGTGAAGGCAATCAGGGCCCCGGAGATGATGCCTGGCATAATCTGGGGAATGATGACCTTGGTCATGGCGGTCATGGGCTTAGCACCCAAATCCAAAGCCGCTTCCGCAATGTTGGGATCCAGCCGTCGCAGCTTGGGCAGTACACTTAATATCACATAGGGGATTGAGAAGGCGATGTGGGCCAAAAGCATGGTCCAAAACCCCTTCTCCACCGCCAGCGAGGAAAACAGCAGCATCATGCCAATTGCGGTCACAATTTCCGGATTGAGAATCGGCAGGTCATTGACATCCAGAATGATTTCCTTCAACAGCCGCGAGCACTTGGATAAGCCGATGGCGGTAATGGTGCCGATGATCGTGGAGACAATCGTGGAGATAATCGCCACGACAATCGTCGTGGTGACCACCTGCACGATCTCGCGGTTGCGGGTGAGCTCCTGGTACCAGCGCAAAGAGAAGCCGTTCCAGCTGGTTAAAGAACGGGAATCATTGAAGGAAAAGACAATCATCAAAATGATTGGCAGATAAAAGAACAGGATGGTAGCCCCAATCAAGAGGGCTCCGGGAATCCGGCGCTGCTTAGACCCCACCATTGTTGACCACCTCCCGGTTTGCTTCTGGGTCCTGATCGAACTTGCGGGTGACCCACATGGAGATCATGATAATCACCGCCATGATCAGGGAAATCGCGGAACCGAAGTTCCACTCCCCTACGGTAATAAACTGATTTTCAATCAGGTTGCCGATTAAGACATAGGATCCGCCGCCCAGCAGTTTGGGAATGACGAAGGTCGATACCGCCGGCAGAAATACCAGGGTAATCCCGGAGATGACACCGGAGAGCGAAAGCGGAAAGACCACCTTGCGGAAGGTTTGGGTGCGGTTGGCACCCAGGTCATAGGAAGCCTCAATCAGCGAATAGTCCATCCGCGTGAGGCTGGAGTGAATCTGCAGAATCATAAAGGGCAGAAAGTTATAGACCATGCCCAGGGTTACCGCAAAGTCGGTGTACATGATCTTGACTGGGGAAAGGCCGATGGCGACCAGGATTGAATTGATGATGCCGTTATCGGAAATCAGGGAAATCCAGGCATAGGTCCGCACCAGCATGTTAATCCACATCGGCACGGTGATTACCACAATCAGAAAGGTCTGGGTGTTCTCCTTGAGCTTGGAAATCGCATAGGCAATCGGATAGCCGATTAAAACACAGATGACGGTGGTCATGATGGCGATTTCCAAAGACTTGCCCAAAACCTTCACAAAAACCGGGTCGAAGAACTTCTTGAAGTTGTCGAAGGTGAACTGAAAGGTCAATACCGAATTGCCGCTCTTGGTGAAGGCATAGAGCACAATCAGCACCATCGGAATGACAATAAAGATAAAGCCGAAGACGATATAGGGTCTTACCAGCGAGCGGAAACCCTTCATACGCGGTGGTCCACCCGGGACATCACATGGATGTCTTCCGGCCAGAAGTCCAAACCGACTTCCTTGCCAATTTCACTGTTATCGGTGGTATGAATCAGGTAGGAGCGCTGCGGGGTGTCGACGATGATTTCATAGTGCACACCCTTGAAGAGAATCGAGCGCACGATACCGGTAATCTTGCCCTTTTTCTTGTCGACGATGTCCATGTCCTCCGGTCTAAGGACTACCTCGATGGGTTCGTTCTCATCAAAGCCATAGTCCACACACTCGAAGACCTTGCCGTCAAACTCCACCCGGTAATCCTTGATCATTGTACCCTCGATGATGTTGGATTCGCCGATGAAATCGGCGACGAAACGGTTGCCCGGTTCGTTGTAGATGTCCGTGGGGGTGCCGATTTGTTGGATTTCACCATGGTTCATGACCACAATCTTGTCGCTCATGGTCAGGGCTTCCTCCTGGTCATGGGTGACATAGATGAAGGTGATGCCGACTTCCTTCTGCAGTTTCTTGAGTTCGTGCTGCATTTCCTTGCGCAGCTTCAAATCCAAAGCCCCCAAAGGCTCGTCCAATAAGAGCACCATCGGTTCATTGACCAGGGCTCTGGCAATGGCAATCCGCTGCTGCTGTCCGCCGGAGAGCTGGGTGACTGCCCGGCTTTGGTAGCCCTCCAGGTTTACCAGCTCCAGCATCTTTTCCACCTTCTGCTTCACAACCGCCTCATTGGTCTTTTTGATGCGCAAGCCAAAAGCGATGTTGTCATAGACATTGAGGTGAGGAAAGAGCGCATAGCGCTGAAAGACGGTGTTGATCTCGCGCTTGTAGGGCGGCAGGTCGGAGATTTCGATATTGTCGAAATAGACCTTGCCCTCCGTCTGCTCCAAAAACCCGCCCAGAATCCGCAGCAAGGTGGTCTTGCCGCAGCCGGAGGGTCCCAATAATGTCACAAATTCATTTGCTTCAATCGAGAGATTGATACTTTTGAGCACCAGGGTGCCGTCAAATTCCTTGACGATGTTTTCAAAACGGATCAGTTCTTTCATAGTGTCTTTCCTCTTAAAATACCGGCGGGGTGGTAATCCAGATCAGCTTCGCTGGCTGACTGGTGTTATTTTTCATATAGTGCAGGTTTTGGCCTTTGATGTAGAAGGTCTCGCCTTTTTTGACTGTATAGTGGTGTTCGCCATCGACCAGGGTGACTTTGCCCTGGGTGATATAGCCAAACTCCTCCCCTTCATGCGGGGAGATATCCATGGTCTTTTCCCCCGGGTTCAACTCCACCAGGATTGGTTCCATCTGGTTTTTCTGGGCATTGGGGACAATCCAGGTCACCGTGTAGCCTTCCCGCTGGTCCACAAAGTGGTCATTGGCGGTAAAGACCACCTTCTCATCACTCTCTTCCTGAAAGAATTTCGCCATCGTGATGCCCAGGGCTTCCACGATGTCCTGCAGGGTGGGAATGCTGGGGGTGGTCAAGCCGCGCTCGAGCTGGGATAAAAAGCCTTTGGTCAGCTCACAGCGGCTGGCCAGGTCATTGAGCGTAAGCCCGTTTTTAATCCTGAGTTGTTTGATTTTTTGCCCGATGTCCATCCCGTCACCCCTGTTTAGTAACTCTAAACAAATTTGTTTGTGTCTGTAAACACAAGAAATATTATACTAAAGCCGGTATACAAATCAATAGGCTAGGCTGAAAAAGAGGAAAAGAAATGATGAAAATTCGGGATTGGCGAATCCTCCAACCCCGAATTTTCAGGTTTCTTTCCATGAAAAAACAAAAAACAGCGCTTAGGACGCTGCTTCTTTCTGCTCTTTCAAAGTCTCCTTGAAGGTCTTGAAGACCAAACCGCCATCATAGTAGACATTAATATATTTGATGTGGAAGTTCTTGGTACTCTCAAACTTCTTGACAACCGGCATCAGGGTCGGAATATGCGAGATGATGACATTGGGAATCACAAACATCCGGTCCGGTTTATCCGGGTCATAGGTCATATAGATTGTACCCTTGGGAATCTCAAGCAGGGATGCATTCACCTTGTCATAGAAGGTTGCCTCCCGCTTGTTCCCTTGCCGATCCAGCATCATCACCTTGAATTCCCAAAGGATGTACTTGCGGAAGGAGGTATCGCGGATAATCATGAAACGGGTGGTTTCGATGATGTTGGCCAAAGCAATCTGCTGATTGAGTGCCATCTTTTGAATCATGCGCTTGTCCCAGTTGTTCTCCAGCATCTTGGCACCAAAAAAGGCAACAACCACGATGATAATCAATGAGGCAATCATGATGTTGCGGCTGCTTTCGGAGAGGTCCTTGCGGGTTAAAAGAATCGCTGTACCAACCAAAACCCCAATCATCGAGCCGATGATCAGCTGATTGATACGCCGGTAAATCTTCAGTTGCATATCTTGCCTTTCTATTTGTTAAGAAAAACGGCTTAAGCCGTTTTTGCTTAAAATCCTTTGTTTTTGAGTACGTCGATGAAATCGATGGCCTGGTCGGTCGGAATCATCCAGCATTTCAGCTTGCCGCCGCGCATCTCCGCAATCTTGCGGTAAAGCACAGCGTCATCCGCAGTCACCGCAATTGCCTTGGTGACCATCGTATACTTGGTCCCCTGTACAGGTGCGGCATTGCCGACATTGACTTCTTCCACTTCCACACCGGATTCCAGAATCTCCAGGGCATCGGCTGGATTCTTGGCGATGACAAAGAGCGGTTCATCCGGATGGTCCTTGGTGTACTGGATGGTCTCCGCATTGGAGAACACCAATACTTTCTTTCCTCTGGCTGCCAAAGGCAGGGCCATCTTTTGGATCGGGTCAGCAGCGACTTTGTCGTTGGAAACAATAATGCAAGGGGCTCCGATATAGCCCATCCAGACCACCGCTACCTGACCATGGATCAAGCGGTTATCTATACGCAGGTGTTTAATCATTTTGACTCCTCCTGTTCGAATCAATACATTCACTATACCAAAGCGACGGTTATAAATCAAGTGAATTCAAAGAATTATTGTTAACGCTTTCAATGCCTTGATTCAGGCAAAATATTAAATTTTAGTAAAGGGGTTAAGCGGCCTCACCTGAAACTCTTGCCATTCACCAAAATCTCGTCCAGAGCCTGATTCAAGGCAACAGACAGGTCCACGCAATCTTTTGGAGCCAATAACAGCTGGTTAACCTTCTCTTCCGAAAAAGCTTGACATCCTCCCCACGGCTTAAGCCGGGGGATTCCTACCGCCGCTAATGCGGCCTCGGTGGGTTCCTGCTTCATCTGGCAGTCCTATGACCTCGCCATCCGACAGGCAATTTAGCGTTCCGGGCGTCCCCCGGTCCGTGGTGTTCTTAAGCTGCGGCTTTTCCCAAAAGGGCGAGGCCGCGTTTTTTAATGTTAATCGCAGCGTTTACATCAGCGTCATCAGAATGCCCGCAATGCACACAAAAGAACTTGGCCTGCGTCTTGCGGTTCTCCTTGTCCACTGCCCCGCACAAGGGACAGGTCTGGCTTGTGTATGCGGCAGACACTTTAATGTACACACCGCCTTTTTCAGCCATCTTGTAATCCATCTGCCGGTCAAACTCACCCCAACCCTGCTCAAGGATGGACTTGTTGAGTCTGCTCTTCTGTTTGACCTTTGTACCTGGATTGTCCAATGTCCCTTTGGCAGATTTCGTCATGTCCTTGATTTTCAACTCTTCTGAAAACACGCAGTCGTGGCTTTTGCACAGCGTGCTTGTCTGCTTGTGGTTGAAATCACTCTTCTGGCTTGCTATATGCTCATAAAGAAGCGCGATACGATGTTTCGTCTTCTTCCAGTTGTTGGAGCCTTTTATCTGACGCGCCAGCTTC
>JAISTR010000017.1 GCA_031272515.1 Erysipelotrichaceae bacterium | reverse complement strand
CTGATCCGTTTTTCTCCGTGTTTTCACCTTTATCGGATTTGATCTTTCATCCCTTTTTCAATCGCTGCTTATTGACGAATCTGCGAAAATCCGGCTACAATGAAGACATCTAGGGGAGTGATCATTCGTGGGAAAGATTCTATACCAATGCTGCAAATATCTTCTGCTTGCGGCACTGGCGGTCTACCTGATCGCTTCAGTCGCGATTTTATTGGGCGGCTAAGATGATTCCGGAAGAATCGTCTTTTTTTAATAAGGAGGATTTATGAGCACCATCCAGGAAACATTGTTAGACCATTTGTACGGAAGCCCCACCGCCTACCAGGCAGTGGCAAGACTGAAAGAAAAGCTCGACAGTCAGGGTTTTATGGAGCTATACCAAAATCAAAGCTGGGATCTGAAGCCGGGGCAGAACTATTATGTGAGTGCCAACGGCTCCTCGCTTTTGGCCTGGCGCATGCCCAAGGACAAAGCCACCGGGTTTTCCATCATTGCCGCGCATTTGGACTCACCCTGCTTCAAGGTGAAGCCCAATGGTGAAATCTATACCCGCAATGTCGTAGAACTCAACACCCAGCCCTATGGCGGTGCGATTTGGTCCTCCTGGTTTGATCGGCCTTTGCATTTAGCCGGACGGGTGATGGTAAAAAAAGACGGGAGTGTCATAGCGGTACCGATGGTTGTTCAAGCCACCCCACTGGTGATCCCCAATCCAGCCATTCACATGAACCGGGAGGCAAACAACGGCGTGAAGCTTGATGCCCAGCGGCACCTGCTGCCGGTGCTGGGCTTAAGCAACCAGCGCCTGCCTTTGTTAAGGGTATTACTGGCAAAAGAATTGAAGGTCAAACCGGATGATATCCTGGCCCATGACCTCTATCTGATCAACCGTCAAAAAGGGGAGGTCTGGGGCGTAAACAAAGAAATGCTCAGCAGCCCGCGGCTGGATGACCAGGCCTGTGCTTGGCTGGGCTATGAAGCTTTTACACAAAGCGAAAGCAGCGAAAACATTCCGGTACTCGCCTGCTTCGATAATGAAGAAGTCGGTTCCGCCACCCGTCAGGGGGCAGCCTCCACCTTCCTCTTTGATACTCTTTCAGAGATTGCGGCTGCTGTTGGCGGCTCAGTGCGAAAGCTCTTTGCGAACTCGCTGTTTCTCTCTTGTGACAACGGACACGCAGCCCACCCCAACTATCCGGAGTTTGATGACCCGACTAACTCTGCCAATCTTAACGAAGGGATTTTGATCAAGCACAATGCCCGGACTTCCTATACCACCGATGGCTTAAGCTGGGCGCTGTTTGCGCAGATTTGCGAAATGGCGGAAGTAAAGACACAGCACTACACCAACCGCTCCAATATCATGGGCGGGGGAACCCTGGCCCAGATTAGCCTCACCCAGGTGAGCATGCCCGCCCTGGATATCGGCTTGCCACAGTGGGCAATGCACTCCAGCTATGAGACCTGCGGAGCCCTGGATATTGCCTCGATGCTCAAGGCGATGACGGCTTTCTATTGCACGAAACGCAGCCTGAGTGAAGACAGCTGGGTTTTGAAATCCTGAAAAATCAGAAAAATTTGACAAAATAGCAACAAGATTAAAATTTTTTCGAAAATTTATTTGTCAGCACAACCACACGATTCCCAAAGATTGATTTATTTTCGCCTTTTTCATCTGGAAAAAGAAAGAAAAAATTGAACAATCATTAAAAATTACCAAGATTATTTAAATTATCGAAATTTTACCAAAATATACCAATTTAATTGACAATTGTTCTTAATAAGAATACTATTATTATATGGAAAGAAGAGAGACCATACAACGAAAAGTTGTACTTGAAACAGTACAACAACTGGGAAATCATCCCACTGCCGAAGAAGTGTATTTGCGTTTGCATCAGGATTATCCGAGCATCAGCCGGGCAACTGTGTACCGCAATCTGAAAGTTCTCTCATCGGAAGGCAGCCTTGTGAGTCTGGTTAAACCGGGTGCAGATCGCTATGATCACCGGTTGGACAAGCATTGCCACCTCTGTTGTTCGGAATGCGGACGCTTTGAAGATTATGAATCACCGGCTTTGCGCTCCCTGTCTCAAATCATTGAAGAAGAATCCGGATACGCTCTTTCCAACAACGGCATCGTCTTTGTCGGGACATGCCCCGCTTGCCAAAAACAAGCAGCTCAAAAGAAAGGAAATTAATGGATCTGAAAGGAACGAAAACGGAGAAGAATCTTCAAACTGCCTTTGCGGGAGAAAGTCAGGCTCGGGTCAAGTATGAGTATTATGCCTCCCAGGCAAAAAAAGACGGGTATGAACAGATTGCGGCGATCTTCGAGGAAACCTCGGGGAATGAAAAGGAACACGCCAAACTCTGGTTCAAGTACCTGCATGGCGGAAGTGTTCCAGAGACTACTGTGAATTTACTGGATGCTGCCAGCGGTGAGCATTATGAATGGACTGACATGTATGCGACGTTTGCCAAAGAGGCCAGAGAAGAAGGCTTCACGGAAATCGCCGCCAAAATGTCGGGTGTAGCAGCCATTGAGAAGCGCCACGAAGAGCGTTATCGCAAACTGGCGAAGAACATTGACGATCACATCGTCTTTGCGCGCGCCGATGGCAAAACCGTTTGGATTTGCCGGAACTGCGGACACATCATCGTGTCGGACAAGGCCCCGGACAAATGTCCGGTCTGTGACCACCCGCAAGCCTATTTCATGATTTACGACGAGAATTACTGAAACACTGAATAAGGAGGAATGGAACATGGATTTAAAAGGAAGCAAAACCGAAAAGAATCTGGCAACTGCCTTTGCGGGTGAGAGCCAGGCGCGCAACAAGTACACCTTCTACGCGGCGAAGGCCAGAGAAGAAGGCTATGAACAAATCGCGAACTTCTTTTTGGAAACAGCGAGAAACGAACAGGAGCATGCCTACCTGTGGTTCAAGCACTTGCATGGTGACAAGATTCCCACGACCAGCGAAAACCTGAAGGATGCTGCAGCCGGTGAAAACTACGAATGGACCGACATGTATGCGAATATGGCGAAGGATGCCCGCGAGGAAGGCTTCATTAAAATCGCTGCCCAAATGGACCTGGTAGCCAAGATTGAATCCCAGCATGAAGCCCGCTATCTGAAGTTATTGTCGAATGTGGAGAGCGGCGGCGTATTTGCGAAGGATGATGAGAGCACCGTATGGGAATGCGAAATCTGCGGACACAAAGTCTATGGCAAGAGCGCTCCGAAAGTATGTCCTTTATGCGGATATCCGCAGTCCTTCTTCGAAGTAGATAAAATTAACTATTAGTCAAACAAAAGCGAACGGCTCAACCGTTCGCTTTTTTAGAAGGTGACATTGGCTTCGCCCTTGCCCCTTTTTAATAGGGCATTAGAACGGGAGAGAACCTGGGCTTGCAGTTCAGCGGTATCCTGCAACAGAATCCCATCTTTCTTAAGTATTTTCCCATTCACAAATACGGTTTCGATATTGCGGCTGTCGCTGGAGTAGAGGATGGCGGCCAGCGGGTGATAGAGCGGCAGGGTATTGGCTTGGTTCAAGTCCCAGATGATTAAATCAGCCGGAGCCCCTTTTTCAAGCTTGCCGGTATTAAAGAACATGGCTTGATGGCCGTTTTGCAGGGTTTTCCAGAGATCTGCCAAAGTGAACTGTGCCGCTTTGTTATGCCATTTGCCCGCCAGGGCAAACAGCCTGGCCTGTTCCAGGACATTGGCGGTGTTGGAACTGGCCCCACCATCGATGCCAAAGCTGTGATGGATTTTATCGTGATTGATAAAGATGGTGCCTTCCCCCATGCCCAGTTTCATGTAAGTCTTCATCGCTGAGGAAACCCAGGTATCCTTACCCAATAGCTTCAGATCATACTCAGACAAGTAGAGTCCATGTGCCAAAAGACAGGGGAGTGTGAAACCTCCGGCTTGTTGTATGATTTGCGCATGGCTTTTGCCATACTTGGCCTGACTGTTGTCCTCCTCCGCTTTGGACTCGGAGCAGTGCAGGTGGATGCTGGAGCCATCTGCCTTGGCCATTTCCACGATTTGTTTCAGGTGATCCGGACTCAATAAATAAGTTGAGTGGGGACCGTAGCGAACCCGAATCAGGGGGTCATCCCGGTATTGTGCAACCAGTTGCTTAGTTAGGGATACCATCTCTTCAAAGTTGAAATCAAAAGTGCACACAGCCAGGTCCAAACGGATCCCGGCATCCCGGGCTGCGGCAATGATTTCCTCACAGAAAAAATAGTGATCGGCAACCGCCGTCACCCCGTTTTCCAAAAGCTCCGCAAAGCAGAGGCGGCTGCCCCAGTAGACATCCTCTGGCGTCAGTTTGGATTCAAAGGGGAAGATCTCCTTGTTGAACCAGTCCTCGATACCGACGTCCTCCGCCAAACCCCGCAGGATATGCATCGGGGAGTGGGCGTGGGTGACAGGCAGGGAGGGGGAAAGAAACTTGCCGGTGCCATCAATCGTTTCCCTGGCGTGCTGCGGCAGATTGACGCCGATATCCATGATGACACCATTCTGTAAAAAGACATCCTGGCCGGAAACAATTCGGCCATCCGGAACCAATAAATTGATGTTTTTGATGAGGGTGGACATATGGTTTCTCCTTGTTCTATATCATTATATCAGCCCTGCTTTGGAATAAAACCGCAACTTGTGATAGTCTAGAGGCAGGAAGGAGAACACTATGATCTATATTTATAACGCCGGACCTTTGTTTACGGAGGCGGAAGTAAATCAGCGCCTATTGGAGGGGAAATTACTGAGGGAGATTCTCGAGAAAAGCGGCAAGGAGTACTTTCTCGCCAACCCTTTGGAACTCCCACCGCGCAAAGAAGAGGGGCTTTTGTCAGCCGGCATCTTTGCGCAGGACTATGCCCACATCGACAAAGCCAATGCCTTCTTCTTTGAGTTGGCCAGTGAAGACAGCGGCACGATGGTGGAACTGGGAGGGGCAGTCGAGAAATTCATGCAGGGCAAGGATATTAAAATCTATCCAATCTTTGCGGACATCCGCCTGCGCAATACGTTTCATGAAGGGACGGAGTGCCCCAAAGGCTTCAACTCCTATGTGGTGGGGGCACTGACCTATAACAACATTCCCATCTATACCTCCTATAAGGATGCCCTGGAAGCCTTCAAGAAGGACTTCGATTTGTAAAACGGAATGTAATGTTATTTTTTTTCAGAAACAGACTTGATTTATTTTCATAAAGGGTCTAAACTGGTTTCATAGAAACGAGGTGCATTGATTGTATGAAAACTGAATTGCGTGCAGCGATGCACCAAGCGACCTATTATTACTTTATCTTTAGCTAGAACCGGTACCCATCCTTGCAGATGTGTGCTGGTTTTGTGCTGAAGCTCGCTCTGCAATGGTCGCTGATATTTGGAAATATTTGTTTTCCCGCCATGCAGACGCATGGCTTTTTTGTCAGAAAGGAGACAATATGAAAAAGCTCTTACTCGTATTATGTTTACTGATCTTGATGATGAGCGGCTGCTCAAAGAAGAAAGACTCCGGGTCTAGCAGCTCTTCCAGCGGTAGCGGCGCGGTGGATGATGGCAAGCTCACCATCGGTGTACTGGTCTTAATGGAGCACCAGGCACTGGATGACGCCACCCAGGGCGCAATCGATTATCTGCGCGCGCAGGGCTATGATGAAAAGAAACTGGAAATCATCGTTAAGTATGCCCAGGGGGATGTCAGCACCGCTGCCACCATCGCCAATCAGTTTGTAGAAGATGATGTGGACCTGATCTACGCCATCGCCACCCCTGCCGCCCAGGCGGCTGTCAATGCCACCAAGGGCACGGATATTCCGGTGGTATTCAATGCGGTAACCGATGCGGTTGCGGCGGAGCTGGTGACTTCCAATGAGCACCCCGGCGGCAATGTCACCGGCATGTCCGATGAAGCCCCGATTGATTTGCAGCTGGCTTTGATTGTGGAGATTCTGCCGGATGCGAAAAAAATCGGAATGATTCAAAACACCTCGGAAGTCAACTCCCAGGTACAGATTGATATCGTCAAATCCCTGGCTCCCTCCTATGGACTGGAAGTCATCGTGAAGGGGGTTTCCAGCGGTTCTGAGATTTCCACCGCTGCTTCGCAATTGGTTGAGGAAGTGGATGCCATCTACAATGTTACCGATAACCTGGTGGTCTCCAATACCGCTACCATCGTCAATGCTGCCAACAAGGCCGGCATCCCGGTCTTCGCAGCCGAAGACAGTCAGTTTGACCAAGGGATTTTGGCGGCTGAGAGTATCTCCTACTATGGCTTGGGAACCTCTGCGGGAGAAATCATTGAGAAGATTCTCTATGAAGGCGCTGATCCTGGAAGCATTCCGGTCAAGACTGCTACGATTACGACTTTATCCGTCAATACTGAGGTTGCCGATCTTTTGGGAATTGAACTGCCCATCAGCATCTTGAATAAGATTCCCTCAAAATAGCCTATGACTATTTTTCTCGATGCAGTGAATCAGGGACTCTATTACGGAATTCTCGCCATGGGTGTGGTACTGACCTATAAAATACTGGATTTTCCTGATCTCTCCGTAGACAGTACAGCACCCCTGGGCGGGGTAATCTGCGCCCTGACGGTACGCAATCTGGGCCAGCCGGTTTTAGGCTTGCTGCTGGCTTTTCTGGCAGGGGTCTTGGCTGGATGTGTGACCGGAATTCTTCATGTGAACTTTAAAATCAGTCCGTTGTTATGCGGCATCATGGTGATGACCGGACTGTATTCCATCAACCTGTGGATTGGCAATACCAGCAACCTGCCGGTATTCAACCACAGCCTGATTTTCAATTCAGACTGGCTGGTGGGCGGGATTTTGGACCGGGGGATGCGTACGCTGGTGACCAGCCTTTATCAGATGGCGGTGCTGCTGGTTTTGGTGCTGATAATCAAATTGGTTCTGGACTGGTTCTTATCCACCCGTTTCGGATTTCTGATTCGCATCACCGGTGACAATCCGCAGCTGGTACATGGCCTGGGTGCTGATATCGGCAAGGTAAAGATAGCTGCATTGGCCATTGCCAATGGCTTAGCCGCTCTATATGGTGCTACCGCCGTGCAGTATTTGGGGATGTATGACATCACCATGGGCAGCGGCACCATTGCGGCCGGACTGGCGGCAGTGATTCTGGGAACCACCCTGTTTCGCAAGCTGCCGGTGCTGAAAATGACTGGCATGGTTGTGTGCGGGGCAGTCCTGTACCGTCTGGCGATTGCCCTGGCTTACCGCTTGCATGCACCGATTTCCTTTGAACGATTGGTAACCGTATTGATTTTCTTTGCGGCAATTGCCCTCAATAACGGTTCCATCAAAAGCCTGTTTCACAAGGAGGCCAGCCATGATTGAGTTAAGACAGGTGTCGAAGACCTTCAACCGCAATACACCCAATGCCTTGACTTTGTTTTCGGATTTGAATCTGAAGATTGAAGAAGGGGAATTTGTGACCTTGATTGGCTCCAATGGGTCTGGCAAGACCACCCTGTTCAATTTGATTTGCGGAACCCTGTATCCGGACAGCGGCACAATCTACTTCGACGACAGTGAAATCACTCATATGGCAGAACATCTGCGCAACCGCAGCTTTGCCCGGGTCTTTCAGGATCCGCTCAAGGGTGCTTCGCCTTCCTTGACCATCCTGGAAAACCTGTCTATGGCCAATCGCAAGGGCAAGCCCTTCGATTTGGGCAGGGCGGTGCGCAGGGAAGATATCAGCCATTTTCGCTCTCTGCTGTCTTTCTTAGAGTTGGATCTTCAGGACAAGCTGGATACTCCGGTGTCCGCCTTGTCGGGCGGACAGCGCCAGGCTTTGTCGCTGTTGATGGCGACGCTGGTGACACCCAAGCTCTTATTATTGGATGAACATACTGCCGCCCTGGATCCCAAGACCAGTGACCGCATCATTGAACTGACTTCAAAGATTGTCAAAGACAAGGGGATTACTGCCATCATGATTACCCATAACCTGAAACAGGCGATTGAATGCGGGGACCGCCTGCTGATGCTGCATAAGGGGGAAATAGTTTTGGATCTCAAAGGCAAAGAGAAAGCCGCACTGAGCGTGAGCTCATTAATCGAAAGGTTCGACCGCCTGAAGATTACCGGTGATCTCTCCGATGAGATGTTGCTGAGCGACAATTAGAAAGTCACAGAAATGGGGCTTTTTAATTTGGTGAAAGCAAATGATTCAATCAAAGCAGCAGGAAAGCTGGACTGCTGTAGGACCCTTTACAGTTTAATAAGAAAATGTAAAGTATAAGTAGATAATAAGGAAATAATTTATTATGTATACAAATTCTTCAGATATCTTTCAACTAAATGACTGGGAGAGACTGGAGCAGGTAGGTGCTGTGCCGGTTGAATTTGGTGTGCTGAAAACTCTGTTCAGCGATTATCGTGCCCCGACGGTTAAGATTGCCGATCTTTGCAAGAAGCAGCTGCTTCTGCGTTTGAAGAAGGGATTATATATTGTGTCAAAGCGCATTACGCACAAGCCTGTTCCGGTATTTGCGGCCGCAAATCATCTCCATGGACCTTCCTATATCTCTTTTCACACCGCTCTGGCATACAAAAAAATAACGGCGTGATAGATACGCGGTCTTCAGCCGCGATGTAGTTCACTCCTATAGCGAATTACCGTTATTCCAAAATTCCGAATCAGTATTATCCTGTAGGCATAACGGCAATTCAGGACAATGACCATCAGAATGTCCTGATTGCAACACCGGAAAAAGCTTTATGCGATTTGTTGTATTTGGAAAACAATTTACGGATTGTCTCCGTTAAGTCGATGCGGGAATATCTGGTAGGATATATGCGTATGGATGAAGAACTTCTGCGCACCCTTGATTGCGAACTGATTAAAGAATGTGCGGAAGTTGGAAAAAAGAAGGACATGTTGTTGATTTTAGAGAAGGCGGTGGCTTATGCCAAACAGCATTTTTAACAAGATGATTTCAAATATGAACATGTACACCAATGGCGTTGGCACAGCACATCATATTCGAATAGCCTTATAATAAAAGCGGAGGATTGAATGATGAAAATACTGGTGGCTTCCGACCTGCACGGGTCACTCTACTATGCCAAAGAACTGGAACGTGTCTTCTATAGCGAAGGCGCCAAGCAGATTCTGTTATTGGGGGACCTTCTATATCATGGACCCCGCAATCCCCTGACCAGGGATTATAATCCGTTGGCGGTCAGTGAACTCCTCAATAAATACGCACCTTTAATCTGGGCGGTGCGGGGAAACTGTGACAGTGAAGTTGACCAGATGGTGCTGGACTTCAAATGTGATGGGGATCTGTTCTTCTTTCAAAGCGGTGACCTGGACGTGATTGCTTCCCATGGTCATGTGTATTTTCCGGACAACCTGCCCAAGAGCTCCCGCCGTTTTCTGTTTTTATCCGGACACATTCATGTCCCGGTAGCACAAAGCAGTCAGGATGCCTGGATTGGAAATCCCTCCTCACTGGCTTTACCCAAGGATGATATTCCTTCCTACGGGATTCTGGAAAACCGGACCTGGACAATCAAGGATTTGGCAGGCAATGTCAGAATGTCACTGGAGTGTGAATAGACAAGTTAGCAGAAAGAATAAACAGAATAAAGCACGCTGATAACGTGCTTTTAAAAACCTTTGTAAGGCAAAGTCTTTTCAAAACTCAAAGCTTATCCCACTGGTTCTTGTAATAAAACACTGCCAGTTGGGTACGGTCGCGCAAATCCAGCTTTTCCAGGATGATGGTCAGATAGTTTCGCACCGTTCCTTCCGAAAGATACAGGGCACCGGAAATTTCCTTATTGGACAGCCCCTCTGCCACCTTCTGCACCAGTTCAAATTCCTTATCGGTCAAATCAAACTGCTGGTAGGGGACGATTTCCTCCAGACTCATGGTCGGAATTTTTTCGACAATCTCCCCCGCAAATACTTTCTGGCCGCTGGCAACTGCTCTTAAGGAGGGCAGAATGGAATCAAAGTCCTGCTTTAAGATATAGCCTTTGGCCCCGATTGCCAGGGCTGTCCGGATATAATCCTCATCCACAAAGGTGGAGAGGTAGAGAATGTTGGCGTTTGGATCTTTTGCCAGAATCTGTTTGCCAGCATCCAGACCATTGCCGCCATCCATCCGGATATCCATTAACAGGATATCCGGATGATGCTTGAAATAGAGTTCCTGCGCATCTTTCCCGCTGTTGCCAATCGCGAGTACCTCGACTTCAGGGTCAGCACTCAGAATTGTCTTGAGCGAAGCGCTCACCAGTTTGTCATCATCCACCAATACCAGTTTCATTGTGATTCCTCCTTGGGCAGGGATACAAAGATCCGGTAGCCCGCTTCCCGTCTGATATAGAATATGCCCCGATTGGCCAGAATCCGTTCCTCCATATTGGCAAGACCGATTCCGGGATCAGTGCTTTGATTGGCAGTTCCATTGTCCTGTATCAGCATCTTCACATTGGCAGGACTCTCCTGAAAATTCACATATACCAGGGTGGCGTTGGAATGCTTCGCGACGTTGTTGAGCGCTTCCTTTAAAACAAACAGCAATGTCATCTTCAGCTTGGCATCAGGATCCTGATTGAGATTGTAGTCCAGCTTGAGCTCGCAGAAGACAAACTGGTCACAGACCTTCTGCACTTCCTGTCGCAAGGAAAAAGAATCCCCATACAAACCGTGTACGGATGAGCGGATGGAGTTCATGCCATCATCCAGGGTCTCACGCAGCGTCGTCAATGCCTCTTTGAGATTCGGGTCTTTGTTGACGGTCACAATTGCCCCCAGTTGCAGCAGGCTGCTGGAAAGGATGTGGCCGACCCCGTCATGGATGTCCTTGGAGATGCGGTTGCGCTCGGAAAGCCTTGCCAGGACCACTTCGTTTTCCTTTTGCATTTCCAAATCCTGACTGTGCTTTTTGGAGAGGATTGCCACACTCTCGCTGCGGTCCGCCAACTGGCGGTTTTTGGTGAAGTAGGCTTCTTTTAAACGGGTTCTCTCTCCCAAAACAAAAGTCAGTAAACAACAGACAAACAGCGCTATTGAAACACCAGCACCGCTAACCGACAACAGAAACAAGCCAATGCCTAAAGTACAGGACAAAAGCCACCAGCGCTTATAGGAGATATCATAGGTCCAGATGGGCAGAAACAAAGTGAGCCAGGGAAAAAAATAAGTCAAAACACAGGCAGCCGCAAGAAAGAGCACAAACAGCCATTGCTGTTCAAAAATAACAGCAAGCAGGATTAAGCTCAGCATCATCAGCATTCCCACAAAAGCGGTGCCGGTAAACTGAACCCCCATGAATATAGTACTGGCCAAAGCGCAAAGCAGCACCTTGTCCCGCAGATTTTCCATGCCATCTCCTTTTTCGTCATTTTATCTCAGAATATGACATTTGTCACATCATGAAATGATTGTGCTC
This sequence comes from Erysipelotrichaceae bacterium, assembly GCA_031272515.1. Classification (GTDB taxonomy): domain Bacteria; phylum Bacillota_I; class Bacilli_A; order Erysipelotrichales; family Erysipelotrichaceae; genus JAISTR01. Next base: position 11,040 of record JAISTR010000017.1, on the reverse strand, counting down.
CCTTATAGAGAGTAGTACAAAAGCGTAGGATGAAGGTGACTCAAGGAGGGTTTTGTATGAACAGCATTATCGAAGTAAACGATTTGGTAAAGCGTTACGGTGACTTCACCGCACTCAATCATCTGAATCTGGAAGTGCAACAGGGGGAAATCCTGGGTCTTTTGGGACCCAACGGGTCTGGCAAGACCACCGCGATCAACTGCATCCTTGCCTTACTGCGCTATGACCACGGTTCAATCAAGGTGTTTGATCAAGCCATGACCCCGGCATCCAAGGATGCCAAACGGCGCATCGGCTATGTGATGCAAAGTGTCGGTGTCATTGACGAACTCAATGTCAGGGAGAACATCGACTATTTCTGCTCGCTTTATGTCAGTGACGCCAAAAAAAGAAAACAAATGGTGAGTGAAGCCATCGAATTTGTGGGCTTGCAGGACTTTCAAAAGAGGATGCCCAAGAAACTGTCGGGCGGACTCTTGCGTAGGCTTAACATTGCCTGCGGCATCGCCCACAAGCCGGAACTCATCATTCTCGATGAACCAACGGTTGCGGTTGACCCGCAATCCCGCAACAACATCCTGGAGGGCATCAAAGAGCTCAACCGCCTGGGGGCGACCGTGCTTTACACCTCCCACTACATGGAAGAGGTGGAGCAGCTCTGTGACCGCATCACCATCATTGATGGCGGCAAGAAGATTGCGGAAGGGACCAAGAGCGAACTGATTGCCCAAACCAATTCCAGCGAGAAGATCTATGCCGAGGTCGGTGACCTCAGCGAAGCGCAGCTGGAAACCCTGCGCAAGCTGCCCTTTGTGGCTGAAGCTGTTTTGAACCATGGCGAGCTTTGTGTCAGCTGTGGCAAAGGGGACAACAACCTCAGTGCCTTATTGGCAGCTTTCGAAAAACACAAGATTGATTTCGGACATATCCGCAATCAGCTGCCGACTTTGAATGACCTGTTTTTGGAAATTACCGGCAAAGAATTGAGGGATACCCATGCGTAACTATATCTACTATCGGTTCAAGACCTTGCTGGGGGACAAGATGATGCTGTTTTGGACATTGCTGTTCCCGGTTGCCCTGGCCCTGTTCTTCAGTTTCACATTAGTGAAGGTCTACTCCACCGCCACCGCCTTTGAGGCGATTGAGGTGGCGGTACCGCAAACCCTGGATAACCAATCCATCCTTAAGGCGGTACTGCCGGTTTTAGAGGAGGAAGATTTGATTCTGGTCAATTCTACCAAAGACCTGGAAAGTGCGAAGACACAGCTGCAGGATGGAGAGATCAGTGCCATCATACAGGAAACCGACGGGATTGTAATGACTGTCAAGTCCAGCACCAGCGATTCCACCATCCTCAAGATGATCTTTGATCAGATTACCCAAAAGACCAGCATGCTGGAGCGGATCTTTAGCCAAAAGCCGGAACTGGCTGCGACAGATTTCATCAATGAAGCCTATACGGTTGAGACCTACACCACCCAAATCAAGGACGACAACATGTCCTTCTCCGTCATCTATTTCTATTCCCTGATGGCTATGGAAATCCTCTACGGGATCCAATGGGGGGTCAAGAGCACCTATTACCTGCAGGCCCAAAGAAGCCCGGCGGCGCTGCGCACCAACATTGCGCCAATGTCCCGGCTGAAACTGGTGCTGATTGATATCGGCGTGGTATTTGTCATCACGGCTGTCGAAGTGCTGCTGCTCTACCTGTTTATCCGCTATCCCTTGAATATCTCCTTTGGCAATCAGGTGTTCTGGGTCATTGCCGCATCGCTGGCAGCCCTGTTTACCGCCATTGCCCTGGGATACTTCATCAGCGTCTATCTCAAAGGCGAAGAGCGCCACAAGGAAGGGCTGGCAACCGCCATCACCCTGACCTTCTCCTTCTCCTGCGGGATGCAGTATCCGGGTCTCAAGTACCTGGTGGGCAGATATTTGCCCTGGTTTGCGACCATCAATCCGGCCTATCTCTTAACCGACAGCTACTATACACTCTACTATGGCAAAGCGATTTCCATTGTCGAAAAGAATATTATGATTACCCTGGCCATCGGCGTCATCGCCGCCATCCTGGCAGCGATTCGCCTGAGAGGAGATCAATATGACAGTCTTTAAAACCTGCCTGCGCATCCTGCGCGCAATTCCCGGTGTCTTCTTACTGCCCTTTGCGGTGTTCATGGGAATTCTGGCCTTATTGTCCTTCCAATATTCCTATAACCCCGAGCAAACCTCGCTCACCTTTACCAAAGCCACCATCTGCGTGATTGACGAAGATGAAAGTGCACTTTCCCAAGGCTTGATTGAATATCTAGAAAAGACCACAGATTACCAAGGGATCTGCGAAGCGGATTATAGCGACAAGGTGTTCTACAACTTCCTGGATGGAGCGCTGATCATTCCCAAAGGCTACCAAGAAAACTTCAATTCCAACCGCTTGCCGGTTTCCGCGCTGGTTTATCCCGGTTCGACCTTATCGGTGATGCTGGAGGAGACGGTCAGCAGCTATCTGGAAGGCTACCGCATTTATAACAAAGCCGACCTCAATGTCAGCAACCTCCAAATCCTGGAGTGGATTAAAGCCGATACCGACAACACCACCAAGGTGGAGGTGCTGGCAGGCAGCGGGGCTGCCGATCCGCGGGAGGCCCTGGCAGGCATGTTCTCAGCATCCACCTATGTGATTATCATCACCGTGGTCTCCGCCATTGCGACGCTGTTAATCATCTTCAATCAAACGCAGGTCAAGGTGCGGGCGGATGTGTCCGGCTGCAACACCGTCTGGGTCAATACCCAGAAGCTCTTGGCAGGGCTGTTGGTCGGATTTGCGACCTGGCTGGTGTGCATGGCAATCCTGTATGTGTTATTGCATGACTACTATGCCACAGCCTATGTACCGGTGATTCTGCTGAACTCCTTTGCGATGCTGTTGAGTTCACTGGGACTGGCCTTCATGCTTGGCAGCATCATCAAAACCCCGATTGTACTCAATGCCTTCATCAACATCTTTGCCCTGGGAGGAGGCTTCCTCTCCGGATCCTTCGTTCCGCAGCAGTTTCTCGATCCCATCATCCTCTTGATTGCCCGCTTTCTGCCCCAGTACTGGAATGTGGCTGCCAATGATGCCATCGTCTCTGCCAACTCGGTAGGGGCAGCCTGGAAAGCGCTGAGCATCCCGCTTTGTGTACAGATTCTCTTCGGGGTTGTCTTCGCCCTGGCTGGCTTTGTCATCAGCCGCCAGAAAAGAAGGGCACAACTGGTTTAGTTATAAAAAAACAGCCTGTAATCACAGGCTGTTTTTTTCACTCATTGGATATCGTGCAGGTATAGGCACCGGTGTCATAGCTGGTCAGCTCCTGGGCAATTGCCCCCAGGGGGTGCTTGGTGAAATCCTGACCGGCCAGCGTGGGAACCATAAAATCCACCAAGGGTCCGTTCATATTGGCCGGGTCCATTTGGAAGACCGCGGTCACCTGATAGTTCTTGATGGGGGAAAGCGTAGGCTTGACGCCATAGAGAATGCCCAGGTTCTCTTCAATTTCCTTGACTTTTTCGTCATAGTTGCTCTCATCCAGATCCAGACTCATGGTATCGATGGTCATATCAAAGACAATCGTTTCAATGCCTTCCTCACTGCCATAGAACACGGCATTGTAGGTATCGATGTAGCCGCCCTCATAGGTCAGGGTGCGGGTACAGACCAGCTTGTCGCTGTCGGCTTTGACTTCTTCTTTCTTGCAAGCTGACAGTGCTGTTAACAAAAGCAGCAGGCAGCTGATGGTGCATAACTTCTTCATAATATGCCCTCCCGAATCTCAACCGAATTATATCATGAACTCATAATGATAAAAACTGGAAAGAAAGAGAAATTGCCGGGAGGCAGGAGTTGGGGCTGATGGAAAGGGCAGGGACAAAAGGAGGTAACATATAAGAAGAAATCGATTCCCAGCCAAAATCGAGTTTTTTTCGCAATTTAAGCTGAAAATCGATTTGTCAAAGATTGGAATTCATCAACTCTTTTTGATGAAACAAAAGTCAGATGTGAAATGAGTTTGGGTGTTCTGCTAAAGCGATGCCAAAGAATCAATCGACAAATAGAAACATTACATTCAGGAAATGTTTACCAAAATATCGCTTGACTAAGACCCCACCCTTTGCTATGATGTGACCGTGATTGCTAGGGGAGTAGTAGGCGGCATAGCCGCTGTCATATTCCGTCAACACGCTGCATCTGTCAGCCGGGATATGACCATCTCAACGATCGTACAAGACCTATTCACGTATTTTGGGGTCTTTTTTTATAGGAGGTACTCATGGAGTATTATCGTCAGTCAGTCGAAGCCGTATTACAGTCTTTAGACAGCAATGCCGAAAACGGGCTCAGTGAAAAACAGGCAGCAGAAAATCAGGCCAAGCACGGTCTCAACGAATTGGCCCAGAAGAAGAAGCAGTCCTGGCTGGTTCGCTTTCTGTTGCAATTCAAGGATGCGATGATTATCCTGCTGCTGGTCGCTGCCGCCGTTTCGGTCATCGTCGACCCGCATGAATGGATCGATTCCGTCATCATCCTGGTGGTGGTGACCTTCAACGCCATCCTGGGTGTCATCCAGGAAAGCCGGGCGGAGAAAGCCCTGGAGGCGCTGCAGAAGATGAGCGCGCCGCTGGCCAAAGTCATCCGCAATGGCGTCCGCAGCAACATCCCGGCCAGGGAGCTGACCGTAGGGGATGTGATCTTGCTGGAAGCCGGGGATTTTGTGCCGGCTGATGTGCGTTTGGTGGAAGTGCATAATCTCAAGGTTGATGAGAGTGCCTTGACCGGGGAGAGTGAACCGGTCTCGAAAATATCGGAAGTGATTGAAAGCGAAGAGACCGCCCTGGGCGATATGAAAAACCTGGCTTTCTCCTCGACCATCGTGACCTATGGCCGGGGCAGGGCGGTGGTTTGTGCGATTGGTATGCATACCGAGGTTGGGAAAATCGCCAACCTGCTGCTCAAGGAAGACAATGAACCGACGCCTTTGCAGGTGCGCCTGGAACAGATTGGCAAGGTCATCGGCTTGTTATGCATTGTCATCTGCGCCATTGTCTTTGGCATTGAAGTGCTGTCGATGGGTTTGGGCAATGTCATCGAAGCCTTCAAGACCGCGGTCGCCCTGGCGGTTGCCGCTGTCCCGGAAGGACTACCGGCGGTGGTGACCATCGTTTTGGCCTTGGGGGTGCAGAAGATGGCGAAACAAAACGCCATTGTCCGCCGCCTGCCTGCCGTGGAGACCCTGGGCTGCGCTTCGATTGTCTGCTCGGACAAGACCGGAACCCTGACCCAAAACAAGATGACGGTGGTCAAGGCTTACATGCCCAAAACCGGTATCCAACCGGCACCGGAACTATTGCATGACCAGGCAGTTGCCGACATGGCCGGCTGGTTCTCCCTTTGCTCTGATGCCACCATCAAGGTGGAAGGGGAGAAGATTGTAGAGTTGGGGGACCCGACGGAAACCGCCCTGGTCGCCTATGCGAACTTGTTGAACCACAAAAAAGAAGACTTATTGAATCAATATACCCACTGTGGCGAAATCGCCTTTGATTCCGGCCGCAAGATGATGACGGTCTTATATGAGAAGGACGGGGAAATCCTGCAGATTACCAAGGGTGCCCCGGATGTGATTTTAGACCGCTGCACCAATGCCTCCCCCAAAGACTTTGAGGCCAACGATACGATGGCCAGCGAAGCCCTGCGGGTTTTGGCGGTTGCCCTTAAAAAGCACAAGACGCTGCCCAAAGAGATCACCTCAGAGAGCCTGGAAAAGAATATGACCTTTATTGGCCTGGTAGGCATGATTGACCCGCCCAGAGTGGAGGTCAAAGCGGCGATTGCGGAAGCCAAAAGCGCCGGCGTACGCACGGTGATGATTACCGGTGACCATGTCACCACCGCCAAGGCGATTGCCAAAGATCTGGGCATTCTCACGGACAAGGATAAAGCCATCACCGGACCGGAGTTGGAAAACATGGCAGACATCGATCTGATCCGCCATGTCGAAGAATATGCGGTTTATGCCCGGGTGGCCCCGGAGCACAAGGTGCGCATCGTCAATGCCTGGCAGGCCAAAGGCCAGGTGGTGGCGATGACCGGGGATGGCGTCAACGACTCCCCGGCGCTCAAAAGCGCCGACATCGGCTGTGCGATGGGCATCACCGGTACCGATGTTGCCAAAGGTGCCGCCGCGATGATTCTGACCGACGACAACTTTGCGACCATTATCACCTCCATCCGTGAAGGCCGCGGCATCTATGACAATATTCGCAAGGACATTCACTTCCTGCTCTCTTCCAACATCGGTGAAGTCATCGCCATCTTTGTGGCTTCCATTATCGGTTTATTCTCCAGCAAGGAACTCGGTGTACCCTTACTGCCGATCCATCTGCTTTGGGTCAACCTGATTACTGACTCCCTGCCAGCCTTTGCCCTGGGCCTGGAGCCGACTGCTGATGATATCATGACCCGCAAGCCTCGGCCCAAAAACGAAAGCTTCTTCAAGGGCATGAGTTTTGCGATTGCCTGGCAGGGCGTGATGATTGGGGTATTGACCCTCGCCTCGTTTTTGATCGGTCAGTTCTCCAAAGACCACACGACCGGCATGACCATGGCCTTTGTGACCCTGTCAATCTCCGAGCTCTTTCATTCCTTCAATATGAAGTCGGATACCCACTCAATCTTCCATAAATCATTGTTCAACAACCGCTTTTTGTGGGGTGCCTTCTTCTTCGGTCTGACCCTGCAGTTTCTGGTCCTCTATGTACCGGTGCTTTCCTCCCTGTTCAAGCTCACCAACCTCGATCTTGCTTTTGAGCTGATTGCCCTGGGCTTGGCCTTTGCGGTTATACCGATTGTTGAATTTACCAAGTGGCTGAAGCGAAGCAAAGCAAAATAAATCACGTAAAAGAGACCTCACGGTCTCTTTTACCCCTGTTTCTGAATGGAGGATAATCGCAGACGAATGGATCGATCTGAATTACCTGTCTTTACAATAACAGAGTAAACCGCGAAAAGGAACCACCAAAACCTGCCAATTTTTACCAATTTTAGGTTATTAATGGCTGAAAACCATTTCCTGGAAAAATCAGCGATAAAGCAATTGTGAAAGGGCCAAAGGTTGCCTTCACACAAAGCTTCAGCATTTCCGAACGCCAGCCGACAATCACAAAAATTCACATTTTTATCACACATAATTGCGTCAATCTATTGACATTTGCCTGCGCGATGAGTAAAAATATAATTGCTCTATGGGAAGAGCATTGTAGGAAAGAGGTATTTAGCGGAATAATCATCGCGATACCTTAAGACATTAGTCTGTTTTTTCTACCGTTATCTTTCATGACAAGGGGGCCCTCCCTTGTCAAACCCCCCTGATTTCTGTTCATGATACCCCCCCTTCATGGATAGAACAAAACCTTCTTGTATATCATTACCCCCACAAGAAGGTTTTTCTTTGTTCTATAATGAAAGCAGGAAGAAGGAGGCACTATGAAATTCGCAGCGATTTACCGCAATATCAATCCGGACAAACCGGTCAAGCAGGCCGGATTTATCCAGCAGACCGACCCGATCAGTGAAGTGCATGACGATTTGCAGTTGCGTTTACTGGCCTTGGAGGACGAAACCCAGATCATCTTTCTGGCGAGTCTGGACATTCTGGGTGTCAACCTGGAGTTTGAAGAGAAAGTCGAAGCCGAGTATCAGAAACACTATGACAAGAAGGTGCATTTGATTTTACACGCGACCCACACCCACTTTGGCGGCAATCCCAAGGATGAGGACTACCAAAAACAGGTCTATCAGCATCTTTTAAAAGCCCGCGAAGATTTAAAGTTTCAGGAGTACGAAAACCTGCGGGTAACCTACAGCAGTGAACCGTTCACCAAAATCGGCCAGTCCCGCATCTCTGACCACCAGCCTTATGGGGTATTTCTGGATGTACTGGCGATTTTAAATGGGGAAGTGCCTTTGGCGGTATATTTCATCTACAACTGCCATCCCACAATACTTAGCGGCTATACCCCCTATTTCACCTCTGAGTATCCCGGTCAGACCATCCGCAAACTCAAGGAACAATACCCTGGTGTCTTCTTCAGTTTCGGACAATCCGCGGCTGGTGATGTCAGCACCCGCTTTACCCGCAAATCACAGGAATACCCGCAGGTGGAGGCTTTCGCAGAACTGCTGGCTCAAGAAGTCAGTGACCAGCTGAAAAAGCCGCAGCTCAGCTGCCGACTGACTCTGGAGTACCGGCAATCCATCCTTTCTTTGGAGCATGAAATTCTGGATATGGACAGCTTGCCGATTCCGGAAAACCTGACTGACAGGGAAAAAGAGACCATCCGCTATGGTGCCATATCCCGCCAGGAGAAACTCAAGAATCCGGAGAATCTCTCCAAATCTGAAAAGATCAGCTGTGTATCTTTGGGGGAAGTGCGTTTAATCTTTGCGCCCAACGAGCTCTTCAGTGATTACCTCAGGGCCCTGGATAAGTCGCATGCCTCTTTGATCTGCTATGCCAATGGCTATGAACCCTATGTGGTTCCGGTCGGTTTCAAGCGCTTGACCTATGAGTTTTTTACCGATACCTTCACCCAAAAAACCAAGCAGGACCTCTTCGCTCTGCTAACCTCTTTCGGAAATTGAAATTTAAGAACGATTTAAACCCGGTTCATGGATAAAACCGGGTTTTATCCTTTATAATGATAGGGAAGAGGTCCCTTATGAAAAAACTACTGATCGGCGTTTTACTCTTGTTTCTATTGACTGGCTGCGCCATTGACAAACGGGCGACAGCCACATCCTTTGTCGCGAGGCCCTATATGGTCATCGAAGACAGTTTTCTGGGTAATGGCATCAGCTATCTCTATGAGGAGCCCTCCAGTGCCTGGAAGACGACCAAATTGTCTTTGGAGTATCAGGGCAAGCCGGTTTTTTATGTCAACAACCTCAACGAGTTTGCGGTGCTTCTGTATCATGTGTTTGAGAATGATTTTGAAAACCGCGACATTCTGATTATTACCCCCAAGACCATCTCTGAGCTGCAGGTCTACTATCTGCTCTATGCTATCATGCCGGACAATATTGACCTGTCCACCCTGAAGACCAATATCGAAGTCGGCAGTTCCGTGGTCCGGGTACTGCAGGTGAACTGGTTCCGTATGGACGACAACAACTATCAGGAGATGGTTGCTTTCGCAAAGGAGTTTGCGGACAACATGGAAGAAGGGATCACCGACCGCCAGAAGGTCCGGCTGATACATGACTACCTGATCAAAAACGCCGAATACGATAACTATGCTTACAACCATATTGATGACGACTCCATTTATTGGCATTCGTCTTCACCGTTTGCGATTATTATGGAAAAGAAAGGCATGTGCCTGGGTTACTCCAAAGCGTTCTTCGTCATGGCCAGAGCCGCAGGAATTCCGGTCCTAACGGTAACCGGAATTGCCAACGGCGGCGGCCATGCCTGGAATCTGGTGTATCTGGAGGGGGAATGGTACCAGATTGATCTGACCTTCGATGATCCGGTACCTGATGTCAAAGGTCGTACGAATTATGACTATTATCTGCGGGCGATGAGCCGCGGCAGCTGGTGGAATCATACCTATGATACCTATCCCTTCTCCATTGAAGAGATTATTGAGATAGGCAATCAGCTGTATGGGTTATCCGAATAGAAAAAAACAGTTTCTGTCTTTGTTGTGTTTACTGCTTCTGACTTCCTGCACGACAATCATTCATCCCAGCAGTCACTTTACCAGCCGTCCGTTTTTGGCTGTGCACAAACGCAGCGGTGAAGTTCTCCACCTCGCCTATGAAACACCATCCCTAAACTGGCAATTGGTCTCCAATCCAATTCTGTTTTTCAATGACCAGTGGGATCTAATCTATTATCTGGACCAGAAGCTTTCGGTATACAACAGCGGACCGATTACATTCTATGGCATTTTGTCAAAGGAATTGGATTTGAATATGGTGAACCTTTACCTTGAAGCGCTCATGCCGCTCAACGGTCATTTAACCCAAACACCGCTTGCCATCAACATCGATGGGCAGGCAACTTTAATCTATCAATTTGAGTTTGTCCGCCACGACAATGATGACCAGAAAACCCTGAACCAGGAGGTCGACCGCTTTTTAAAAAAGATTGACATGACCCAAAGCGACAGGGAGATTTTAAAACAGGTGCACGACCTGCTGATTGAGAGTGTCATCTACGATACCGGCACCTATCTCTTGCGAAGTGAAGACAATGCCAAGAGCTGGCAGGCATCTTCCCCCTATGCGGCGCTGGTAGCCGGGCAGGCGATGTGTACCGGCTATGCGAAAGCCTTTGCGATTTTGGCAGACAAGCTCGGCTATCCGGTCATCACCATCCGTGGCAGCGCCAAGGGCGTGGACCATGTCTGGAACCTGGTTTACATTGAGAATCAGTGGTATCAGATGGATGTGACCCTGGATGACAATGACGTCTTGCAGCAGGCAGACTATCAATACTTTCTAATTCCAGTTCATAAGAACCTGGCGGACCATGTACTGGATTACGGCTTGACGATGAGTGAATACCTCGCTTTGGCAAATCAGTTTTATGGACTCAATAACCATTAAGCAAAAATCAGAGGGAATCATTTTCTGTGAAAATCACAAAATTTTATCCTTGTCTTTCCCCGCCACTACGTTATAATAGAGACAGGAATTCTAGGAGAACACGGGCAAACACGGGACCTGTGTTTTTTCTTTGGATAGGGAAAGGGCACCGGTTGTAAAGGGAAGAGGGTTTCGCGGGGAAAAGGCGAGGAACCCAACATGAGAAAATCAATCCAGAGATTGTTGATTGCGCTTTTGGTTATTGTTTCAACCGTTTTCAGTGTCCTGACCCCAATCAGTGCCGTCAGCAGCAATCCCCAGTTTACCAAGCAGCCAACGGCCAAGAGCACCTATGCGAAAAGCGCAACGATGCGCTTGTATGTACAGGCGGAGAGTACGGATGG
>JAISTR010000045.1 GCA_031272515.1 Erysipelotrichaceae bacterium | reverse complement strand
AGATTGAGAATCTCGATGGGATCATTATCATGCGCCTTCATCCGGTAGCTGTCGCTTCTGGCCCGAACCAGCAGCGTGCGCATTTTACCCTTGAGGCTGCTGCCGGGAATAATCGGATCGTTGGTTTTGGGGTCTCTGACCACTGGACTGTCCACCGCACCGATGGCTGAAAAGGATTTGCTGCCGCCGATGTGCAGACCGGTTACGATTTCGATGACTCCGGAAATTTTCAGTTTCGCAAACATGGGTATTCCTCCTTAATCCGAACCGCCGTAATAACGGTGGTAGGCAACCAATGATTCAAAATAGCGTGTAAAGGTAATGAAGTTCTCTTTGTTTCCTTCAATTTTGTCTGCGTATTTAATCAAGCCGCAGCCATCCACAAAGCTTTTTACATCGCGGTCCCGCCCGCTCTCATAGGCCATCCGTACAATCAGGTATTGAATCTGGTCCTTGTCTTTGGCGGTGAGCTCTGGCTGCAGAACCACATCATTGTAGGTGTCCATGACCATGCTTAAGAGATTGCGGATTTTGGAAGTGGTGAGGCCGCGGAAAGACCCGTTCTTAAAATCTTTCATCAACCGCTCCGCCTCTTTCTGGTAGCGATCTTTCAACTCTGGCCAGCTGAGGACTTGGTACACAGGGACACTGTTGTTTTGCGGTTTCCCCTGATGGCTTTGTTGTCTGTTCCCTTGATAATTGCTCATCTCATTCACTCCTTTCACGATTGGCGTAGATATAAAGCATGGCGGCCGTGATAAACTGACGGCGCTGTTTTTCGTTTAAAGCCCAGCGGTAGACACTCTTGATAAACACATCATCCTGTGCTTTGTTTTCCTTCTGCACCCTGGCTAAGAGATAAGCCAGGCGGGCAAGGTTGATGGAATTGTCATCCCGCAAAAGCTCCAGAATTTTATACAGGAAGGTATTGCCCTTCTGCGGCATTTCCATAAAGAAGGTCTCAATCATTTCGTATTTTTCACCAATGACCTCTTCGCAAAAAATCTGCCAGTCATAAACCAGGTCCTGGTCATCCTTGTCAAAGAGCGCCAGGGCATTCTTTTCACTCCGGAAATGCTTTGCCTGATTTTCCAAATCCCCAGTCTCCTCCGCCATCCGGGAAACCGGATAACTGTCGGTATACATACCGATTCCGGCTGAGAGATGCAGGGTGGATTGGGTATATCTTTCAAAAGCATCATGGATGTCAATGGCGGCTTCAATCATCTCATTCCAGCTGCCGATGATAAACAGGTCATCCCCGCCGGAATAAACAATCGCCGCGTTGCGCTTTTGTTGATCAGAGTCACTGAATTGGTATCCCGGTGCCTTTAAAATCGTATTGATTTGATATTTGAAAAACAGCGACAGATGCCGGGAGAATACACTCATACGCGACAAAGTCGCCTGGCCTGGCTGAAAGCCCTTGATAAAGGCAAGACCGAGGTTATCCACATCCGCCCTTAAAACACCCAACCGTTCAATTCCTGCAGAGGCTTTAGCCAAGATATGGAAGTCATTGCTGGAAGCATAGGTACCAGCCCAAAGGTGCACTGCCCCTTTGGGTCCGGTATCCAGGTTATTGAGTGTATATACGCGTACAAACTCCGGGTTGTTTTTCTGATAGTCAGGTACTTCCTTTTCACTCACAAACATTGCGGATTTTCCCTCAAACAAAGGCAGGCCTTTGTTTGTGTTTTTCAATATGACGATGCAGTTGCTGTCGGTCAGCTTGGTGGAGGCAGCCAATAAGGAGGCACATAAGGGACAAAGGTCATCCTTGTTCAGCCCTTCGGTTCGCTTGCACTCCTTGCACTCCCGTTCATGCTCCGTATTTGACCGCGCATTCAACTGTAGAATTTCATCTGACGTATAACGGGAAAGCTTCTCGCGGGAAATGGTTTCGCTGAGCTTTTTATAAAGTTCGCTGTAGCTGCCGTTTGGCTTGTCCATCAGCTGATTGCCATTACAGGATACAGAGGCATGTGCCAGATACAAATCGATTTGAAATTCCTGCAAAAGCCAATGGCGCAGCTCACCCATCATCGCTTTGACTGTATCCTTGGCTTTTTTTGTATTGGGCAAAAGCAGGTAGGCATGCCCACCGCCGTTATAAAGGCAGTTCACCCGGCTTAGGGACAGGGCCTCCAGAAACTCATCCATGATGCTCTCCATCAGGATTTCCAGATAGAAGGAGCGGGCCCTTAGGTTTTTCTTGGCGGCCTCACCGCTGATGGTGTAGATGAAGGACTGGATTCCCGACAAGTCCATCGAGAATAACTGGAATACTTCTTCTTTGTAGAACTGTTCCTTATTGACCAGCAGTTCACCCTTATAATCCGTGATTTGTTTTTCATTTAAATAAGCTTCTATACAAGCCGCAATCGCTGCGGTGGTCTTGCTGTGGTCAAACAGCGAAATATCCCTAGTTTCGCTTTGATTGGTTGAGGAAGGGATGTAGCTGAGATAGACTTCCAAAAGTTGCAGCAGGGAATTGATAGCGGAATCATCCAGAGAGATCTCATGCAAGCCGCTTTGAAGGCTTTGGAGTATTCCTTCATAAAACCCGGCAGAATACTCTTGTACCTGTTTGTCGGGATATGGCAGTTCCTGATCCTTTTTCAGGGTCGAGGGCGGATAGACCAGCTTTTCCTGGTTGCCATTTAGGATATTGAAAACCGATTGCAGCGGTGCTGTTTTGATAAAGCGTGCCTGAGTGCCTTCTTCCCCTTCCACCTCGCGGACATCCATTCCTGATGAGATGTTATCCGCAATCCAGACGATATACGCCAGGGAATTGTCCGGTAATGAAGCTGTGATTAAATTCTTTTCATGATGATAGCGGACGCAGTTTAAAACTTCTTTTTGATCCTGCATCGACTTTATTTTGCTTAAAAATTCAAGACCGGCAAGCGGATGCGCTGTCTGCCCATTTGCCCGATACACAACTTTCCCAATGTCATGCAACAAAGCTCCTATGACTGTTTGCCGGCTCTCTTCTCTCATACGGTAATTTTATCATGAAAATATCGGCTTGTGTTTGTAAACCCTTCCATTTTTTGCCTGTCGTGCTATCATTTTCATAGGAGAACCATATGAAAACGCAATTCATTCAAATCGACGGCATTGAAAAAATATCCCTGCAAACCCAAGAACTTAACCAATCCCCTCTAAGTGCAACAGAGGTCATCATCCAGAGCCATTTGTCCTACATTTCCCCCGGGACCGAGTTATCCCGGGTATTTGGCTTGAAAGAGGGTGCAACCTATCCGGTAAGGCCAGGCTATTGTACGGTTGGCACTATCCTAAAAAGCGGACGGGATGACATTTTAGCTGGGGACCGGGTGCTCGCCACCGCCCCCCACAGTTCTGCTTTCCGCTTTGACCCGGCCAAGAGCGATGGCGGGGTCCTGTACAAACTTGACCCTAAGACCAGTGATGAGGAAGGCGCCTTTTTGGAGATGGCCTGGATTGCCTGCAATGGCATCCTTCCGGCAGAAGTAAAGCTGGGCGACCGGGTTTTGGTTCTGGGCTTGGGCACGCTGGGTTTAGTGGTATCCAGGCTCTATCAAAGCATGGGTTGTGAAGTGCTGGGGGCAGACAGTCAAAAAGAGCGGGTACAAAGGGCGCTGGCGATGGGTATCCCCGCAATTGACTGTACCGAGGCAGACCTCATCATCAATAGCCACGGAACCTTCGATATCTGCGTGGATGCTGCGGGAGTCTCGCAAGCGGAGGCAACCACCATCCTTTGTGCAAGCAAATACGGGCAGGTGCTCTTTCTGGGCTCGCCCCGTACATCCCATACGATGGATGTCACCCCAATCTTCAATCGCATCCATATGAATATGTTAACAATCATCGGGGCGATGAACCGCCGCTATCCCTTTGCCCCCACTAGCGGAAGCCGTATGAATATCCAGCGCACCATGGCCCATTTGGAATCCTTACTGCATAGCAAATTCATCGATGTCGAAAAGTTCATCAGCCACCGCATCAAGCCAGAGCCTGATGAAGTACTAAAGGCCTATCAGGGATTGATGTATGACAAGGACCATTATTTGGGGGTCATCATCAACTGGAAATAACCGCAAACACAATAAAGCCCGTGGGCAATACGGGCTTTATCTATACTCCTCTTCTCCTACGAAGATTCGTACTTCAGTGATGCGCCAGGCGCTGGTTTTTCATGGAGATGTAATCCATGAGCTGCAATAACTGGGGATGCTGCTGGAAGAAGGACGGGTTTTGGCGGAAGGCATTGCCATCCACTGTCAGAATCCCACCCATTTCATAGATCTTGTCAATGCGCTCGGTTGTACGCAAAAACTCCAGCGACAGCCTCTCCTGGCCGCCGATGTCCAGAATGTAAGGTACAATCCATAGTTGATTATGCGTAAGCGCGTCCTTGACCAGCGCTTTTTCAAATTCGACCTGATAGAAGTCCTTCTTCGCCCGGTCGAACTCATCCACCTTGTTGAGATCGAACTGGACGTCGGTGTAAGTGGCGTTTTCCAGCTTCACGGAAAGGACTTTGCCGTTGTCATGCGGTTCGGTATTGATGACCAGTTTCTTCGGCCCCAGGTAATCGGTCATGATTAAAACGATGTAATTCCATGTTACAAAAGAACCGAAGTATTTTACCTCATCTCGTCTTACGCGTACGATTTTCATCTCTTCTCCCCTGCCCTCTGCTTTTTGGCTGTCCCTTGCTCAAACAGCCAAACCCGGACAACTAATATTCCTTATTCTTGGCGTTGATGTAATCCATGATTTCCACAATCTTGGGATGGGTCTTGAAGAATTCAGGATTCGAACGCAGGGCTTCCTGGTCAATCTCCAACCGTCCGCCCATGGCATAAATGCGGTCTACCCGCTCGCGGGTGTTGAGAAACTCCACGCTCAAGCGGTTGTTCGTGTTAATCTTCAAACGGAATGGCACCAGCCACAGCTCGTTCTTCTCCAGGGCATCACGAATGAAAGCCTTCTCGAATTCGACCTGATAGCGGTCCCGTTTCTCGCGGTCGTACTCATCGGTCTTGAATCCGTCATACTGGATATCCGTATACGCCGCAGCTTCAATCTTGGTGGAAAGAATCTTACCACCCTCAAAAGGCTCGGTATTGATGATCATCTTTTTGGCGCCGACATAGTCGCATAACACCAGCACGATGTAATACCAGGTGTGGTACTTCCCGAAATACTTTACTTCATCTTTACGAACTCTGATAATTCGCATAGTCTACCCCGCTATTCTCCAAAGATTCTTGGGTGAAAAAAAGAATCACCCTGTCTGTTAATAGAATCACCCTAAACTTTTACTGCAATTTCATTTTATGG
Source organism: Erysipelotrichaceae bacterium (assembly GCA_031272515.1). Lineage (GTDB taxonomy): Bacteria > Bacillota_I > Bacilli_A > Erysipelotrichales > Erysipelotrichaceae > JAISTR01. The sequence continues at coordinate 12,017 of JAISTR010000045.1, read as the reverse complement.
TATTTTTGTATTTGATGCAAGTGTGATTGTTGATTTTTGGCAATAAATGCGGAAATATTGAATGCTGTACCGCAATGTCGTACGATTTATGTGAAATTTCACGCTGATTTCGGGGAATCGTGGCGGTGTTTCAGCCAAAAAGGCAGGTACATGAAAAACCAAACCAAAAACAAGAGGCCCGCGAAACCGAAGATGTAACCGGGATTGCCCATAAAGGTCTCCAGAAAGGCAATCGGCGAATCGGGTACGGTGTCATTCAAAAAGAAGAAGTTGGTCCCGAACTGCTTGTTGAACAAATAGATTGGCGGAACCACAATCGCCAGGTAGACCACCGAGCGCCAGAGTTCATGAAAGCGGGGTTTCAACTCGCCGGAGCGGACCAAGAGAATCGGATAGCTCATCTCAAAGAAATGAATGAAGAAGGACTGCAGGCAAAAGAAGTTGGCAACCGGATAGAGGTTCCAGTCACAAAACAACAAGGCTGCCACCGCCCCGGGAATGCTCATCGAATATAAGAAAGCGGCGGTCCAGCGGTTGGGCCAGTAGGTATGGATGAAGATGAAGAAGATGCTCATGCCGCATAAATGAAACACCAGCATCCCGGGTTCATACTTGCCCATGGCGGCCACCAGCACCTGCTTGACGACCTCCAGCATCACCACTATCCAGGCATAGGTCACCTTGATTGCTTTGCGGTGTTTCTCATCCGTCTTTTTGTAGTAGCCGGAAATCAGAATCGTTCCAAGTAAAAAGGCAATCAGAAAGCTTAGATGCACCAAACCGAAATGCGGCCAGCCCAAGCCGTCAGGAATATCATAGCGATAGGTAAAAAACCATTCCATCAAGCCACCTCCTGTGTTTTTCCGAGACAATTCTAACATGAAAAAACCTCCCGCAGGAGGTCTTTTCCTTAATCGATGCTGATGTACTTTTTTTCTTCGGCCTTCTTGATGGCTTCCTTGGGAACCACCAGGGTCAAAATCCCGTCATTCAGGCTGGCTTTGAAGCTGCTCTCTTCCAGATTCTTGCCGATGAAGTAGGAACGCGATACCGTGCCGGTGTTGCGTTCGCGGCGGATCACACTGCCCTTTTCATCCTTTTCCTCTTTGGACTCATCATGGGTGGCGCTCACCGTCAGGTAGCCCTCATCATAGGCGATCTTGACATCTTCCTTTTGATAGCCCGGCAGTTCAATGGCGAACTGATAGCTGTCCTCCTTCTCGCTGACATCGGTCTTCATGACAGTATTGTTCGCGCTGCGGAAGAACGGTTCAAAGAAGTCATTGACCAGGTCATTGCTGAAGAGTTCATTCGTTCTGCGTGTTGGATAATATTTCATCTGTTATCCCTCCTTTACAAAAGAAGTATAACACAGATTTTGGCACTGTCAAGTGGTGAGTGCTAATTTTTTCAACTTTTTTTGATTTTCTCACAAATAGCCTACTGCTGTTCCAAGATCAGCTCGGGGCACTCCGGTGCCTTCCAGTTTTGGATATCAGAGGTGCGCAGGTAAGCCTGCGCCTCTTCCTTGTTTAAGATCACCGGTACCCGGTTATGGATGGCTTGAAAGGCGTCCGGAGCTTCCCTGGTCAAGATGACCGCTTGCTTGATATTATCATGGGTGGTATAGAACCCGGCCAGGTAGAAATGCTCGGAATTTAAATGCACCAGGTATTTATTTTTTTCCTTGTCCCATTCATAAAACCCGTCTGCCAAAATGACACAGCGGTTTTTTTGATAGTCGGACACAAAGAACTGTTTGGTCAATACGGTTTCCAGGCGCGCATTGATAATCAGGGACTTCTTCTGCCAGTGCGTGATGCCCCACTTGGCCAGCTCAAAGACGTTGCGGGTGCGTACGACAATGGTCTGGGAGGGCGCGATTTCCCCAAAGGAGAGCTGCTCATACTCCACTTCCCTGAGGTAGGGTTTGAGCTTTTCCTTCAGATGTGCCCCGAAGTGGTAGCGGCCGCACATGTCAGATTTCCCGGATTACGCTGATGACCTCACCCAGAATCCGCACCGGCAGTTCCTCCACCTCCTGGCGGTTGAAATAGCGGGTCTCAATAAACTGATTGGAGGGCTCCAGAATCAGCAGGTCATCCTTGAAGCGCACGGTCTTGACCGTCGCCTCCTCATCGCCAACCAGCACGACCGCAATCTTGCCGCTGTCGATGGTTTCGCACTTGCGCACATAGATCAAATCGCCATCGCAGATCCTGGCACCAATCATCGAGCTGCCGGTCACGCGCAGAAAGTAGTCACCGCGCTTGGCTTCAGAGGGGGTAACATCGCGATAGCCTTCAATATTCTGATAAGCATCCAGCCCGTAGCCGGCCTTGACCACACCCAGGATCGGCTTCATCAGCTGCGGTTGTTTCATGCAGACCGAGAAATCCGGTCCAAAGAGTTCCGTCAGGGCTTCCAGGTGACCGGGTTTGAGTTTCTTCACTGCCCCGGACTCCCACTTGTAAACGGTAATGGGCGAGACATGAACCAATTCCCCCAATTCAACCAGGGTAAAACCTTTCTTTTTGCGATAAAAACGAATCAACTTCTTAAGTTCCATACTTTTTTCCTCGTTTCCTTATAGTTTTATTATACGGGAATTCATTTCAAAATCAAGGCAAATTCAATTTTTACCGAATTTTAGCTAACTTTATAGTTGATTTAGTTATGTAAAATCAGTATAATGAAAGACAAAGGAATCAGTTTGATGAAAGAACGCTGGATATTACACGCCGATATCGACCACTGCTATGCGCAGATCCATGAAATGCTTTACCCGGATCTGCGCAAAGTGCCTATGGCCGTGGGCGGCCATGAGGAAATGCGCCACGGTATCATCCTGGCCAAAAATGATCTGGCGAAACAATATGGAATCAAAACGGCGGAGAGCCTGCGGGAAGCCTATGAGAAGCTGCCCTCGCTTTTGATTATCCATCCGCTCTACCCCCTCTATATCACCTATACCGAGAAGGTCAAGGACATCTACCGGGAATACACCGACCGGGTGGAGAGCTTTGGTTTGGATGAGGCCTGGGCCGATTTGACCCCCAGCCTGACCCTGTTTGGCGCCAGTGCCACCGACCTGGCCAAGCACATCCAAAATCGGGTATACAAAGAAATGGGGCTGACGGTATCGCTGGGGTTAAGCTTCAACAAGGTCTTCGCGAAGCTGGGCAGCGACCAGCGCAAGCCCCATGGCTTCTACCGCATGACAAAGCAGGACTATCCCGAAACGGTCTGGCCCCTGCCGGTGGAGGATCTGCTGTTTGTCGGCCGGGCCACGAAGGAAAAGCTGCGCTACTATGGCATCACCACCATCGGCCAGCTGGCCCGGCGCGAGCGCTCCTATCTGAAGAAACTCTTTGGCAAAAACGGTGAAACCCTGTGGTTTTTCGCCAATGGCATGGATGTGACTGAGGTCGCCAGCGGTCCGCGCCGCGAAGTCATCAAATCGGTTGGCAATGGCATCACCACCCCCGCCGACATCAATACCTTCGATGAGGCCCGGGAAGTGTTTCTGGTCCTTTGTGAATCCGTAGCCACCCGTTTGAGGGAAAACGGCCTGGCCGGACAAGTGGTGAGCGTGATGCTGCGGGGAAGCGACCTCGCCTATATCGGCCGGCAGCGCAAGCTCTCAAGGCCCACGGATTTGGCAACGGAAATCCTGGAGATGGTGATGATTTTGACCCGGGAAAACTGGCGGCAGGAAAGCCCGCTGCGCAGCATCGGCGTCACAATCTCTTCCCTCAAGCCCGCCCTTAGTTACCGGCAAAGCGACCTGTTCACCGATGAGAGGGCAAGGGAAAAGGAAGTCAGGCTGGAACAGGTGATTGATCGCATCCGCAGTAAATACGGCTATGATGCCATCAAGCGGCTGGGCCTACTGGAATGTCCGCATTTGACCAATTTCAATCCCCTGGCCGAACATGTGATCCACCCGGAAAGCTGGTACTGATTATGCAGGAATTCGTCGACCGACAGCTCTACAAGCGCTATGTCAGCGTGATTGCCCATTGTGACCGTGAAGGCAAGGTCATGCCTTTAGTCATCGAGTGGGAAAACCAAAAAAAATACCGGATTGACCGGATTCTGGAGATCCGCCCCGCCGCCAGCCAGGTGGGCGGCGGCGGCATCCTGTACCGGGTACGCATCGGGTCCCAGGAGCGGCGTTTGTTTTATGAGAACTATCGCTGGTTTATCGAATCGTATACGCCTTAGGCGGATACGGTTTTTTAATAAAATACGGCAAGATTCTGTTCAGATTGAGAGTTATTACAGAGTGGTTAAAACATTTTGAGAAGATAGAATAGAATCTTGCCATGCTTTTATTATCCGGCCGTTTTTTCTAAATGAAAATACCTTAGGTCTTAAGATTTTCATAAATCGCATCAAATACCAAAAAAACCGGGATTTCCGGTCTTATTGAATGTTTAGAATCTTCACTTTGTAGGGTTCGGCGACATGCACGGTGACGGTCTGCCCGACCTTGCCTTCCAAAAGCGCTTCCGCCAGCGGGGTCTCATTGGAGAGCTTGCCGCCCAGCGGATCGGCTTCCACCGAACCGACGATGGTATAGACCTCTTCGGTCTTGTCTTCCATATCCAGTATCGTAACCGTCGAGCCCAGTTTTACGACTTTCGCACCGCCTGCTTTGTTGTCATCGATTAATTCGATATTGTTGAGCATCACTTCCAGCTCAGCAATCCTGGCCTCAACCTCCGCCTGGCGGTTGCGGGCCGCATCGTAGTCGGCGTTTTCCGACAGGTCGCCCTGCGCTCTGGCGTTTTGTAAATCAACAATTACTTCCTTGCGCACGACGTGGATCAGATTCTCCCGTTCCTGCAATAATTTCTCCAGGCCTTCCTGGGTTACGACCACTTTTTCTTGTGCCATTTGCTTCACTCCTTTGTAAAGTACCTATCCGATTATACTACCAATTTTAGTCGTCAACAAGTCGATTGCCACCTCGTTTTTCCCGCCTTCGGGAATGATGATATCGGCATAGCGCTTGCTGGGTTCCACAAACAGATCGTGCATGATGCGCACGGTGGTGGTGTATTGCTCAACCACCGAATCCAGGGTCCGCCCCCGCTCCTTGACATCCCGGACCAGCCTTCTGATAAAGCGGATGTCCGCGGCGGTATCCACAAAGATCTTGATGTCCAAACGCTTGCGGATTTCCTCGTTTTCCAAAACAAAGAGCCCTTCCAGCAGTATTACATGCGCCGCCTTCACCTCTTCCACGATGTCGCTGCGGGTGTGGTGGACAAAGTCGTAGGTCGGTTTTTGGATATTGTGCCCGGCCAACAGCTCATCCAGTTGCACCAACAGCAAATCATTGTCAAAGGCAAAGGGATGGTCATAGTTGGTCTTGACCCGTTCACTCATCTTTAGATGGCTCTGGTCCTTGTAATAGTCATCCTGCTTCAGGGTGACAATCGAGTGGCGGTCGGAGAACTTCTGGTAAATCCGCTTGGAAATCAAGGTCTTGCCAGAGGCACTGCCGCCGGCAATGCCAATCAATACGGGGGTTTCGTCTTTCATCATTTCTCCAGATACTTGCGGATGTTTTCCTGATGCTGGGCATAGGTCTCCGCAAAATACAATTGCCCGTCGCCGTACACATCGGCGATAAAGTAGAGGTACTTCGAATCGGTGGGATGCAGGACGGAAGCGATGGCGCTCTCGCCCGGGTTATCAATCGGACCGATGGGAATACCGGCGTATTTGTAGGTATTGAAGGGCGAATCAATGTCCGGATTGACTTCGCAATCCTTCCAGTGTTCATAGTTGTATAAAGCGTAGCAGACGGTCACGGAGGACTGCAGTTTCATGCCGCTTTTCAAGCGGTTGAACCAGACCCCGGAGACCAGTCCGTTGTAGGCATCGGAACCGGCTTCAAACTGGGTCATCGATGCCAGGGTGAAAATCTCATGAATGCTGTATTCACTGGCATCAAAGTCTTCCTTGTACTTCTGGTAAATCACATTGGTCTGATCCAGAAACTTCTTGGTCACCGCTTCCGGTGTGGTTACCACATAGAAGAAATAAGTGTCGGGGAAGAGGTAGCCTTCCAGCTTCACCCGCAACTCGTCGTTTAAAATATCTTCGGTCAAAAACTCATACTCGTTCATTAATGAGCGCAGATAGGCGTCATCATTCCATAAGGCCAGTAGTTCCTCTTCCGTGACACTGGTGTTGGCGGCGACCTTCTGGGCGATGCCTTTGGCCCAGGTTCCCTCGGGAATCGTGATCTTCACATCCACCGGCAAAGCCGCGGTTGGGTCGTTCAGCGTTTCAAAAATCTCTTGTACGCTCCAGCTCTTGTCCAGTTCATAATTGCCGAGCTTCACATCCTCGAGCTTCAGGTATTTGATGTAAAGGCCGCTGACAAAAGTCTCCCGGATGAAGCCTTCCTGTTGCAGATTCTTCAAGACGGTCTTGACACTGTCGCCCTGATTGACCGCAAAGATCTGCGTCTGCGACTCGCTTTGCATGGGAGAGACCAGCTTGTTGAGCGCAAAAGTGGCGGTGAAACCACCAGCCAGTACCAAAACCAATAGAATGGCAATCCAGATTTTCTTAGCTGCGCTTTTTTTCTTTTTCTTTTTCTTCTTCAAATGCCTCGTAGACCTCCTGGACTATGTCAAATTCCTCCCCTTCCTCAACCTCATAGAGGTTGTCCTGGTCATAGCGAAAAGCCAGGGCTCCATCCTCGGACTGGGGATCCTGTAAAATTACGTATTTGTGCTCGCTGTCTACCTCAAATGTCAGCAAGATTTTCGCCAGGACTTCCTCACCCTGGTCATTGATAACTAAAATATGATCTTCGTCCATAGTTCTCCTTAGCGCAGGCTGTCCAGATAGCCCTGCAATATCACCACTGCCGCCACCTGGTCAACGACCTGGCGGCGTTTCTTTTGTTTGACATTACTGGAGCGCAGCTGCTTCAGGGCACTGACCGTGCTCCATCGCTCGTCCCAGTAGATTACTTCCAGCCCGAAGCGTTCTTTCAGGCTCTCACCAAAAGAGAGGGAAATCTCTCCCCGCTCTCCTACGGTGCCATTCATGTGCCGGGGCAATCCCAGCACCACTTTTGTCGGCTGTTCGCTTTGAATCACCGGCTCCAGTAACTCCAGAGCCTGCGCATAGTCATCTTCCTCAAAGCGCAGCGTCACTAAAGCGCTGGCCAGAATACCGCTGTTGTCACAATGGGCAATGCCCAGTGTCCGGCTGCCTAAATCCAAGCCCAACAGCTTCATTGACTGTCAGGATAGCTCAGATAAAAACGCACCAGTTCTTCAATGATTTCATCACGGGTCACGGTTTGAATAATGCTGCGGGCATTCTTATAGCTGGAAATGTAAGCAGGATCATTCGAAATCAGATAACCGACGAGCTGATTTACGGCGTTGTATCCTCTCTCCGTTAGGGCATCCTGCGCCAAGTGCAAAATGCGGCTGATGGTGTCATGTGCTAACTCATCTGCAGAAAAGGATTTTGTTTCCTCGGTCAAATCTTTTTCCATATGGATTCCTCCCTGGTAACATTCTACATTGTTTTAACTAAAAACAAAAGACTCACTTTCTGAGATTTGCTTGAAAGTCTTGCAAAGCCAGATTCACTTTGGCGGTGTCTTTGCCGCCTGCCTGCGCCAGATCCGGCTTGCCCCCACCACTTCCACCGCAGATCACCGCCGCAGCCTTGGCAATTTCCCCGGCCTTAAAGCCCATAGACTGGGCTTTGGGACTGCAGAAAGCCACAAATACGACCTTGTCATTATTATGGGAAGCCAAAAGCATTAAGCCATCCGGGCACTTGACCTTCAAAGTATCCACCAGACTCTTGAGCTTGTTGCCGTCGGCATCCTCAACTTTCGCCGCCAAAACCGACAGGCCGTTGATGACTTCAACCTGGCTTAATAAGCTGTCCCCTTCGCTCTGGGCCAGCTGTGCCTTCAAGGCATTCAGCTCGCTTTTGAGCTCGGATTGGGTCTGCTTTAATTGCAAAACGCGCTCCTGTAACAGCGATATCGCATTGATGCCGGTAATCTCACAAAGGTTCTCCAAGAGCTTCTTTTGGGAGAGGTAGTGGTCATAGGCCGATTGTTTGGTGGTGAAGGTGATGCGGCGGATGCCGCTGCCGATGGACTCCTCACTTTGCAGGGTGAAAAACCCCAGCTCCCCGGTATTGTTCACATGGGTGCCGCCGCAGAGCTCCAGCGAAACCTCCCCCATCTTCACGACTCTCACGACGTCTCCATATTTCTCATCAAAGACCGCAATTGCGCCCTCCTCTTTGGCTTCATCCAGGCTCATCTGCCGCACAATCACCGGCAGATCCGCAAAGATGTAGCTGTTGACCAGGCGTTCGACTTCCTTGAGGTCATCCGCAGAAATCTTTTCAAAGTGGGTAAAGTCAAAGCGGGCGTAGGACTGTCCGACAAAAGATCCGGCTTGCGAGACATGATTGCCCACAACCTTCTTCAATGCCGCCTGCAGCAGGTGGACCCCGGAGTGGTTGGCACGGATCGCAGCCCGGCGCTTGTGGTCAATTTCCAGGGTGATTTTATCACCGATGGAAAGCTGTCCGGACTCAAGGACGACCGAGTGCAGAAACTGCCCGTGGGGAGCTTTCTGGACGTCCTTGATGATGCCCTTGGCTTGATTATTATAAAAACTGCCGATATCGGCAACCTGGCCGCCGCTTTCCGCATAGAAGCAGGAAACATCAACCGCCAGCTGACCGGCATCCTGGATACTGGAGACACTCTCATGGTTGACAAACAAGCCGGTGATGGTGGCTTCACAGATTTCCTTTTCGTAGCCGACAAAGCTGAAACCGGCGCTGAAGTCCATCAGGTCCTGGCTTTGTGAACCCATGGAATCGACATCCACCCGGGCTTCCCTGGCCCGCTGGCGCTGTTCTTCCATCGCCTGCTGGAAGACCTTCAGGTCGACAGTAAAGCCCTGCTCTTCGGCAATCTCCTGGGTCAGTTCCACCGGAAAGCCATAGGTATCATAAAGCTTGAAGGCATCGCGGCCATCCAAAACTTTGCCTTTTTGTTTCTTCAGCATTTGATTCAATAAGGTCTCGCCATCATTCAAGGTGCTGTGGAAGCGCTCCTCCTCCTGGGCCACCAAACGGGAAATCACCGGAACTTTCCCTTCGATTTCCGGGTAGTAGTCCTTCATGATGTCAGCCACAATCCCCACCAGGGTATAAAGGAAGCTCTTGCTGATGCCCAACTTCAAGCCGTGGCGCACCGCCCTTCTCAAGAGTCTTCTTAGTACATAGCCCCTGCCCTCATTGGAAAACATCGCGCCATCGCTTAAAGCAAAGGTCACGGTCCGGATGTGGTCGGCGATGACCCGGTAGGACATCTGGTAGCCTTCATTATAGGGATGCGCTGCCAATTTGGCAGTCGCCTCGATAATCGGCTTGAAGATATCGATGTCGAAGTTGGTGGGAACCTCCTGCACGATGCAGGCCAAGCGCTCCAAGCCCATGCCGGTATCGATGTTTTTCTGCGGCAGTTCCTTGAAGTCCTTGCGGTCCACCCCTTCCTTGGCATCATATTGGGAGAACACGACGTTCCAGACCTCGATGTAGCGGTCGTTTTCCAACTCGTCAAAGAACAGTTTTTCACCGATGTGTTCGGGATCATATTCCTGTCCACGGTCATAGAACAGCTCGCTGTTGGGGCCGCTGGGGCCCTCCCCGATCTGCCAGAAGTTGTGCTCGGATTTCAAAATCCGCTTGGGGTCAAAGCCGATGTCCTTGGTCCAGATCTCATAGGCTTCACTATCATCCGGATGCACGGTAATATACATGCGGTCTTTATCCAGGCCAATCCAGTCTGGACTGGTCAGAAATTCCCAGGCGAAGGGAATCGCCTCTTTTTTGAAATAGTCACCAATGGAGAAATTCCCCAGCATTTCAAAGAAGGTATGATGCCGGGCGGTCTTCCCGACATTTTCAATGTCGTTGGTACGGATCGACTTCTGGGCGTTGGCGATGCGGTTGTTGGCGGGTTTGATGGTGCCGTCAAAGTACTTCTTGAGGGCCGCAACCCCGGAATTGATCCATAACAGGGTTGGGTCATTGATGGGAACCAGGGAGGCTCCCGGCTCTATCATATGATCATGCTGCTTGAAGTATTCCAGAAACATGCGGCGGATTTCATCCGTAGATCTCTTTTTCATTTTGTTCTCCTTTTTCCAAATAAAAAACGCCCCAACAGGAACGTTTTGCACGCGGTACCATCCTGATTCACAACAGTGCGCTTCAAGCCGTAACGCGGCCAACGGAAGTTTGGCTTCCCTGACAAGTGGCTTCCTTTGATTGGGCGGGGAACTTTCAGCACTTCATTCCTTCTCTGAACGTCTTTCTCAAAGTACTTCTCTTGTGTTTGGTTTGCGGTATTACTCTACCACAAAAAAGGACAAGATACAAGGGGTCTGAGGTTGGTTGACATTTTATAGTAAAGGGCATTGATATCCTGGTCATGGTTGTTTTTAAGACCTGTGAAAATGTAGTTCAAACGCTTTGGTACCATGCTATAATGCAGGTGAACTCCACTTATCAAAGATGTAAATAAACAAAACCCTAAAGTGAGGTGAATCTTCATGGGAACGATCGTTTGGGTGATTTTTCTTGGCTGTGTAGCGGTCCAGTCGCTGCGGCGCTTTTCCCTTTCTGACCGCAGGCTGGAGGGTAGCAACGACCTCTCCAACGTTTCCATTGTCATGGGCTTGGCCATGGGTGTTCTGCTGGTCATCTTTCTTTTGACACTGCCCTTGGGTTCGGATTCCCAGGCGACCTACTACGTCAATGGTGTTGTCACCAAGGGCGGCACCAACTGGCTGCTCTATGCGGGGGCTTTCCTTTTAGGCGGTCCGGTCTGTACCTTCCTGATCACCTTTCTCTCTGCCATTCCCATTAACCTGGCCTATCTTTCCAGCAAGGAATACCGGGAGCGCACCAAAGAGGCGCCAGGCGAGGTATTAAAGACTGCCTGGCTGTCCGTGATTTTGCCCTGGGTGAGCGGTGTGGTACAGGTTATGATTCGACTTTTACTGGGTAAGATACCAGCTTTCCTGCTCTCTGCCGTGGTCTGTGGCATTGGTCTTTATCTGGGGCTCTTCAGCCTTAAAATCAACGCTAAGAAAGATAAGAAAGTGACCATCATTGCCGGAATCGGGATTGCGTTATCCGTACTGTTGCTTTTAAGCAACCTGATGGTGATGTTTGCCAACCGGTGAGGCCACGATTTCCGGTTTTATTTTGACGCAGTTCCAGCAGTAGGTGCTGGTGCAGCCTGACTGGCTGACTCCAACTGCAAAGACTTTAAAATCCGGCTGATCACATATTCCGGTTTGTTGGGTTTATCCGTGTAGAAAGTCATCAGTTCCAGATTCGCCTGTTTCACGATGTCTTTGACTTTGGTATCCCTGGCCTTGCGGTCTTTCTGAAAATGGGAGGGATCATTGAGTTCAATCAACAATAAAACATTGTAGTCCCTGTCAAAGATTCCGAAATCGATATTGCGGTAGAGCTCGTTTTGGTAGCGAAACTTCCCGGACTTTTCAATAATCGTCGCCAGGTTGACCTGCGGAAACACCTGTAAGTTATATTGCTGCAACTGCTGCAGTGTACTAAAAAAGTTTTTCTCACTGCCGGTCAGAAGCTTCTTGGGTGCATAGTGATAATTCTTGCCAGCTTCCTCAGCCGGTTCAGCGTTGGACTGTAATGCTTTTTTCTCCTGCATCTGCTTCATAATCCACAGCACCGCCAAAGCCAACAGAACCAATAACAAAGTACTATCCATAAAATAACCCTCTCTTCTCTAAAATCATTCTTCTTTTAAGAAAAACCAGAATCCGGAAGTCCGGACTCTGGTTTTTACCATTACAGAAACTTCTGGATTTCCTGTCTGTCCAACAGTGCTGCTGCCTCTTCATCAACAATCACCGTCAGATTGGGGTGATAGCGCAAAATTGAAGCAG
>JAISTR010000036.1 GCA_031272515.1 Erysipelotrichaceae bacterium | reverse complement strand
AAATTAAGAAATCCCTGCTAAAGAAAAAGAAGAATCAACCATGAATATTGATCTCTCTCCATTAAGCAACTCGCAATTCTTAAAGCAGTGTTTCGAAGATATTAAAAGGAAGAGTTCTCCCTTGCATTGGGATACAAGTTCGAACTCCCCCCTCTCAAAAGCATCATTTCCCAGGCAGTATGGGATTGCGGTGTGAAACGTTTCAGATTAATTTTGAAAGCAAGCTCTTGCCATACTGCGGCATTTCTATCTCAAAATTATCGGCTACAGTTGCTCCCAGATCCGCAAAGGTATCGCAGACCGGCAAAAGGCCGCTTCCTTTAAAGTCTTTTGCATATGCAATAAAGGGAACATTTTCCCGGGTGTGGTCGGTTCCTTTATAGGTCGGATCATTGCCATGGTCTGCTGTGATAATCACAAGGTCATCATCCCTGAGCTTGGATAAAACCACTTCCAAATTGGCATCAAAGGTCTCCAGTTCCTTCGCATATCCCTGCGGATTGCGGCGGTGCCCCCACAGGGCATCAAAATCCACCAGATTGGTAAAGCACATCCCTGTAAAGTCCCGGTCCATGATAGCAATGGTCTGTTTCATGCCATGGTCGCTGCTTTGGGATTTATTGGATTCTGTCAAACCTTCGCCGTCAAAGATATCAAAAATCTTGCCGACAGAAATTGACTCGTAACCCGCCGCTTTCAAACTGTCCAAAACGGTATGTCCATACGGCTTTAAGGCATAGTCATGGCGATTTGCGGTCCGCTTGAACTCCCCTTTCTTTTTGCCGACAAACGGCCTGGCAATTACCCTACCCAGTTTATATTCCGGCCGTTTGGTGATCTCGCGGGCGATTTCACAGCAGCGGTAGAGTTCATCCAAGCCGAAGGTTTCCTCACTGCAGGCAATTTGCAAGACCGAATCGGCGGAGGTATAAACAATCATCTCCCCGGTTTCGATATGCCGCTCGCCGAGCTCTTCAATGATTTCCGTGCCGCTGGCTGCGTAGTTGCCGATAATCTTGTGTCCGGTCTTTTCCTCAAGTTCCGCAATCAGCTCATCAGGAAAACCGGTATCGGTAAAGGTCTTGAACGGCTGGTCTATATAGAGACCCATCATTTCCCAGTGTCCGGTCATGGTGTCTTTGGAAACTGATTTTTCAATCATTTTGGTGAAGTACCCGCGCGGGGACGCGCTGGGTGCCACACCCATGATTTCATGCAGATTCCCCAAGCCCAATGATTCCAATACCGGTAAATACAGTCCCCCGACCGCACTGGCACAATGGCCGATGGTGTCGCAGCCAACATCATCAAAAGCTGCAGCATCCGGAGCGGCGCCAATCCCCACTGAATCAATTACGATCGTGAAAATCCTTTTGTATCTTTTCATATGCACCTCTGTTTTTATTTTACCACTATTGTACAAAGCTGTGGTTTTTATGACTTCCGGTTTAGACAAATCAATTTAAGACAGATTGTGGTTCATCCTGCAGACGCAAGAGGTTCATCACTTCCGCTTTGGTTCTTTCGTTTGGCTCTGCCTTGGAGAGAGCCAACAGCACTTCGTATAAATCCGGGGCAAACTCTTGTACCGATTGAAGCAGGCTCTCACTCCAGGATTGAAGGGTTATACAGGCGATATTGCGTTCACTGACAACAGGAGACAGCAGAGCGGCTTTGATTAATTCTTTTCCCAATAGCGGATAGTCTTTTAAACAAAGCACAGCATCTTCATTCACCAGATGCTCGTTTATAAATTCCTGGGGAAAGGACCACGCAGCCGGACCACTTGCCATTTCTTTTAATGGCAGTATTTCCTCTAACAGCTCCGTCATTTTCCGGGCATGTTCGCTGGTATCAAAGGTATCGATTATTGCAAAGGAGTGCCTTAAAGGGTCACTGTAGACTGCTTCAAACAGTGCTTGTGAGATGTCCAGATTCAGACAACGGGCTGCATACGCAGCGTAAAATAAAAAGGAATCGTCCTCACCTTTCAATGCTTCCAGGATTTTGTCTTTCCAGATTTCCCAACTGCTGATTTCTTTGCACTTTGCGATAATCTGATCGGTATCCTTAAGATTCTTCTCTGGCAGCAAGTGTTGGATTTTCGCGATTCTGTATAGATCTTTGACTGTACTTGCATGTTTTTGTGCATGATGCAGATACCGCAGTAATGCCTTACCTGCATTTGGCAGTGCACTGATTCCGGTAAGCGGGTCTTCTTCAAAAAGACCCAAGATGATGGTGCTGATTCCTTCAAATAATTCCGGTGACAACTCATCCTGCTTTAAAGCCTTTTGTAGTTTCCCCTTGTTGGCGCAGTCCCAGGCCAGAACGCTATCCATCACGGTATTTTTGCAGCCGCTTGTTAAACACCAGAGACGGATCTCTTGTGTATTCGGCTCCAGATTTCTTACGGCATGAATTTTCCCCCAGCCATCCGTATTTTTAGCCAAGTGAAAGATTACCTGATTGCCAAAATCCCAGACATCTGCAGCAACTACAACGTAAAGCGTAAATTCCTCATATAGACCCAAGGTAATCAGTTTCTGCAGTGTGTCATCATCGCCATCATATTCAAATATGCCCAGCAAGGCAATTCCCAGCTTGACCAATTCTTCCTCTTCACTCTCAAACGCCAGGGACATCGCATAGCTGTAAAGGATATCAGCATCCAGATGCTCGAATTCATCATACAAGGCATCGGTAAGCGAATCGATAAAATTGATCACCTTGGTATCTTTGATGATAGCTGGTATCTTTTCCATATCCCCGGCTTTGAAAGCTTTCAATAGCCGGGAAACAAACTTTTGCGATTTTTTGAAACCATGAAATGCAGCGGCACCATCGCTGGCGCCTACTTCGTATTTGATCTGACCTTCCTTGATAGGTGGATGGGGCAGCTCATAGTTTGGGGGCAGCCGCCCCTCTTCATTCAGGTTTTCGAGAATTGTCTGGTAAATACTCATATTCTAACTCCCCTTCTCTTTGCGTCAAGCTTCCCGATTCTCTCAGGTTTCGTTTTGATGGTAAATCCTTACTTTCGAAACCGGATCTGGCAGTATGGATTGCCCTTGGCAATCGTATCCCCCAATTCCAGCTTTGCCTCAAAGGCTTCTCCAATGCCGCCATCCCCGCACATCGCCAATTCGCAAAGCAGGGCAATTTCTTCTTCACTGCAGCCCTGCTTCTGCCAGGCTTTGACCAAAGGACAGTAATGAAAATCGATGTCCAACTGATTTTCATTACAGTCCTTTATCTTCATTTCAAAGACCCACTGGGCGGGTTTTGTAAAGAGTGTCTTCTTTAATCCGATTAGACCCGGCTGTCCTTTTGCCTTCTTGGATAGCTCTTTTCCTTGATACAAGCCGCAGCGCTTGATGGCCGCAGACGCATACTCCTTGGGATCCAGCCCCTTCTTTCTGGCTTCATCCACCAAAAAATAAAGCCACAAAGCGCGATGCTCCAAAAGTTCCCGGATACTCTTAATCAGACTGTTTTTGATCTTTGCTTCATTTTGAATCATCCTCTTCCCCCTTCTTTTCGGTTTTTTCAGGTTCGCTATGGTGGGTTGGAAAGAAACGGTCATAGGCGCTGGTCAGTTGCTTGCGCTGCACATGGGTATAAATCTGGGTGGTGGCGATGCTGGAATGTCCCAAAAGCTCCTGCACCGAGCGCAAATCGGCACCATTGGCCAAGAGGTCCGTCGCAAAGGTATGGCGCAGGGTGTGCGGGGAAAAGGACACATTGGCACCGCTGGCCAACAGCGCCTCATGCAGCATCCGCCAGACGCTCTGCCGGCTGACCGGCTTGCCCTTTTTGTTGATAAAGATGAGTGGACTGTGATACTTGTCCCGGGAAGGCCGGATTTTCAGGTATTCATTCAGTACCGTCAAAGAATAGCTGGAAATCGGTACCAGCCGCTCCTTGTTGCCTTTGCCCAGCACCCGCAGCATCCGGTTTTCCACATTGAGCTGATTGAAGGTCAAAGCGCAAAGTTCACTCACCCGTAAGCCACAGGCATAAATCATCTCAAACATCGCCTTGGCCAAAATACCCTTGTCATCGTCTTTGAAGTAATCAAACAGTTTTTCCAGTTCGCTCTCACTGAAATACTTCGGCAGGGATTTCTCCGGATGGTGCACCCGCACCTTCAGGCTGGGGTCATTAATCTCTGGGTACAGCTGATGGATATGTGCGTGAAAGCCACGGATGACCGAGAGGCTGTGCGCTACCGAGCGCACCTTCTTGGTTTTCATGCTGGTGAAAACATACTCCTGCAAGATTTCGTGGCTGATTTCCCGCATATCCGCGACATCCTTGTTTTTCAAAAAAGCGAGATACTGCGTCAGCTCACTTTCATACGAGCGCAAAGTCGCCAGGGAACGGTTCTCATTGACGCTTAATTGCTGATAGTAGATTTGATAGGCCTCATCCAGTTTCATGCATCCTCCATGCTCTCAAAGAGGCTGAGCTGCTTGGAAATCTGCTGCTGCACCTTCAGGTCCTTGACACTGATGCCCAAAAGCCGCACCGGCTTGTCCGGGGCGAAGCGGTCATAGAGGGAAAGCGCCTCTTCATAAAGGTCACGGCTGTTATTGATGTAGCGGCCGCAGTTTTGCGAGCGCACCAGATTGACAAAATCAAAGGTCCGGATGGTCAGGGTCACATGGCTGGCGACCAGGTTTTCCTCAATCAGCCGAAAAGAAACCTTCTGCGCCAGCTCCCATAACAGCACCTTCACCTCTTCATAGTCCACCACATCCTGGGCGAAAGTCGAGGACTGGCCGATGGACTTGGCTTTGCTGGTTAGCTCCAAAACATCCGAGCCCTTGCCATTGGCTTCGTTTACTACCTGCAGATAGCTCTTGCCAAAAATACGGCGCAGTATTTCCTGATTCTCCCGCTTGGTGATATCGCCGATGGTCTCAATGCCCTGCTTCTTAAGTAAAGGGGCAGTGCGCTTGCCGATGCCATACATCTGCTCCACCGGCAAAGGCCAGATCATCTTGGCCACATCCTGTTCATGAATCCAGGTGATGCCCATCGGTTTTTTCATATCGGAGGCCATCTTTGCCAGAAAGCGGTTGGCGGCAATGCCAATCGAGCACTTCAGGTGATACTTCTGCAAGAGCACATGCTGGATCTCCATTGCCAGATCAAAGGGCTTGTCATAGCGCAGCATCGCCTCACTCATGTCCGCATAGCACTCGTCGATGCTGACCTGCTCCACCAAAGGGGTGATGGTCTTGATATAGTCGATAAATAAATTGGATAATTTTTCGTAGAAGCGGTGGTGTCCTTTGACGACCTTCAAAGTCGGGCAAAGCTTTAGGGCCTGGGCTAAGCTCATACCGCTATGGATGCCGTATTTGCGGGCTGAGTAGGTTGCGGTAGTAACGACTGAACGGCTGGAGGAGCCGCTGACCACCATATCGGTATTCTCCAGTGAGGGGTCCAGTAAAATCTCGGCATTGGCATAGAAGGCGTTGAGATCAATATGAAACAGAATCTTGGTCATGGATTATTCACTTTGCGAGCGCAGAAACAGTTCACGGGCGGCCGAAAGCGAGGCTTCACTGAAGGACCCGGTGGCAATTAATGCCAGCTCCCGGATGCGGTCCTCCTCGCTTAAAAGCCGCACACCGCTGACCGTGGACTCTTCCTGAGTCTTATAGACATAGAAATGCTGGTCGCTGCAGGCAGCGACGGGCGCCAGGTGGGTCACAGCCAGAACCTGCATGTCCAAAGACAGCTGGGCCATCTTATGGCCGATGGCAGAAGCCACAAAGCCGCTGACACCGGTGTCAATTTCGTCAAAGACCACCGTGGAAAGACCCTGATAGCGCGAAAACACCGACTTTAAGCCCAGCATCAGCCTGGAGAGTTCTCCGCCGCTGGCGACCTTAATCAGCGGTCTGAGCGGCTCTCCGGGGTTAGTGGAGAGGAAAAACTCGGCACTCTGGTTGCCCAAAGCACTCTCCTGGCATTCTTCAAAGCGGATTTCAAAGCGGGTCTTATCCAGCTCCAGATCCGCCAGGCTGGCCAATACCTGCTCTTGCAGATGCTTCGCACTCTCCTGCCGCAAAAGCGTGACTTCGGCGGCTTGCTTGAGGTAGATGCTGTGCAGTTCGCTGAGCTTTTGCTGCATTTCCTCGATGTACTCCTGCCGGTGGCTGATGCGCTCCCGCCGGCTTTTCAGATTCTCCAGGGTATTTTGGATTTCCTTTACGGAATTGCCGTATTTTCTCTTCAATCTGGCGATAATAAAGAGCCGCTCCTGGATTTCATTGAGCTCCTTTTCGCTGAATTCCAGCTTGCGGTAGTAGTCATTCAATAAGGCTGAAATATCACGTAGTTCCGCATACTGGGATTGCAGGCGTTCGTTTTGCGTCTGTAAAAATTCATTGTCCAGATGGGAAAGGGTTTGCGATAAGCGGTAAAGCTGCTCCTCAATACCCCCTTCCGACTCTAAAAGTGATGTCGCCTGGCTTAGAGCCAGATGGGTCTTTTCAAAGGACATCATTTCCTTCTGCCTTTGATTTAAACTCTCCTCTTCGTTTTCACTCAGCTTGGCGCTTTCGATTTCCTCTATCTGGGCAGACAGAAACTCGATGTCCTCTTCGCGGTA
Organism: Erysipelotrichaceae bacterium; assembly: GCA_031272515.1. Classification (GTDB taxonomy): domain Bacteria; phylum Bacillota_I; class Bacilli_A; order Erysipelotrichales; family Erysipelotrichaceae; genus JAISTR01. The sequence goes on along the minus strand of JAISTR010000036.1, from coordinate 87,924 downwards.
GTCGCTGTGCAGGGTGTCATCCAGTTCTTTCTTTACGTTTTGATAAGCGTGATAGGCATCCGCCAAAGCTGCCAACTCTAAGGGGTCGCTGCCATAGGCATCAATCAGTCCCAAATGATTTTTGGCCTGCAGCAGGTATTGGGAATCGCGCTGGGAGTGAATGTCAATCTCATGGGCAGTCAACTCCCTTAATAGCGACACGGTTACCACCCTGTGGTTGACCCTGGCCAGCGATTTGCCATCACTTTGGATCTCCCGGGTTAAAATCGTGCTCTCATTGGGATCAAAGCCGTTTTCCTGTAACAGTCTTAAAGTAATCGGGTGATTGAAGGAAAACACCCCTTCGATAATCGCCTTGTCGCACTCACGCCGTACCACATCCGCGGAGGTGCGCTCGCCGCATAGCAAGCCCAGGGCATCGATGAAAATCGATTTGCCTGCCCCGGTTTCCCCGGTAAAGGCGGAAAAGCGCCGGGGCAGTTCCAGCTCCAGCTCTTCGATCAGAATATAGTTTTTAATCCACAGTCTCTCCAGCATTGTATTGTACCTCACAAACTAATATAGGCAAAAAATTCGAGATTTCCTTCCTTGCCGGGCAAAAAACTTTGTGAAATTTTAAATATTTGGATTCCGGAGGCTTTCATTTGGGCGATTACAGACTCCGCAATCTGCAGATTCATTCTACCATTTTTTATGACCCCGCGCTTATTGAGCGCCTTTTGATCCGCCTCAAACTGCGGCTTGATCAAGACCAGTCCCGGGGTTTCTTTTGGCAGCCATTTCTGAAGTGGTTTTAGAATCTTCAAGCAGGAGATAAAGGATACATCCATGGTGAAAAAGGTAATCGGCATCACAAACATCCCTTGGTTCAGTTCTCTGGCATCGGTGTTTTCAAAGGCAGTTACCCGGGGATCTAAGCGCAGGCTTTGATCCAATTGACTGCTTCCCACATCGACGCCATAGACATATTTCGCCCCGGCCTTCAAACACACTTCGATAAAACCACCGGTGCTGCAGCCGATGTCCAATACCACGGCATCCAAAAGATTGATGCCGCACTCCCTTAAGGCAAACTGCAGCTTTTCCCCGGCTCTGGAGACATAGAAATCATGCGCCACCAGTTCAACGGTGTCACCCTCTTTCACTTCCATTCCGCTTTTGTTTATGACGCTTTGATTGACCAGCACCAGTCCGCGCCGTATGGCATCCTGGGCTTTGGCACGGCTGGAAAAATAGTTGTGTTCGACAAGATAGCGGTCCAGGCGCATTTTAGCCCAGCTCCTTTTTCACCTGCTCCATAAAATGCTTGAGGTCCAGTCCCAGGTGCTTGCGCAGCTGGGCAACGGAACCATGGGTCACATATTCATCCCCGATTCCATAGCGCAATAAATGCAAGCCCAGGTTGTGGTCGTTGTCGTATTCCATGATGGCGGAGGAAAGCCCCCCTGCCAACATATCCGGTTCATAGACAAATACCGGCAGCTGCTTTTCCGCCAGCGAGTACAGCATCGCCTCCGCCAGCGGCTTGAAGAAGCGGCAGTTGACAACCGTCACCGGCCACTCGCGATGGAAAATCTCGGTCTTGATGACATCGACATCATCGCCATAGGTTAAGATGAAAGCCTTCTCGCCGCTTTGCGACTCATAGGCTTCCCAGCTGCCGACCGGAATTTCCATCAGCTGCTTGACTTCCGCAAAATAGCGGCTGCCCCGGGGATAGCGCAAGGCAAAGGGCTTGTCCTGCTTAAAGGCCGTAAAAAGCAGATGCTGGGCTTCAGTGGCATCCTTGGGCTGGGCAATAATCAGGTTGGGCAAAGGTCTCAGGATGCCGACATCAAAGACCCCGTGATGGGTATCGCCATCCTCCCCTACCAAGCCAGAGCGGTCAATGCCGATGACCACCGGACTGCTGGTCCGGCAGATGTCGTGGTTGATCTGGTCATAGGCCCTTTGTAAAAAGGAGGAATAGATGGAAAGAAACGGCCGCTTGCCGCTTTGCGCCAAGGCGGCAGCCAGAGTGGCTGCGTGCTCTTCGGCAATCCCGCAGTCAAAGATGCGTTTTGGATAATTGTCCGCAAACATCTGGAGCTTGCTGCCGGCCATCATCGCCGGCGTCAAGACCACCAGCTCTTCGTTCTGTTTGGCCAGCCTTACCAGCGTATTGGTGATGACCTGGGACCAGGCAACACCGGTATCCCCCTTTTTAATGGGTTTGCCGGTAGCAGGGTCAAAGGGACTCACCCCGTGCCATTGGCCGGTCGTGTCCTCTTCGCAGAAGCGGTAACCCTTGCCCTTTTTGGTCACCACATGGATGACCACCGGGCCTTCGTGGTCCTTGGCTAAGGAGAAAATGCGGATCATCTTGCGCAAATCATGGCCGTCAATCGGACCGAAGTACTCGATGCCCAAATCCGAGAAAAGCGAGGATTGAATGATTTTGTCCTTGAAGAAGTCGCGCACCCCGCGCAGTCCTGTCAGCATCGAGCGGCCGACCTTGGTCTTGGACAAAATCGCCTTGACCTCCCCTTTCAAGGAGTGGTAGGGCCGCGATTCCCGCAGCTGCTCAAAGCCCTTGGAAATGGCACCGACATTGCGGGAAATCGACATGTCGTTGTCATTGAGTATGATCATCATGTTCTTTTTTAAAGAACCAATCTGGTCCAGTGCCTCATAGGCCATGCCGCCGGTCAGGGCACCATCGCCGATGATGGGGACGATGTGATATTTTTCATCGTTCAAATCCCGGGCAATGGCCATGCCCAAAGCTGCGGAAAGTGAAGTGGAGGAGTGTCCGGCTTCCCAGACATCGTGCTCACTCTCGCTTTTTTTCAAGAAGCCGGACAGTCCCTTGTACTGCCGCAGGTTTTTGAAATCCTTGGCCCGCCCAGTCAGGATCTTATGGACATAGGCCTGATGGCCGACATCAAAAATCAGCTTGTCCTGGGGCGAATGAAAGACCCGGTGCAAAGCGATGGTCAGCTCCACCACCCCCAGGTTGCTGGAGAGATGACCGCCGGTTTTGGAAACACTGGCAATCAGAAACGCTCGGATCTGGTCGGCCAGCTGCTCCATTTCCTTGATGCTCATCTTTTGCAAGAAGAGCGGATTGACGATATCCTGTAATTCCATCTCAATAGTCCCTCAACGATATATGCGAAATCAATTCCCCGGTCTTCATCCAACCCTTGCCCTTGCAAGAGTCCAGACAGGTTTGAAACAGCTCATCTGCCAGTGCTTTGGCTTTTTCTAAGCCGTATATAGAAACATAGTTGACCTTCTGGTTCTTTTCATCACTGGCTTCTTTGCCCAGCTCTTTTAAGGACTTGGTGACATCAAAGATGTCATCCTGAATCTGAAAGGCCACACCCAGGGCTTTTCCCAGGGTTTGCGCACTTTCAATCTGCTCGGTTTTATTTGCCAGAATCAGCCCGCAGGAGAGCGGCAGCGCCAAAAGCTCGCCGGTCTTGGCCTCATCCATCTTTTTCAAAGTGCTGCCATCGGCACTCTCTAACTCGATATTCAAGTCCAAAACCTGACCCAGGATCATGCCTTTGTGGCCAGCTGCTTTTGCCAGGGCACTGATGCAGCTGACGCGCATCCCTTCGCTCAAGCCTTTGTCTTGGGCAATTACTTCAAAGGCCTTGGTCAACAGGGCATCGCCAGCCAAAACCGCCGTTGCCTGGTCATAGGCTTTGTGGATGGTCGGCCGGCCATGGCGCCAGTCATCATCATCCATCTCCGGCAAATCGTCATGGACTAACGAGTAGTTGTGCACCAGCTCAATCGCCAAAGCGCAGGAAAGCCCGGTTTCTTCCGCAATCCGCAAATCCTTTAGTAAGGCAAACAACAATTGCGGTCTTAGCCGCTTTCCGGATGCGCTTAGCGCATAGTGGCAGGCTTGAGTGACCTTGTCTTCATCTTTGTCAAAAAGGCTCAATAAAGCCGTCTCAAAGCGTTTTGGATCCATCTTCGTAGTCTTTCAATAACTCCGTTACTTTGCTTTCAAAGCTGCTTAAGGTCAGGTTGCAGGACTTGATCAAACCAAGCCCCTCCTCAAATAAGCCGATGGCCTGCTGCAGGGGTACTTCGTTGTTTTCCAGCAAGGCTGTAATTTCGTTCAGGCGTGCCATCGCCTGTTCAAAGGTTTTCTCTTCCATCAGTTTGCTTGCCCTCCTTATTGGTAACGTATGCTTCAAAGTGTCCGTCCGAAACCGTCACACTGATCTGGTCTTGGACCTTTACCTGGTTGATGCTTTTAATCACCTGGTCTTCGATTCTGGCGATTGCATAACCCCTCTGCAGGGTCTTCAAAGGCGAGAGCGCATCCAGCTTTTGTGCCAATAATGCCAGCTGATATCGGGCATTCACTTTGATATTCTCATAGCGGTTTGAAAAGCTGGTTTGTAGTTTCCCCAGAATTTCTTTTTGGCGCCTTACCAGATTCTGCCCCAGATAAAACAGTCTTTCGCTAGCGCCGTCCACTGTCGTTTGGGTATGTTGCAGGCGCTGTTGATAGTTTATAAAGGTGCCCAGATAAAGGGACAGCTGCAGCCGCTGGGGCTGGTAGAGCCTTTGCGGCTGCCGGTAAACCGGTTTGATTTCCAGCTGCTTGAGGATCTGTCTTTGTAATGACAGGCGGTGGCTTAAAAGCTGCACCAGTTTGTTTTGTTTTTGCACAAGGGAAATCCTTACTTCCCGGATATCCGGTACCGCCAGCTCGGCTGCCCCGGTTGGGGTATTGGCCCGCACATCGCTGACCAGATCAGACAGGGTTGTATCGCTTTCGTGTCCAATGCCGGTGACTGTAGGGGTTTTCAGCTGGTAGATGGTTTTGATGAGGTCTTCTTCATTGAAGGCCCATAAGTCCTCCAGGGAACCGCCGCCGCGCACCAATAACAGGACATCATGGTGATTACCGTCGGCTTTTTTGAGGGCTTCGATGATTTTCAGGTGGGACCCGCTTCCCTGCACCAGGGTGAAGTAAGGGGTGATTTTCGCGACCGGCCAGCGCCGGGTGATGGTTGTGTAGACATCGTGCATGGCAGCGCTGTTTTGCCCGGTGACTAAGCCGATGGACAACGGAAAAGCGGGCAGCGGTTTTTTATGGGAAACATCAAAGATGCCGGCCTGGCTGAGCTTTTGATGAAGCTCTTGATAGCGCAGGTAGAGATCGCCGACGCCATAAGGCAGTAGTTCCTCGGCATAAAACTGCAGGCTGCCGGTGACGGTATACACACTCACCGCCCCTCTTACCAGCATGCTCATGCCATCCTTGATGGTTGTTTTGACTTTCTGGTTATGGCTGGCAAACATCACGCAGTTGATGCGGGAGGTTTCATCCTTCAATGAAAAATACCAGTGTGCTCCCTGATTCTTGAAATTGGAAATTTCGCCTTTGAGCCACAGGTTTTTTAGCAGATAATCGGAAGAGATGCTGTCTTTGAGGTAGTTGACCAGGGCGCTGACGCTCCAGAACTTGTTTTGGGTCATAGTTTGTCGAGCACTCCGTTGATATAGCGGTAGGCAGTTTCATCGCAATACATCTTGGCCAGCGATACCGCTTCGTCGATCGCAACTGGTTTATCGACTTTTTTGGCTTTGATTTCGGTGGCAGCCAATAATAAAATCGCCTGTTCGATGGCGCTTAAACGATTAAAAGCCCAGCCTTTGGACAGATGACTGGAGACTTCTTGCAATAAGGTATCTTCGTTTTGATTAAAGTGCTGTATCAGACTTTGAAAATAGGAATCGTTGGCCAGATCCGTGTTGGGGTCTTGCACCGGCTGACTGATCTGCTGGTCGAAGCACTCGCTCAAAGAGTCAATATCCCCAACAATTGCACTCAACTCCCGTTTTAACAAGAGGTGCTGGTAAAGGCAAATCATCGCCCAGGTGCGAATTTCGTGACGTGTCAAACAACTCATACGATACCTGAATCTTTCTTGATAGTATTCTAAAAAAATCCCTTGCGGGATCAGAAGAGGAAGCCGATGACGCGAATGTCGATGTTACGGCAATTCAAATCAGTCATCTGGGCTATGGCAGAATGGATTTTTTCCTGCAGTTTGCTGCATTCGCTGACGACGTTGGAGCCGAAACGGATCTTCACATCCAGGGACACGGAAAATTCCTTGTGGTTGACTTTGCAGGAAACGGGATGGTAGAACGGTGTACTCTCCGGTAATTCAAAAATTGACTCCTCGCTGACGGAAAGTCCGGCGATGGATTCAAACACCTGGCGGGTAATCGCTACGATTCCCATTTCATCTTTTTCATCTTTGATCGCAATATACTCGTTCGCCATAAAAGTACCTGTAATTATTATACCATATCTTGCCCGCGCTTCAAGAAGAAATTGCGGCATTGTGTGGTGTCATGGGTCAGCTGGGCAACCAGCTTTTCAATTGAGGAAAAGTGCTTCTCACTACGTTGATAGTGATAAAACTCGAGTTTCAAGGTCTTTCCATAGAGGTCGCCCTGATAATCCAAAAGGTGGGCCTCCAGGCTGAGATCGGTCCGCTTGTTCATGGTGGGATTGTGGCCTAAGTTGATAATGGCCATTTTTTTCTGGTCTTCAAAAGAAATCAGGCCGAGATAAATACCCGGCTTGGGTAGTAGTTGCTTTGGATCCACCCGCAGGTTGGCGGTGGGAAAGCCGATGGTCCGGCCTTTTTGGCGGCCGGGAATTACGACTCCCTCCAAAGTAAAAGGATGCCCGAGCAAACGGTTCGCAAGTCCGATCTTTCCACCTTTGATCAAGCCCGCAATTTGGGTGGAGCTGATTTTTTCACCCAGGTGGATTTTGGGTGGAATTATACTGATATCGGTGTCAGGAAAATCGTTTGTCAAAGTTTCAGCGGTGCCCTTTCCGTTTTGGCCATAGCTAAAGTCAAAGCCGCAGACCAAAGCGGTGATGGTAAAATGCTTATTCAACAAGTGCGCAAAATCTTTTGGACAGAGGTCCGCCATTTCTTTGGTGAAATCCAAAAGGATCATAAGATCCACCCCCAAGGCAGAAACCAGCTCTTGCTTGATGGGTTCACTGGTAATGTGCTTTTTTTCAAACTGGGGAAACAGGACGGAAGCCGGATCGGGATAAAAGGTAATCATCGCTGTTTTGCTATGGCTGTGCTCTGCCAGCGCGACCGTCTTTTTGATAAGTGCCTGATGGGCTAAATGCACCCCGTCGAAATAACCCAGGCAGGCACTGATGCGGGGTTTGATTGCAGGTGCGAAAGTAGAAAGGCCGATTGTCAGTACTTCCATCACCAAAGCCCCCTTTCACATTTATAGCTGCCGTCACTCTGGCGGCGGTAAGCCGCCAGATACTCACCCTGAGTATCGCGGAGAAAGACCAGTTCATCCATTGTGGATAAAGAGAGCGACTTGCCGTTTTTGATATCAGTTACCTGGTCGCTTTTGACACTGGGATAAGCGCTTAGCACCTGCTCGCAGCTATGAAGTGTCGCTTTGTTTAATAGCGCATCTTCCAGGCTGTCGCACGCAGACAGGCTGACCTCCCCGCTTTGGGTGCGAATCAAGGCAGACATCGCAGCGATGGTATCGAGTTTGGCGGCAACATCTTCACAAAGGGTTCTGATGTAGGTTCCGGCAGAACAGGTAACCTCAAAACAGATATCAGGACTGTTATAGTCCAGAAGCTTTATTTCCTTGATTTCAATCGGACGCGGTTTCCTTTCAATTTCGACGTTTTCCCGGGCGTATTCGTAAAGGCGTTTGCCCTGATGCCGGATGGCGGATACCATTGGCGGAATCTGCGTCTGTACACCCAGAAAAGACTCCAGGACACTTATGATCTGTTGCAGTGGATAAGTTTTGATTGGTTCCTGCTCTTTGATGTCACCCCAGATATCCCCGGTACTGGTTTTAATACCCAATTGCATAGTCGCTTTGTAGGTCTTGTCTTTTTTTAAAAGATAAGGCAGGACCTTGGTGGATTTGCCCAGGGCCACAATTAAAACCCCGGTTGCCTGGGGATCGAGGGTTCCGCTGTGACCGATGCGTTTTTCACCTGTTGCTTTGCGTAAGGCTTGGATGACATCGAAAGAGGTCATTCCTGCCGGTTTGTTTATATAAAGAAATCCTTCCATAATGGTCCTAAGCCATTATATCATGGAACCAAAATAATAAAGAAGGCGCTGCTTTTTCAAAAGACCTTTCAAACAAAAAAACCTCCCCTTTCGGGAAGGCTTTTTAACTTTATGCTCTTATGCACTCATTCCATTTCGTAATCAATCACAACCTTGATGTTGTGATCTGCTTTGACCGCGGTTTCCATCGCTTGTACAAAGTCCTCTTTCTTGAACTTGCTGGTGAGGATGGTTTTGATATTGGAGCGCTTATTGATGATGTGGTCCAGCACTTCCGCAATCGTTTCATCAGTATAGCCGCGGGAGCCGGTAATGGTGGGCTCGCTCATGATAAACTGCAGCATGCTGAGTGGTACCGGCTGCGAGTAGACCGCCACAATCGTGTACTTGGTGTCCTGTCTGGCATGGGCAAAGCAATCCGCCAACAACGGACCAAAACCGGCGGCGTCGACATATAAATCAACATCCGGAATCGTCTGACCGTAGTAATTCTTCTCACCGCCGAAGATTTTCGCAATCTCTTCAAACAGGTCCACATCCTGGTTCTTGATGGTCTTGGCACCCAGTTCAGCCGCTTTTTCCAAACGCCAGTCATTGACATCGACGACAATGATATTCTTCAAACCGCGGGCAATTAAGCCGGCAGCAGCAGACAAGCCGATGGTTCCGGCACCCAGCACCACTACCTTGTCATCCGCTTTGGCACCCTGCTTAATTGCACCATTGGTGCCTACCGCCAGCGGTTCAATCAAAACAGCGGCATCCAAATCAATATCAGCCGGCAGTTTGTAGAGGTTGTAGCCCAGTTTCGCATTATCCACATTCACATATTCTGAGAAGGCTCCCGCCATATCCGCAACAAAGATCCCCTCTTTTTTGCAGGTGGTGGGATTGACCCAGACAATATCGCCGATGGCGATGTCATCCCCGACATTTGCGCCCTTTTCGACGACTTTGGAAACCATCTCATGGCCAAACTGCTTGCCGGGGAAAATCCCGTAGTGTTCCCCACCGTGGATATATCCGCCGGTGTCCGAACCGCAGATCCCAGCCCGTAAATTCTTCACCAATACATCATTTTCACCGATTTGGGGAATCGGCACTTCTTCTACACTCACATCTTTAATCGCATTGTAAATTGCTGCTTTCATTGTACCGTTTTTAGGTACCTCCTTTTCTTTCGCCTACTACTTAGTGCCTATCCTTAAGCCAGCGTCGGCGGCCGGGCATGGGGAAAACTGCAGCGCTGTTTGCGGGAGATGGCACAGATGGGGCATCCCCTGTCAAAAACCCTTTGAAACAGATTGAAAAAGGCAAACAAGAAACTGCTTTCCAACATCTTTGTAAAACTAGCGAAATTTTTCACATTGTTCTCCGTACCTTTATACTGCCATAAAATGCTGCACTTGTCAATCATTTCACTATCTTACTTTCCCTTCTGTATTCCATTAAATTTCAGACAATTATTCGGATATTTTTCTATTGCGGATAAATACAATGGATTTTCATAACAAATGACGCCGTTTTTACAAGTTTTTACTTGACAACCCTCTTCAATACCGTATAATGAGATGGACAAAAACATATAGAGGTAGCGGTGCAGATGAGTAAGACAGGGAGCCGGCAGGCAATGAACTGTCCCAAAGGCAATCACCGCCGAACGTCAGTCTTGGCAAAGGCTGAGCGTGGGGTTGCAGGAAATACCTGCAACACTCCTTCCCCCATAAAGGGAAGTGGCGCTATTACCGAACGAAACCCATTCAACCGTGTAATAGCACGGTTTTTGTTTCAAAAGGAGGAAAAGAAAATGAAGAGAATGATTTGTCTGCTTTTTATCAGTGTATTGCTTTTAACCGGCTGCACACCCGCTTCCTCAGGAAATAGCGGCAGCAGCGGATCTGGCGGCAAGACCACCTTTACGGTTGGCATGGAGTGCAACTATGCACCGTTCAACTGGACCCAGATGGAAGCCAATGAAACCGCCGTCCAGTTGGAAGACGGTTCGTATTGCGATGGTTATGATGTCGTCATCGCCCGCCGCATCGCCGATGCGCTGGGCTATGAACTGGTGATTAAGGCGATTGCCTGGGAAGGCCTGGAGCCGGCATTGTCCTCGGGGGAAATCGATGCGATTATCGCTGGCATGACCGCCAATGACGAGCGCCGCAAAAACCATGATTTCACCACTCCCTATTATGAATCGGAAATGGTCATGCTGGTCCGCAATGATTCCGACTATGTCACTGCGACCTCACTGGCTGATTTCAGCGGGGCCAGAATCATCGGCCAGCTCAATACCACCTATGATGAAGTCATCGATCAGATTCCGGGTGTCATCCATGAAGTGCCTTTGCAAAGCTACAGCGCCATGGTGGTCGCCCTGATCAATGGGGAGGTCGATGGCATCACCGCCGAAATGCCGGTTGCCGTCGGTACCACCAGTGCCAATCCGAGTCTGACCTATGTCCGCTTTACAGACGGTGGCTTTGATGTCGATACGACGACCTCCATCGCCGTGCAAAAAGGCAATACGGAATTGTTGATTGCGATTCAGGGAGTCATTGACGGCATATCGGTAGAGGAGAGAAACCAGCTGATGCTGGAAGCGACCCAACGCCAGCCGGCGGTTGAAGAATAGCCTTTATGTCATTCACCAAAGCCTGGGAATTGTTTCAAACCTACCTGCCGTTATTTGCCTATGGCATCCGCATCACCCTGTTTATTTCCTTGAGCGGGACCATCATCGGCTTATTGATCGGTTTGGTAGTCGGCGGTATCCGCGCCATCAAAGTGGAGCCGCGTGACAGCTTTCTGCAAAGCTTCTGCAAACGTTTTGCGCACGCACTGACCTCGATTTACATCGAGGTCTTTCGCGGTACACCGATGATTGTGCAGGGAATGTTCTTGTATCATTCCCTGCTCAAGCCGGTCTTCGGCTTGAATTCCGTCTGGGCCGGGGTGGTCATTGTTTCCATCAATACCGGTGCCTATATGGCGGAGATTATCCGCGCCGGGATCCAATCCGTGGATATCGGCCAAAGCGAAGCCGCCCGCTCCTTGGGCATGACGCCGATGCAATCAATGACCCACATCATCCTGCCCCAGGCCATCAAGAACGCCTTTCCGGCCATGGGCAATGAATTTGTTGTCAACATCAAGGATACGTCGGTGCTCAATGTCATCAGTGTCACCGAACTCTACTTTGAAACCGCCAAAATTGCCGGCAGCATCTTCCGCTATGCGGAACCGTTTTTCATCTCAGCCGTGCTCTACTTCATCATGACCTTTGTGACGACCCGAATTTTGCGCTTCATCGAAAAGCGCCTCAACCATACAGCCTCTTCCTACCCGACTTCGCAGACAGTGGTGGAAGCAACTGTGAAAGGACAGCTCTAGGATGGTGGAAACAATACTGGAAATTAAGGATTTGGAGAAATCCTTCGGCAACCTCAAGGTGCTGCGCGGCATCAACTTCTCCCTGCGCCAAAGTGAGGTGGTTTGCCTGATTGGGGCCAGCGGCTCTGGCAAGAGTACCCTTTTACGCTGTGTGAATCTTTTGGAGACCCCGGATGGCGGTCAGATCCTCTTTAAAGGCAGCGACATCCTTTCCGGTGCCATTGATGTCAATGTGCACCGGCAGAAAATCGGCATGGTCTTTCAGCAGTTCAACCTGTTCAACAACATGAATGTGCTGAAAAACTGCATGATTGGACCGATGCAGGTGCTCAAAAAAAGCGAGGCGCAGGCGAAGGAAAAAGCCCTGCACTTTCTAAACAAGGTCGGCATGCTGGACTTTGCGAAGGCTTCGCCCTTACAGATTTCCGGCGGTCAGAAACAGCGGGTCGCAATCGCCAGGGCCCTTTGCATGGATCCGGAGGTGCTGCTGTTTGATGAACCCACCAGTGCCCTGGATCCGGAAATCGTCGATGAAGTGCTCAGTGTCATCCGGGATTTGGCGAAGGAAGGCTTGACGATGATGATCGTCACCCATGAGATGGCCTTCGCCCGCGATGTGAGCGACTATGTGGTCTTTATGGACCAGGGTGTCATCTGTGAAGCCGGCAAGCCGGAAGTGCTGTTCACCAAGCCCACCCAGGAAAGAACCAGGGCCTTTTTGTCCCGGGTTTTGCATCATTAACAAAACCGTTTAAAATTTCGTGTTTTTTTCAGAAATCGAACATTTTTGTCATGGTAGAATGTGATTATCAATAAGAGCGGGGGGCTTTTATGGAAATTAAATTTGCTCATGATGAAATTCGCAGTCGTAACAAAGGCAGGATCCTGTATATGTCTGATGTGTTCGCGACTCTTTTTTTATTGGCGCTGGCCGGGATTGAGTATCTGGTGGTAGGCCTGCCGGGTCTTGGTACCGCCTTGGCCATCATTTTTCTCTGGCTTGTTTTCAGTCTCTTGAGCAGCCGCTTCCCCAATACCTACCGGATCTGCTGTATTTACAACCTTTTGGCAGCTGCGGTTTTCTACTGGGGCATGTCCTACATGAGTTTTTCCAGCGAATGGCTGCCCCGGCTTTTGACCATCGTCGGAGCCGCCTTGATTGGGACCTTTACCTTTACCTCCCTGTTTGGCTTTAGCGCCGAGATGGACAATCCGATTCTGCCCTGCATCTTTATCTCCGGCTATGTGTTTTTGATGTTTGGCGCACTGCTGGTGGTCTTTGGCATGGCGGATCGCATCAACAACCCCTTCGCAACCGTACCGCTGGGTATATTCCTGTTATGTGTTGTCTTCTACCAAAGCCCGGTTGCCAAGGTGAAAAAGAAAGAAAAAGAGAGTGCAAAGAATTCGGTACCTTCGCTTAAAAAGACAGTAGCCGCCAGTGCTGCGGCAATTCCGCCGATTGCCTCATTGGGACGCAGTTATAAGCGCTGAATTTTTTCAGCGTTAGCTCACCTGTAAAAGAGTGCCACGGCACTTTTTTTATGCTATGATTTGGATAAGGAGAAACATACCGTTCATGCGCCAGCTCATTCTCTATTTCCGCAACCGGCAATATAACATCCTCTTTAACGCCGTTTTTATTCTGGGTGCCCTGTTGCTTTTTTGGCTTTTGGGCTGGATTGGGTTTGCGGCGGTTGTTTTTCTGTTTCTTCTGGAATTTCTTGCCCAAGATATCTACAGTGATGCGTTTTATAAGTCGCGCAACTACAGATACTGGTCACTTCTGGTACATGGCATAATCCTCTATTTCGCGATGAGTACCATCAGTCCTTCGCTTTGGCTCATTGGTAGAATACCAGCCTGTCTCATTTATGCTTTCTTTTTCATTTGGTCCTGGTTAATATGCTCTATGGACATGAGTGAGGAACCGGAATTCACGCTCCTCAACCGCTTTCTGGCAATTCCGTTTGCAGCTTACTATGTTTTGGCAATCCTGGTCTTTACCAATGTATTGCCTGTAATCAATCCCTATTTCCTGCTTTGCACGCTTTTGATTGGCATCTTTTTTATCAAAGGCTGCGTTTCTGCCTGGATTAGTCATTCTAAACTGCAGCACGAATAAACTTCACCAAACAAAAAACCCGCAATACGCGGGTTTTACTGTCTGTTTTTTTGTTGGTCGAGAATTTGGTCGATGCGATTGCCCTTTTGTAGCGAATCATCCAGGATAAAGGAGAGCTGCGGGACCTTGAACAGGTCCATCTGGCTAGCCAGTTCACTGCGCAGAAAGCCGCCGGCTTTCTGCAGTGCTGCCAGCCGTTTTTCACTGTGGTCCAGAAAGGTTACATAGACCTTCGCATAGCTGATATCGCTTGAGACCCGCACATCGGTAATGGTCACAAAACCGATGTCTTTGTCCTTGGTTTTTTGCTGGAGCGTTTCCGACAGGATGCGCTTGATGGTTGTGGCAATGCGTTCGGATTTAACCGACATTACTCACTCACCACTTCCTGCTCGCCATAGGCCTCGACAATGTCCCCTTCCTTGAGGTCATTGTAGCCGGTGATGGTCAGCCCGCATTCAAAGCCGGCAGTCACTTCTTTGGCATCGTTTTGATAGCGCTTGAGCGAACCCAAGACCCCGTCATAGATGACGACACCATCCCGCATTAAGCGGCACTTGGCATCGCGCAGCATCTTGCCATCCGTCACCATACAGCCGGCAATCGTGCCGATTTTGGAGACCTTGAAGGTCTGGCGGACTTCCGCCTGGCCAAACACTACTTCTTCGTAAACCGGCTCCAGCATCCCCTTCATCGCCGCTTCCACTTCCTCCACGACTTTGTAGATGATGTTGTGCAGGCGGATCTGAATGCCTTCCTCTTCCGCTTTTTTGCGCACATTCGCATCCGGCCGCACATTGAAGCCATAGATCATCGCCTTGGAGGCGCTTGCCAGCATGACATCGGATTCACTGATGGCACCGGCGGTGGAACGAATCACATTGATCTTGATGCCGGATACATCCAGCTTCTCCAAAGCCTGGCGCACAGCTTCCGCAGAACCCTGTACATCCGCTTTGATGATAATCGGGATTTCCTTGAGCTCCCCGGCCGAGAGTTGGCTGGAGAGGTTCTCCAGGCTCACAGCACTGCTGCCCTTGCGTTCGTTTTCAATTTTGGACTGCGCCCGGCGGGCGGCAACATCGCGTGCCTGTTTTTCCGATTCAAAGACCCTAAAGGTATCACCGGCGACCGGTACATCGTTGAGTCCGATAATCTCCACCGGTGAGGAAGGCTTGGCTTCCTTGATTTCCCGGCCCATATCATCGCTCATCCTTCTCACCCGGCCAAAGCAGGCTCCCACGACTACGGCGTCGCCGCTATGCAGGGTGCCGTTTTGCACGAGCAGTGTCGTCACCGGACCGCGGCCCTTGTCAAGCTTCGCCTCGATGCAGGTGCCAGAGGCAAATTTGTCGGGGTTGGCCTTTAAATCGGCAACTTCCGAAACCACCAGGATCGTGTCCAAGAGCTCCGGTACACCCTCGCCGGTCTTGGCGGAGAGTTCCACAAAGATGGTATCTCCTCCCCACTCTTCCGGTAATAAACCCAAATCACTCATTTCATTTTTAATGCGTTCAATATTTTTTTCCGGTTTGTCAATCTTGTTGATGGCGACGATGATCGGACAGTTGGCCGCCTTGGCATGGTCAGCCGCTTCCTTGGTCTGGGGCATCACCCCGTCATCCGCTGCCACCACGATAATCGTGATGTCGGTGACCTTCGCGCCTCTGGCCCGCATCGATGTGAAGGCTTCATGGCCCGGGGTATCCAAAAATGTTACTTTTTTGCCATTGACGGCGACCTGGTAGGCGCCGATGTGCTGGGTGATTCCCCCAAATTCGCCAGAAACCACATGGGTCTTGCGGATGGTGTCCAGCAAGGTCGTCTTGCCATGGTCGACATGTCCCATAATCGTGACAATCGGCGGTCTGGCAACCAGGCTGGCGGGATCGTCCTCGACGGTATCCTCCAGCGATTGCAAGTCCACACTCTCTTCCTTGGTCGGGGTAACCCCGAGTTCCATGCAGACCAGCTGGATGGCATCATCATCCAAAGTGGAGTTGATGGTGACCATCTGTCCCAGCATGAACAGCTGCTTGATAATATCACTCGAATTACGGCGCATCCGCTCGGCCAGCTGACCGACGGTAATGCCTTCGTAATAGGTTACAGTCTTGGGATACTCTACTTTGGGATGGAAAGTATTGGTTCTTGCCTTGCGATTGTGATTGGGTCTTCTTCGTTGTTGTTGTCTTGCCATTCTTTCACCTCATTTCAAGATATCAATTCTTAACAACTATTTTTTGGCGAGCTCATTCAACTTTGCGTAGATCTCATCGGGGATAACCACCTTGAGCGCCCTTTGTAAACAGCCCGTCTTCCGTGCCAGCGATACCGCATCGGGATCCTTCTTCAGATAGGCTCCGCGGCCGTTGGCCTTGCCAATTTCATCAATGAATACCACCCCTTCGGGACTGCGGACAATCCGGATCAGGTCCTTCTTGGGAAGCATCTCATTGGTGGCGAGGCACTTACGCATCGGTGTTTTGCGCATGCTGCACCTCCTTATTCGTCATCAAAATCATAGAGGTCTTCATAATCCTCGAATTCGTTCTCTTCCCATTGCTGCTCGCGCTCTTCCTGGGCCCGGATTTCCGCCAGTTCCTCTTCGGTGTATTCCGGCTTGATTTCGTAATCCTTGTCCTTCTTGAGTTCGGCAGCGCGTAGCCGGCGCTCTTCGACCTCGTCGCTCTTCTTGCGCCGTACCGGTTTCTTTTCCTTCTCCACCGGTGCTTTCGGGGTTTCAAGCATTGCTTCCAGCTTCGAGACATACTCGCCAGCGCTGGCCCGCTCCGCCAGTGACTTGCGGGTCCGTTTGGGTTTCGCCGCTGCCTTGGCAGCTTCCTCTTCCTCGCGCTGTTTTGCTTCTAAAGCTTCCTTAGCTGCTCTCGCGGCTTCCGCTTCGGCTTCCAGGGCCTCTGCCTCCTTCTTGCGTTCAGCTTCCAGCGCATCGATCTCCTGCTGCTTCTTCATGAATTCCGCAGCTTCCTTCTCGCGCTTTTGGCGCGACAGTTCCGCTTCGTATTCCTCTACCAAAAGCTTATAGTCCTTGCCGGCATTTTCCATGTCGGTTTCGGTACGGATGTCGATTTTCTGATTGGTCAGCTTCACGGCCAAACGGGCATTCTTGCCTTTTTTGCCGATGGCTAAGGAAAGCTGGTCATCCGCGACCACGATGATTAAGCCGCGGCCGGTATCATTGGGCAAAACCGCCAGTACCTTGGCAGGCTCCAGGGCATTGCGCACCAGCTGATTGACATCATCCGACCATTCGAAGATGTCAATTTTCTCGCCATGCAAACCATCGATGACCATGCGTACCCGGCTGCCCTTGGGGCCGATGCAGGCACCAATCGGATCAATGTCCGGGTTTTTGGAATAAACCGCCATCTTGGTGCGTTCGCCAGCATCCCGGGCAATCGCCTTGATTTCCACAGTGCCTTCCTTGATTTCCGGTACTTCCCGCTCAAAGAGCCGGCGTACCAGCATGGTATCCGCGCGGGAGACAATCACTTGGGCCCCCTTGGATTCTTTCGAGACCTGGGTGATGACCACATCCAGTTTCTGTCCTTCAAAATAGCGTTCGTTTTGAATCTGCTGGGCTTTGGGCATAATTGCCAGGGTTCTTCCCAGATTGACGACAATAAACTTATCCTCAATGGTCTCAATCATCCCCATGACCACTTCGTGGAGCTTGTCGATGAATTCGTCATAAATGCCCTGTTTTTCCGCTTCGCGGATTTTTTGCTTGAAGACATTCTTGGCAAGCAGAGCGCAGGGACGGCCCAGTTCGGCAATGGAGACTTCATGGGAAATGACTTCGCCCAATTGAGCATCCGGGCGGGTAAGGCGGGCATCTTCTAGCGAGATTTGGTTGTCTTTTTCCTCCACCTCTTCGACGATTGTCCATTGCCTGAGCACCGCGACATCATCCGTCAGTTCATCAATGTGTACGACGATGTCCGCTTCCTGTGGCTCCACAAATTTGCGGTAGGCTTTCGCCAGCGCTTCCTTGAGCGCTTCCAGAATAATTGTCTTGTCTACCTTCTTTTCATTTTCAAGGAATGCCATCGCGGCCAGAAAATCTTTGTACTTCATATCGTGCTCCTTATACCTTTACTGCCAGACGAACCAGTCTGGCCTCTTCATAGGCTACCTTCACGGTTTTTTCCCGGGTTTTGACCCGGATTTTAATCATCATGTCACTGCCCTCTACTGCCTCCAGGAATCCCTGGTAATAACTGACCCCGTCCCTGGGTTCTTTCAGCTGACAATAGAGATAAGAACCGACTTCCTCGCGGATTTCCTCGAGGCTGTGAAGCTCCCGCTCCGCGCCGGGTGAGCAGACCTCCAATAGATACTCCCCCTCATCCTCGTCCACTTCTGATAACAAGGCAGAGATTTTCATTGACTGCTGCTCGCAGGTGTCCAGGTCCATGTTGCCGTATTGATCCAAAATGGCTACTTCGAGGACGCGTTTGCCCTGGTACTGGTACCATTTGAGCTCACATAGGCGCAGGCTGCTTTGGCTTAACAAAGCTTCAATTTTTGGTTTGAGTTGGTTTAAATCGATCATAAGGGTTCCATTCATGGAATAAGGAGTGGCGGACCACTCCTTATCATGCGTACAAATTATACCCTGAATTGTAAAAAGAGGCAAGTTTTTGTGAAAACCGCTTGCTATCAAAAGAAAGATCAAGAAATATCAAGAACAGCGAAACAGCCGCTTTACCAAATACAATCTCCCATATTAATAACACAAAATACTGATTATTTTGGGGATAACCCGGAAATATGGGAATTATGTAAAGCAGAAAGGAAAAATAACATAATTTTCACACGGTCATCCCAATATTGCCGTGGATTGTCGTGATATAATCGCAAGTAGATAAGCAAAGGGAGGGACTAATATGCAATTACCTTATCAAGCAGTCGCGATCAGCAATGAAGAAATGGTGGAGATTGACGGGGGTACCACAACGAAAATTGTTTACTATACCGACTGCCCGTCAGTGGATCTGAGCGAAGTCAATGGTTTGGTTACAAAATTGAAAATTAAGTACAAACCGGCGCTCGGCGTCTACAAAGTCAAAATCAAAATCGTTTCCTGATTAAAAAAAACAAGGTTTGCGTATTAATAAAAGGATGCGCCTCTGCACATCCTTTTATTTTGTCTTTTTCTTGGTTTTATCGTCCTTAGCCTTCGCCTGGTAATACAGCCAGCCCGCCTTTAAGGCAATCCAGTCGGAAATCATCGGACCGATCAAACCCAGCACCAGCGCCATCGCAATCATGATTAGCAGGTTGACGTTGTAGACATAGTTCAAAAACACCACCAACAAACTCACCACAAAGATAAACACCCCGGTGATGATGGTGCGCACCCGCTTCCCCTTTTTGGAAAGCTCAAGCACCTGATGACAGTGCGGGCAGCTGGGATGCTCCAGCTCCTTGGTTGTCAAAACCTGAATTGAGGTCCCGCATTTGGGACATTTGGTAGTAACCATCTCTTCCTCCTCTAAAATAATGACAGCTGATTTTGCGCCTGCAGGCCTTCCAGAATTCCCATCGCCTGCAGCTTTTGAACCAGTTTATCCGATAACAATGTACGGTTCTTCAAATCCTGAATCGAGATAAATTCATTTTCCTGCCTGGCCTCCACAATCGAATTGGCCACTTTTGCCCCCAGCCCGTCCAGGCAGGAAAAGGAAGGCAGGATGGCCTTGGGGTCCTTGGGGTCGGGTAAAAATTGGGTCGCAGCCGATTGATACAGGTCGATATTCGAGAAGCGGTAACCGCGCAGATGCATCTCCAGCGCCGCTTCCAGGGTCGCCAGAATTGCAATCTCCTTGTCGGTGACCTGACTTTTGGTATTGATATCCGCCAGCCGGCTGCTGATCTGGTTATAACGGTTGCGAATCGCCCCCAGGCCCTTGACCATCGTCTCAATCTCATAGTTGCTGCAGCGCAGCGAGAAGAAGGTCGCATAGTAGACCACCGGCTGATAGACCTTAAACCAGGCTACCCGTACCGCCATCATAACATAGGCTACGGCATGGGCTTTGGGAAACATGTACTGAATCCGGTTGCAGGACTCACTGTACCACTCTGGAAGCTGGTGCTCATTGATCAAAGCCTCCCACTGTGGTTTGAGTCCGCGGCCCTTGCGGACCGACTCCATGATATCAAAAGCATCCTTGTCCGCAAGCCCGTATTCCTTCAATGTCACCATGATGTCGTCGCGGCAGCAGATGATCTCAGACAGCTTGTGGCCGGCATCGATCAGCTTCTCAGCATTGTTGGCCCAGACATCGGTTCCATGCGATAACCCGGAGATCCGCACCAGGTCGGAGAAGTGCCGGGGCATGGTCTTGTCGAGGATCCGCCGGGTATTGGCGGTGCCAAATTCCGGCAGGCCGATTGCGCCGTTTTTCTCCGGATAGCTTCTGGCATCAATATCCAGCGACTCGGTGGAATAAAACACCTGCAGCACTGCCGGATCATTTTGCGGCAGCTCGCGCACATCCAGGCCGGAGAGCTTCTCCATCATCTTCATCGCCGTCGGGTCCACATGCCCCAACAGATCCAGCTTGAGCACATTGTCATGGATGGTCTTGAAGTCAAAGTGGGTGGTATACCAGTCGGAATCCGGGTTGTTGGCCGGATATTGAATCGGGGTGAAGTCGTGGACATCCATCTCTTTGGGAATGACGATGATGCCTCCGGGGTGCTGGCCGGTGGTGCGCTTGACATCGGTGCAGCCGGCAGCCAGATAGGTGCGCAGCGCCTGGCTCATGCCCTCGATGCCCATCGCTTCGCAATACCCGCTGACATAGCCATAGGCGGTCTTGTCGGCGACGGTGCCGATGGTCCCGGCTCGAAATACGTGGTCGTGACCAAAGAGGTCGCGCACGAAATCGTGGGCCTTGTCCTGCATGTCGCCGGAGAAGTTGAGGTCAATATCGGGAACCTTGTCGCCATTAAAGCCCAGAAAGGTCTCAAAGGGGATGTTCTGCCCTTCGCCTTTCATTGTGGCCCCGCAGTGCGGACAGGCTATATCTGGCAAATCATAGCCACTGGCAACACTGTCCACAAAGTCCAGCTTGTGGCACTTGGGACACAAATAATAGGGCGGCAGCGGATTGACCTCGGTGATGTGCATCATCGTCGCCACCAGCGAAGAGCCCACCGAGCCCCTTGAGCCCACCAGGTATCCCAGTTCGTTGGAGCGCTTTACCAAGAGGTAGGCGATGTAATAGATGACGCCAAAGCCGTTGGAGAGAATCGCATTGAGCTCCTTCTCCAAACGCTCCGCAATCAACAAAGGCAGCGGATCCCCATAGAGGGCAATGGCGTTTTCAATCGTGATTTTGCGCAGGTTTTCATCGGCTTCCTGCAGTGATGGCGTATAGAGTTTATCCTTGACCGGGTGCAGCTCTTCACAGGCATTTGCCACCAAGCGCGGATTGTCGATGATGATCTCTTTTAATAGCTCTGACGGCAGCCACTCAAAAGCCTCAAACATTTCACCAGTCGTGCGCAGGTGCTGGTCCGGCGCCTTGGTGGTGCGGCGCAGCTCTTCGCGATAGACATAGAGCGGATGGCGGACCCCGCCGATGCCCATGGCATTGATGTAGACATCGCGGAAGATCTTGTCCTGGGGCTCCAGATAGTGGACGTCCCCGGTGACGCAGACCGGCTTGCCCGCCTCCTTCGCGACTTCTATCAAGCGTGACAAGATCGCCCGCAAGGCCTCCTCACTGGCAATCGTGCCGCGGTCGATCAAAAAGGAATAGTTGGCAGGCGGCTGTATCTCAACATAATCGTAGAATGCCATCGCTTCCTGCAGCTCTTCCCGGCTGCGGTTGCTGGCAAGCTCAAAAAGCTCGCCGTTGACACAGGCAGACCCGACCAAAAGGTGCTCGCGCACCTTCTCGATTTCACTTTTGGGCAAGCGCGGCTCGGTCGCCACCTCATCGCTTTTGTCCTTGCTGGATTTATTGTTGACTAAAGCCAGGTAGCGGGTGTGGGAGAGGGAAATCAGGGTGAACAAATCAAAGAGCCCCTGTCCATCCTTGGCCAAAAGCACGACATGCTTGCGGTCCATGCGCTTGATGCTGTCCAGGCTTTGCATATCCTGCAATTCCTGTAAGGTTTGTACACCCCGGGATTTGGCTTCCCGGATTAAATTGAGGTAGACATTACCGGTCACCTCGGCGTCATAGACGGCGCGGTGGGCGGCATCATCCTCGTATTTGATATTGTAGAAGCGGGCCGTGTTGCCCAGCTTGTGGTGGCTGCGCTCCGGGTGCAGGGCCCTTGAGAGCGACAGGGTATCGATGGTGGTGACATCCTCCAGAAAGTTCTCCCCGACAAAATTTGCCTGCAGAAAGCCGAGGTCAAACTTGAGGTTATGTCCCACCAGGATTGAGCCCTGTACAAATTCCTTGATCTGGTTTTTGACCTCGCCCCAGGTGGGGGCGCTTGAGAGCATCTCATCGCTGATGCCGGTCAAATCGGTGATCTGCGGACGCAGCGCTTGGTTGGGATTGATCAAAAGCTGCAGGCGCTTGACTTCCATCCCATGCTGATAGCGGACCCCGCCAAATTCAATGATGAAATCGCTCCAGTTGGAAAGCCCGGTGGTCTCCAGGTCAAAGACCACAAAGTCCTCCGGCAAGGGCAGTGACAGGTCACCGGTGGCGATCTGCATCAGGTCCTCAATCATATTTACCTCGACCCCATACAGCAGTTTGAAGTCGCTCTCGGGGTCCTTTTTCTTGATTTCTTTATAGGCCTGATAGGCAGCCGGGAACGCCTGCACGACCTGATGGTCGGTGATGGCGATGCCGCTTAAGCCCAGGCTGTAAGCCCGTTTTACCAGCTTCGCGGTATCACAAACCCCATCCATTTCCGAGCGGTTGGTATGGGCATGCAGCTCCACCCGTGTTATTTCTGCCTCATCTTCTCTTTCAAAGCGGTTTTCCGCCGGTTGATAAGAGCGCAGCTGCAATACCAAATCACCGCGCATATTGTCCACTTCCACCTTGCCGCGGGCACTAATCCAGTCCCCCTCCTTGATCTGTGTCTGCCATTGGCCAAAAGTCGCTTCCTCCCTGGTCCAGCGGCGCGCCACCAGCGCCCCGCTGCCGTCAAACAGATAGAGATTCTGGGAATAATTGTCATTGCGGCTTTTGCGGTATTCCACCTTGAATACCTCCCCACAAACCGTGACGTCGGGGATTGGCGAGAGGATCTGGTCCAAGGGTGTGATTGTCTCCTGTTGCCCTTTACGCTTGCGATAATAGTCGTTTTTGGCGGTTTGGGGACTTACAGCCGGCGTGCTTTCCTCTACAGGAAGAACCACCACTTCCGGGGGCATTTCACTTAAGATATCGGCACGGATGCTTTGGGTCATGCCGCAGTCACTCAAGAGTTCCTTGAGTTTGACGACCTCATCCTCCCCCGCCGCAAAGCGCTCATCATCCGCAAACAAAAACACGTAGCCTTCGCGTCCGCTTTGTACCAGCATCTCGCTTAGGCTGTCGAATTTTTGGCTGCGGATAAAATAATCACAGTAGTCCTGCAGGTCCTTTAAGCTGAAGTCCAGATCCTCCGTTTCGATCTGCAGCTCCAGGCTGACATGCAGTTCCTGGTCGATGCGGTTTACAAACTGCTGCCAGATCCCAAAGGGCAAAACCTTCTTTAAGGACAGCGACAAAAACAGGTGGCTCTTGTCCTTGTCCAAGAGCACCGAGCGGATGCGGCCGCCGGAAAAATAAACCAGCGCCTCATCGCTCATCCCCAGTCTTACTGCCAATTGCGTACAATCCATGCTTTTTGTCATATAATCGCTACACTTCCTACCGGGCGGATGGACAGCTGGTGGCACTTGCCGCTGCCAAACACCGACTCCAATTTCTTAATATATTCCCTCCGCTTATCCAGCGGTACAAAGGCTTGAATGGTCCCTGCCAAACCGCCCCCATGCACCCGACTGCTGCCTTTTCCTTCCAATACCTCCTGGGACAAAGCCAAGGCCAAAGCCAGGGGCTGCTTGGTGATATCCAGGGTGGTAAAGACGTTTTGCAGGTACTTGAAGGAGGAATCACCGGATGCCTGAATCAGTTTGTGGAAGCTTTCGATATCATCCTTCAATAAGGCCTTGCGCAACTCTAGCACCCTTTCGTTTTCATTAAAGAAGTGAATTGCCCTTAGCAGGCAGCGGTCAGACAAAGCCTTGCGCAGGGCTTTGAGCTCGTCGTAGAAATCCTTGGGATCAACATCCCGCAACACCGCCTGCCCGAAGTGCTGGGCTACCTCTTTCATCTCATAGACCATCTTGCCGTACTCATCCGACAGATTGGCATGGCTGCCGCCGGTATCCACCAGCACCAATTGCAAATCGTGCTTGCTTAAGTCAAAGGTCAAGGATTCCACCACCGGTTTTTGCGGATTTTCAAAGTCGATGTAGACAAAGCCGCCAACCGAGCAGGTCATCTGGTCCAAAAGCCCGCAGGGCTTGCCAAAGTAGACGTTTTCGGAATACTGGGCGATGATGGCGATGTCAACCGGACTGATGGCGCCGTCTAAGTAAAGATGATTGAAGATGGTTGCCATCAACACTTCAAAGGCGGCGGAGGAGGATATCCCCGAACCCCTTAGGACCCTGGAGGTCGCAAAGCCGCAAAAGCCGTCAATCGGATGCCCGCTGGCGACAAGCTTGCTGGCAACACCGCGGATTAGTGACATCGAGGTGAACTTCTCCTCTTCCTTGACTTTTAAATCATCCAGTTCAATCGGACTCATCGCATAATTGTCCGAGACCAGGGTTACCCTGCCCTCATCTTTCGCCACTACCGCAATGATGTCCAAATCGACGCTGCCGGCTAAAACCCGGCCGTTTTGGTGGTCGGTGTGATTGCCACTGACTTCCGTGCGCCCCGGGGTGCTGAAGATGCGGATGTCGCGCTTTTGGGGAAACAGCTGGGCGAACTTGATGATGGCACTGGTGTAGCGCTCCTTCTGGATGCTGAGCTGCTTTTTGCCATAGAGCTGGATGAAACGCTCATCCAACTGCCCTTCCTGAATCAACGTCATAGCCTCGGTGATGTTCATGCCTCTCTCCTTAGGACCTGCCAGGTCGTCTCTTCTACAAAAGTCTCATTTTGCTTCAGTATCGAAAGCGGGGGGATTTGATTGTGGATGTTATCGGGAAAGTACTGGGTTTCCAGGCAGATGCCGCTATGCTCTTTGTAGCTGGAGCTGGCTTTGCCAAAAGTCAGGTCCAGATAATTGCCGCTGTAGAGCTGAAAACCGGGAAAACTGCTGTAGATCTTCAGATACAAGTCTTCATTGGACAGGGTCGCAAATAAGCGTTTGCCTTCATGTGGAACGCAAAAATGATGGTCAAAGCCCTTCGCAATTGTTAATTGCGGATGGCTTTGTGCCAGCATCTTCCCTATCATTCGCTCGCGGGTAAAGTCAAAGGGCGTCCCGGCAACCGGCAGCAACTCCCCGGTTGGCAGGGTAAACTCATCCACAGCGCCAAATTGCAGCGCCGGGCTGTAAAGCCGGTGCCCCAAAATATCCCCACTTCCGTTTAAATTGAAGTAGGAGTGCTGGGTGGGCGCAAACAGGGTGTCCTGATTGCTGGTGGCCTTATAATTCAGGCTCAGACTGTCCTCTTTCAAAGAAAAGGTCAAAGTCAGGCTCAGCTCTCCCGGATAACCCTCTTCGCCACTCGCACTGACATAGGTCAGAATCAGCTGATCGCCCTTTATTTCTCCCGCAAAGATTTTTTTGTCAAAGCCGTTTAAACCGCCATGCAGGCTGTTGGGGCCGTTATTGACCGGTACCCGGTATTCTGTTTCACCCAAGGTAAAACAGCCGCCTTTGATGCGGTTTGCGACCCGGCCGATGGTAGCCCCCAGGTAGCAGTGGTTGTCATCGATATATTCTTGAATTGTATCAAAGCCCAGGACAATGTCCCGGTCAAAAGGGCGATAGACAAACGATTGAATGATGGCGCCATAGGAGAGGATGCGCACGGACAAAAGAGGGTTTTCCAACTGCCAGCCCCGCACGCTCCCCAGGGTCGTTGACTCGCTGAATTCTTTGATCATTTGACCAGTTTTTCAAAGGCCTGCTGGGCTGCAGCCTGTTCCGCTTTCTTTTTGGAATTGCCTTTGCCGACACCCAGGGTGATGTCATCCAATTTCACCGCGACCTCAAATTCCGGCAGGTTGCTGGGACCGCTGACATGCAGGACTTCATAGCGGACGCTTTGTCTGCGGTCTGCCTGCACAAATTCCTGCAGCTGGGTCTTGTAATCCACCTGAATGGGGTTGATTTCCGCTTCGCTGTGAAAGTCAATGACCGAACCCAAAATCTTTTGGATGGAGCCTAGGCCGGAGTCCAGATACAGGGCCCCCAGAAAGGCTTCCATCATATCCGCCACGATCGAATCGCGCTGGCGGCCGCCGTTTTTCTCTTCGCCGATGCCCAGCTTGAGAAACTGGTTTAGCTCGAGTTCCTTGCCATATTTGGCCAGGGCTTTCTCGCATACCATCGAAGCCCTATAAACCGTCATCTGACCTTCATCCAGGGTCGGCTGCAGTTGATAGAGCTTGACGGAAATCCAGAATTGCAGCACCGCATCCCCCATGAATTCCAGCCGTTCGTTGTCAAACTGGGTGTTTTTGTGTTCGTTGACATACGAAGAGTGGATAAAGGCCCGTTCAATCAGTTTGCGGTTGTGTACGGGCAGATCCCGCTGTTTCATCCATTCAAAGAGGTCCACTGTGCTCATCATCCTTTCCCAAGCGTTTCTCTACTTCCGCCAATAATCCCGCATACTGCGGCTCTTGACGGTTTTGCCAGATGGTTTCGGCATCCTTCTGGGCAGTATGCAAAATCGCATAATCCTTCTTCAAATCTCCCAGCACAAAGTTGGGAAGACCGCTTTGGCGGTGGCCCAGAACATCGCCGGGACCGCGCTGGGCGAGGTCGTAGCGGGCGATTTCAAAGCCGTCGGTCGTCTGTGTCAAAAAGCGCAGGCGGGCCAGTGCCGCCGGGTCATCACTGCCACTTAACAGCCAGCAATAGCCCTGTTTTTCCCCCCGGCCGATGCGTCCCCGCAGCTGGTGGAGCTGCGATAAGCCGAAGCGGTCGGCATCATAGATTGCCATCAGGTTGGCAGCCGGAATGTTGATGCCCACTTCAATGACGGTGGTGCTCACCAGAATCTGGGTGGTTCCGGCCGCGAACTCAGAGATGATGCGCTCTTTTTCTGACGCCTCCAGTTTACCATGCAGAAGCGCAATTGTGTAGTTCTTTTTGAGCCGCCCGTTGATCTCATTGACCAGAGCTTCGTGGATGTCGGTGACGTTGCGGACATCGCTTTCCGACTGTTCAATCGCCCCGCAGACGACATACAGGCGCTCCCCGCTTTCCATCAGCTTTAAAATTTGCAATAAAACCGGACCCAGGCTGTTTTTTTCAATCAGCACGGTTTTGACCGGTTTGCGTTTCGCGGGAAGGGTGTCGATGGTGCTGACAGCCAGATCCCCGAAGAAGATCGTCGCCAGGGTGCGGGGAATCGGGGTGGCGCTCATAAGCAGATAATCCGGGGATTTCCCCTTCTCCAATAGCCGGGTTCTTTGCAAGACCCCGAAGCGGTGCTGCTCATCGGTCACAACCAGGCCCAAATCAAAGAAGTTCACGGCTTCCTGAATTAAGGCATGGGTACCGATGACGATATCCACTAACCCGTTGGCAAGCTCCTGCCGAATAGCCTTTTTTTCCTTGGCTGAAAGCGAGGCCACCAGTAGGACCATGCGCACCCCATAGGGCTCCAACAGCTCCTTGAAGTAGTCAAACTGCTGATAGGCAAGGATTTCCGTGGGGACCATAAAGGCACTCTGCTGGCCGCTCAAACAGGTCGCATAGGCGGCGATTGCGGCCACCAGGGTCTTGCCGCTGCCGACATCGCCCTGAAGCAGCCGAAACATGCTGCGGGGGCTTTGAAGATCATTCAGGATCTCTTCCAGTGAGCGCTTTTGCCCGCTGGTCAGGGTGAAGGGCTGGGTGTTGATCAAAGTCTCCAGCTTTTTTACGTCAAAGACCTTGGGGTTTTTTGTGTCATCGCTAAACTGGGCGTGCTTGCGTAATAGTGAGAGCGCAAACAGTAGAAAGCCCTCGTATTTCAGGGTCCGGGTGGCGGTTTGAATCTCCTCTTCACTTTGCGGGAAGTGAATCTGCCTTAAAGCCTGACGGCGCTTTAACAGCTGGTATTTTTGAATCAGGTTATCCGGCACAAGCGAGTCCGCATTCATTTGGTTTAAGGCTTCCGCCATCAAAAGGCCAAAGCGCTTGGGGGTGATGCCGCTTTTGAGATGATAGATGGCAGTGTAGCCCAGCTGCGCCTGGTAGTTCATGGTATTGTAGTTGGCGGCGGTGACTTTCTGGTGTCCCTCATAGCGGCCGATGATGGTCACGAGCATGCCCGGTGTGATTTGCCTTGCCAGCCAGGGACGGTTGAATATCGCCACCTGCAGATGCTGGTTTGATGCTTCCACCACAAAGCTGCTGCGGGTACGCTTGCCAAAGCGGGCGGTACTAACCTTGCCCAAAAGCGTCCCGCAGAAGATGACCTTGTCGCCTGGCTGCCACTTTGAAAACGGCACATCTTCCAGGTATTCATAGCGAAAGGGATAGTGCCCCAAAAGCGACTCACAGTCCGTGATGCCGAGACTGGCCAAGGCCGCTTCTTCTTTTTTACTCAATTTCAAGGGAAACGTCATCTTTTAGATAAAAGCCGCCAACAGGCGGCCTCTCCTTTATTCAATGCCAAACAGAAACGAATATACCGGCTGGTCGCCCTTGACCAGTTCCACTTCCACGGGGTAGTTCTTAAGAATATAATCCACCACCTGCTGGGCCTGGCTGTCACTGACGCCCTCGCCGCTGATCAGGGTGACGATTTCCGCCTCCTCATCCATGGCCTTACTGATCAGTTTCTTCACCACACTCAAACGCGATTTCTGGGCACAGACGATGTTCTTCTCCAGGATGCCCATGAAGTCCCCCTTGTTGATGGCAATGCCGTCAAAGGAGGTGTCCTTAATGGCATAGGTAACCTGCCCGCTTTTGACATGGCTGATCGCCCGGTTGATTTCCTCAAGGTTCTCCTCTTTGTCCCATTGGGGGTTGAAGGCGATGCAGGCGGCGATCCCCTGGGGTATCGTGCGGGTCTCCAAAACCACGATGTCGCGGTCCTCTAAAACCTCCGCGGCCTGCTTGGCCGCCAAGATAATGTTGCTGTTATTGGGAAGGACAAAGACGGTCTTGGCATCCAGTTTCTTGATTGCCGCGACGAAGTCCTCGGTGGAAGGGTTCATCGTCTGGCCGCCAGAGATGACAACATCCACCCGCAGCTGTTTGAAATAGCTGGCTAAGCCTTCCCCGGCTGCCACGCTGATGATGCCATACGGCTTGGTTTTTTTTGCTTGCTCAACCGGCTGCGGTACACTGCCCTCCAGTATCAGGTGCTCGTGCTGCTGGGTCATGTTTTCGATTTTGATTTTCAAAAATTCACCATGGCGCTGCGCCAGGTTGAGGGCATCGCCGGGAGTCAGGGTGTGGACATGGACCTTGACCAAGTCCTCATCCTGGACCACAACCAGGGAATTGCCCATGCGCTCCAGTTGCTGGACCATCTTCTCGGCTTTGAACTTCTTTACCGACTTCGCATCCAGCTTAATGATAAACTCGGTGCAATAGCCGAATTCATCGCTCTCTATCAGACTTTGGACATTGCCGACCTGACTTAATGTCGCATTGGCTTCGATGGTCTCCCCGTTTAAAGTGCGCAAAAAGGCATCAAAGATGGCCACCAGACCGCTGCCGCCGCTGTCCACTACCCCGACCTCTTTTAAGATTGGTAAGAGTTCCGGGGTATATTCCAGTGATTTCTGGGCTTCGGTCCACAGATTGGTAAAGTAGTCGGAGACATCCGCCTGCGGATGGGTGTTGATGTAGTGGATGCCCATCTCCGCACTCTCGCGGATGACTGTTAATATCGTGCCCTCCACCGGCCGCATGACCGAACGGTAGGCGACGATCCCGCCTTGCAGAAAGGCCTGGGAAAGCTGACCGGCATCGACCTGGTCCTGCCCTGCCACCGATTGCGCAAAGCCGCGGAAGATCTGCGACAGGATGACCCCGGAGTTCCCCCGGGCTCCCATCAAAAGGCCTTTGGAAAAGGCCTGGGCGATCTCGCCCAGCTGTTCACTGCCGATCCCGGCGGCATTTTGATAGCCGCTTTGAAAGGTCAGGTTCATATTGGTACCGGTATCCCCGTCGGGAACCGGGAAGACGTTGAGGGCATCGATCTGACTGTGCACGTTGGCCAGGTGGTTCTTCGCCCCTTCCAGCATCTTCAAAAAGGTCACGCCATTTAAGGTTTTCATATTAACTCATCACCCTGATGCCCTGAACAAACACGTTCACCGCTGTGAGCTTTTCGTCCAGATAGCGCTCCAGTTCATATTTCACCCGGGATTGGATCTCGGTGGTCACCTGCGAAATGCGCACGCCATAGCTGACCACGATGTATAAGTCCAGCTGAATGCCGCCGGCAACCTGCTTCACAACAATGCCGCGGCCATAGTTTTCCTTCTTGAGCAATTCCGCCAGGCCGTCCTTCAAAAACTTCTGGGAAGCCATGCCGACCACGCCATAGCATTCGGAAACAATACCGCCGGTCAGGGCAGCGATTGCTTCTTTTGAGATTTGGATATTCCCTAATTTGGTGTTGCTTTCGATTGGCATAGGCTTGTTTCTCCTTACGTGACTGTATTATATGCAAAGTGCAAGGCTTTTTCAAATACTTTTACCCTTTTGGCGCAATTTTCATTCTTGCGGTTCACCCTCTTCCTGCACCTGTTGCTCTTGGTTCAGCAGGTCACAGGACTGCGAGAAGGCGTCCCCGGTGATTTCATCGATGGTGATGCAGGAGTTTTCCACCCGCAGGGCATTCACAATTTCAAAGTAGTAGTTCAAAGAGGCAAAGGAATTGAGGCTGGAATAGATGCGGTTGCCATCCTGCATCAGAATCTCCGCCAGCTTGTCATCATAGGAGACCTGTACCTGGTGCACCTCGGCAATCAATAAGCGGATCTGCGGGTCGAGCACACTGAAGGCCCGAATCAGCCTTCCTTCCAGCTCCTCTCCGACAAAGCCGGAGATATAGGGAATATAGGGCAATAACGATGCGAACCTTTCTTCAAAGGGTATGACCTCGCCATTGGCCAACAGAAAGGAGAATTCCTCATAGTTGCGGTAGCCGATGATGTCCTGCTCGACGATGGTGACCACCAGGGTGTTGTCGCTGCTCTTGGTGACAATCGCATCCGCGATTAAGGGGTCCTGCTCCAGTTTCTTGGCAATCCCGGACTGTGATAACAAAAAGAAAATCTCCTTGTCTTTTAAATCAATCACATCCAGTATGTACTCTCTGCTTAACAGCTGGTTGCCGTTCACCACCACCAGCTTGAGCCTGGCCAGCGGTGAAATCAGATAAAGAAAGCCGGAAGTCAATACCAATAAAAGAAACAGAAAGACCAGAAACAGCCGCCGGCGCTTGTGCCGGGCTGCCGTTTGCTCGGGGGACAGCGGTTTGCGAAAGAAGCGTTCGACCGCTTGGTTTTCACTCATCCCAGTTAAACCTTTCGATCTCGGCAATCAGTTCGATGCCATAGGCTTCGCGTACCCGCCTTTTGGCCTCCTGCATCAAGCGCTCGATATCACTGGCCTTGGCCTTGCCGCCGTTGATGATGAAGTTGCAGTGCTTTTCCGAGAAGCGGGCGCCGCCGATGGTATAGGAACGCAGCCCCACCCCTTCCAACAGCTGCCAGGCAGGCTGGTCGGGAAAATTGCGGAAGACACTGCCGGCACTGGGGTATTCCAGTGGTTGGTTGGCAATGCGCGCCATGCGGCGATGCTGCATGAGCGCATTGATGGTTTCCGGGTCATTGGTTTTTAAAACAAAGCGGGCTGCCAGAATCAGCCAGTCCGGTTTGAGCGAGAAGATGGAAGTACGGTAGTCCAGCTGCAGCTCTTCGGCAGCCATCCAGTCACAAAAACCGTCATGATAGACCAGGACCTCCTGCAGGATATCCTTGACACAGCTCTTGTAGGCACCGGCATTCATAAATACCGCGCCGCCGACAGTGCCGGGAATCCCGGAGGCAAATTCCAGGCCGCTTAAACCCCTGCCTGCCGCTTCATAGGACAAAGCGATGATGGAGGCTCCGGCTTGCGCCGTCACGCTCTCTTCATCAAAGAAAACCGAGTGGAAATATTTATCAAGGCGGATTACCAAGCCTTCATAGTGACGGTCTGAGCACAACAGATTGGAGCCCTTGCCAATCAGTTTATAGGGAATCGAGTGTTTTCTGATCTGATGCAAAAGCTCTTCCAGCGCCAGCTGGTTTTTGGGATAGATCAAGGCATCGTAGGTACCGCCAACCCGAAAAGTCGTCAGGTCCCCGAAGGAGCCGCCGTAAACCATATCCCCATACTGTTCGAGGTTTGTGTAGATCTTTCTATCCATGGCTGATGCTCGCTTTCAACAGACTGATTATATCAGAACAGGCCTGGGGTTTGCCCAAAGCCTTGGCTTTGGCTGCCATTGTACTTCTTTTTATGTCATCCTGGATTAAATCGGAAAGGGTTTGCCAGAGGCTTTGGACACTGAGCTTTTTCTCCTCAAGCATTACAGCAGCCCCGGCCTCACTCAAGTACCGGGTGTTTTTCACCTGGGCATCATCGGGCACATAGGGGCTGGGGATAATCACACTGGCTTTGCCCAAAGCCGCGATTTCAGCGGCGCTGGTCGCTCCGCCCCTGGCCAATATCAAATCGGCATTGGCCATGGCCTTGATGCCATCGACATAGTCAACGACTTTGCGTGATTTGGAATCTGGCAATTTGCTTTTGATCAGATCATAGTGGGCCTTGCCGGTGGCGTAGAGAACCTGTGCCCCCAGCGGTTTTGAAAAGACCTCCACCAGCATCTCATTGACGCTCTCTGAGCCCTGCGAGCCCATAAAAGCGAATAAGAGCTTCTCTTTGGGGTTGAGCTGGTATTGCTTAAAGAAGGCATCCTCCTTCTTTTGTAAAGCATCATCCTTCTTTTGTAAAGCGGCGGCGATGCTCGCCCGGGGATTGCCTAATAGTACAACCTTGTCTTTGGGGAAGTATTGTTCTGCTTCCGGATAGCAGGTGATGACCTTTTGGGCATAGCGGGCCAGAAAACGGTTGGCTTTGCCCGGGAAAGCGTTTTGTTCATGCAGAAAAACCGGACACTGTCCCTTCAGCGCCAGCACTGCCGGCACGCTGGCATAGCCGCCAAAGCCAATCAGCACCTGCGGTTTAAACTCTTTCAGCTGTTTTTTTAATTGGCGGCTGGCTGTCCACCAGCCAAACACCGCCATTGCTTTTTGTATCGGGTTGCCGCGTAAACCGCGGCCGCGGGTTGCCAGAAAGTCAAAACCAGCCTGTGGTACCAGCACAGACTCCATATGATTCTTTGTTCCCAAAAATAGAATCCGGTTGTCTGGATCGTCTTCTTTCAGTTTTTGTGCAAGTGCGATGGCCGGGTAGATATGACCTCCGGTGCCCCCGGTTGCGATGCACACGCGCATAGACTCACCCCTTTTCGCTATCCAATTATAGCAGAAAAAGCAGGATTTCCGCGTTTTTCTTGAAAAATCAAAAAAACCGGGGTTTGGCTGCGCTTTTTACGCGCCTTTCAGCATGGAACTGCCCCTGCGGCTTTCCCGGTTTTATTTACGCTTTATGCCATGGTTCTTTCACATTGTTCCTCTTTCCCTTATAATAATCTTCATGAACAAAGTCCGCTGCCTGATCCTCGATCACGATGATACGCTGGTCAACAGTTCCAAAGAAATTCACTATCCGGCTTTTCTGGAAACGCTAAGCATCCTTCGACCGGGGTTGGAGTTGTCCTTCGAAGAGTTCATGGCATATAATTTCCAGCCTGGTTTTCTGGCCATGTGCGAAGACATCTTTCATTTCACACCAAAAGAATTACAATTGGAGCTGGAAATCTGGCGCAAGTGGACCAGCACCCATATCCCCGAGCTTTTATGCGGACTAAAAGAGATACTGACCCGCTTTGTGAATAAAGGCGGCATCCTCTGTGTGGTTTCCCTTTCCTATAGAGACACCATTGAGCGCGATTACCGCCATCACTTCGACTTTCTGCCGCAGGCCATCTATGGCTGGGAACTGCCAAAGGACAAAAGAAAACCATCATCCTTTGCCGTTGACGAAATCCTTTTGCGCTTTTCTTTGGCGCCAGAGGAGTGTCTGGTTGTGGATGACGGTTTTGCCGGATACAAAATGGCCAAAGCGGCCAAAGTCCCCTTTGCGGCCAACTGCTATATCCCACAAAGCCAAACGATTCTGGACTTCTTTAGGTCAAATGCCGACTATCTGCTCTATCAGCCGGAAGACTTGGCCAAGCTGCTTTTTTAAATCCCGGTATCCTGGGTAAACAAATCATTCATATAGCTGATTTTCAAGTGCTCATAAGCCTTTGGGGTCACCACCCTGCCCCGAGGTGTCCGGTTGATAAACCCGATTTGAAGCAAATAAGGTTCATAGACATCCTCCAGCGTCATCGGTTCCTCCGAGATTGAGGAAGCAATCGCCTCCAGCCCCACCGGACCGCCCTTGAAGCGCTCGATAATGCCTTTGAGATAGCGCAGGTCCACATCATCCAGCCCCAAGGCATCGATGTGCAAGCGGTCCAAAGCTTCGCCGGCAATCTTTTGGTCGATTTGACCGTCATTTAGCACCTGCGCAAAGTCCCGGACCCGGCGAAACAGGCGGTTGGCAATCCGGGGTGTGCCGCGGCTGCGCTTTGCCAGCTCCTGCACTGCCTCCTCCTCAATGGGGGAATCCAGTACCCGGGAGGTCCGCCGGATGATCTGCGCCAACTCGTCCTGGCTGTAGTACTCCAGCTTGTTGACGATGCCAAAGCGGTCGCGCAAAGGCGAGGTCAAATCCCCGGCCCGGGTTGTCGCCCCGACCAGGGTAAAGGGTGGCAGGTCGATGCGTATGGAGCGCACGGAAGCCTGCGCGCCCATCACGATGTCGATGCAGAAATCCTCCATCGCCGGATAGAGCACTTCCTCCACCGCCTTGGGCAGGCGGTGGATCTCATCGATAAATAACAGGTCCCCCGCTTCCAGCGACGATAAAATCGCGGCCAAATCCCCGGTCCGCTCAATCGAAGGGCCGGAGGTCACCCGAATCTGGGATCCCATCTCATTGGCCAGAATATAAGCCAAGGTGGTTTTCCCCAAACCGGGAGGCCCGTATAACAGCACGTGATCCAGGGTCTCACTGCGGCTTTTGGCCGCCTGGATAAAAATCCGGAAGTTGTCCTTGAGACCCTGCTGTCCGACATACTCATCCAGAGATGCGGGACGCAGCGAGGATTCATCCTCGCTCTTCATTAATTCCTGACTGACGATTCTTTCACTCATAATCCACCTTTACGGCGCTGCATCAGCCGCAAGCCCAGTTTCACTAATCCGTCTACACTCTTTTCATTGGAAGCCTGAAGGTCCTTGGCAATCGCCTGCAGTTCGCTCGCCTTAAACCCCATCGCCCTTAAGGCGCTGGTGGCATCATTCAATAAAGGATTGGCAGAAGGTGCACTCTCTTCCTGAACCAGTTTGCCTTTTAAATCCAATAAGATCTGGCTGGCGGTCTTGGCCCCGATGCCCGGCAGACCTTTGAGATAGGTCAGATTGCCCAGGGAGATGGCGGTGTAGAGCTCTTCGGTTCTGGCAGCCCCTAATATTAACATAGCAGTTTTTGCCCCGACTCCCTTCACCGAAATTAAATTCAAGAACAATTCTTTCTCTTTTTGATTGCCAAAGCCATACAGGGAAAACTCTTCCTCCCGCACAACCAGGTAGGTATAAATCAGCACTTCCTCCCCTATGCTGAGCCTTTCCGGCTTGGGATAGGCAATCTGATAGCCGATGCCGTTGTTTTCTATGACGACGCTGTCCGCATTTTTGCCGGCAACAATTCCTTTGATGAAAGCGTACATGGTTTTCTCTCCTGTTTTTTAAATTATAGCACTATGCTGTGCTAAAATAGTGCTGAGGTGAAACCTGTGGTCATACTGTACATGCTGATATCGTATCTGTTTGGCTCGGTGCCCTGGGCTTTGGTCATCGGCAAGGTGTTCTATCATACGGATGTGCGTGAGCATGGCTCCCACAACCTCGGCGGCTCCAATGCCGGCCGGGTACTGGGCAAGCGGGCCGGGATCAGCGTCATCGTTCTGGATGCGCTCAAGGCTTTTTTTGTGGTCTGGGGGATTTCCCTGTTTGACCCGATCATCGCCGCCTATTCCGGCTTGGCCTGTGTTTTGGGCCACTGTTTCCCGATTTTCGCCAAATTCAAGGGCGGCAAGGGCGTCGCCACCACCTTCGGCTATCTCTTGGGGGTGTCGATTTTTCTGACCCCGCACTTTGTATTGCTGTTTGTCATTCCGCTTGCGGTCTTCCTTATTCTCTTGGTCC
The DNA here is from genome assembly GCA_031272515.1 of Erysipelotrichaceae bacterium. Taxonomy (GTDB): domain Bacteria; phylum Bacillota_I; class Bacilli_A; order Erysipelotrichales; family Erysipelotrichaceae; genus JAISTR01. Next base: position 51,658 of record JAISTR010000036.1, on the reverse strand, counting down.
TGTTTAAAATGGTCTCGCTGGCGGCCATGGTTTCCCTGGCGCTGGCCGCCGTGCTGTCTTTTCTGCAAGGCGATATTCATGTACAGATTTGTCTTTGTGCCATGGTTTTACTGGTCATCCTGCGCCACCATGGCAATATCTCGCGCATTCTGGGGGGCACGGAGCGCAAGATTACCTGGCTGGATAGAAAGAAAAAGGAGTAATCAGGTATGCTGAAAATACGTCATTCTGACGTCTACAACTTCGAAAATGCCCTGCGCGGTGCCCGCAACCCCATGAACAGCTGGGGACGGATGGATTCCAGTACTGATGAAAGCGGAAATTTCATCCTGGGGGACAACGACCGCAAGCTGGCTTTGGCCTTATGCAAGGCCGGCAGCGACCACCGCAAGTTTCTGCGCCAGATCTTTGTGTGCATGGACATCGATGCGCCGCTGTACTGGTGGAAGGAATTTGATACCTACAAGGTTGCCACCACCGCCAATTCCGCCAGCACCATGCATAAGATTCACTCCAAGGCCTTCACCCTGGAGGACTTCTCCCATGAGCACTTAAGCGAGGAAGGGGTCGAGGTACTGGGCCGGACCATCCTCTATCTCGAGAAGGTGCGGCTAACCTACAATGAAAATAAGGACAAGCAGGATTGGTGGGATTTGATTCAGTTATTACCCACCAGCTACAACCAGCTGCGCACCGTCACCCTGTCCTATGAGACCCTGCGTAACCAATACCACGCCAGAAAAGACCACAAGCTCGATGAGTGGCATACCTATTGCGATTTTATCGCGGATTTGCCCTATGGCAAGGAATTCATCGTTGGACAAGAATAGAAACGGGATTACCGCTTGGAAGCTTGAAATCAAAAAAGACAGGAAGTTTTCAAAATAGATTGGAAAGAATGAGGGATTGGGATGGATCAGGGGAAGATTGACACCAACCGGGCAGTGTTTGGCTTTGAGGATGAATTGAAGGCTTACCTGATTGCCTTTGCCCTGGAATATGCCAGCCTGCGAAACCGCGCAGAAAGTGATGCCTATAATAAGTGGCAAAGCGAAAACCGCGCAAACGGCGAAAAATGGCTGCGTGAGTTTAATACCAGCAATGCCCACTTGTTGGCAAACCACTGCACAGACAAAGAGCGTGTCTACAGCGGGTTTAATTTTGGCTTTCCGTCCAAGTTTGACGGCATTGAACAAGCCATAGAATCCTCTGCAGAAATCAAAAACAAAAGCCGCGCTGAAGTGTATTTCAAAACCGCGAACAAATTTGCGGCGGAATACCTGTTTGTCTTTGTGCGCAAAGGCGGTATTTGGCGCATCGACAACGCGAAGCGCCGATGGTACAACAGCGAAAAGTACAATAGCATCATTCTCTAAGGAACGATTGAACTGAAAACCAAAAAAGAGCAGCCTGCTCTTTTTTTATTCCTTCAGTTCTGCCAGTGAATCAATCCGGTATTCATTGACATCCATTGCCACCCCGTCATAACGGGTCACCAAAGCCGGGCGGAAACGGAAATAGTGCATCCCCACCGCTTCCATCACCCGCTTGCTGGCGAGGTTTCCGGGAAAGTAGCCGGCGGTGATGTACTTTAGTCCCATCGTTTCAAAGCCATAGCGGATGACCCGGCGCACTGCCTCCCTGGCGTAGCCATGGCCGCGGTAGTCTTTTGAGAGCACATAGCCCAGATCGCGGCTGTCGATGGTGGTGTCATTTTCAAAGCTGTGGAAACCGATTGAGCCGATGACGGTACCATCGAGGACAATCGCCCGCTCAAACTCCGAAACCAGAAACTGGTTGATGACCCCCAGGCTCTCCCCGATGTGGGCATGGGGCTTCCAGCCGGCCTTGGGGCCGGTCCCGGGATCGGTTGCATAGGCAAACAGATCCGGGGCATCGCGATAGCGCCAGGGCCGGATCAACAAACGCTCCGTATACAAAAAGCCCTTGTCATTTGCCTTCTGGCCCTTCTCTTCCTGCTTGTTAAGCAGAAACTCACTTCGGGTCAAGCCATAGTTGACAAGCGGCAGTAAAGCCCCGTCAAAGCGCAGGAAGGCGTTTTGGCGATAGGAGGTAAAGTGAAAGCCGCAGTTTAACAAAAGTTTGGCGGAATTCAGGTTTTCCGGAAAGTGCGAAGCGGTTAAAAGCTCCAGATCCATCGCCACAAAGGCATGCTGGATCAGGGCCTTCAAGGCCTGGGTCATGTAGCCTTTTTTGCGCTCGCTGGCCAGCAGCACATAGCCGACTTCACTGGCCTGCTTTTTGGATGAGCGCACATCGGTATGTAAACCGATGGTGCCGATGACCTGTTGGTTCGTCCTTAAAACAATCGCCCACTCACTGGCGTGCTTCAAAAAGTACTTCAATAAATTCTGGGCTTGAAACGGCGACTTCAGGGGCTGCCAGCCGGCTTCCATCGCCGTGTATGTATCTTTGCCCAATTCATAGAGTGCCATCAGGTCGGTCGGCTGCCAGGGGCGAAGCAGCAGGTCCTTGGTCAGAATACTGGCCATTAAAAGCCCTTGAGTACCATATAAAGGCAGGATTGCAGGTCCTTGATCGAGGAAAAGCCGATGGAGCAGTACCAGTGGTCCTCCCCGACCAAGCGCAGCTCCTTGAGTTTGGCATCAAAAGCCTCTTCCCTGCCTCCCACCAAGAGATAGAAGGTGTTCTCGATCTTGCGTACCAAAAGGCACATAAAGCGCTCCTGCTGCAGTTTATGCGGCTGGATGTCCAGATAGGTCCTAATGGTCAGCTGCAATTGCGGCTTGGCCTGGTTTCCATATTTTTTAAACAGACCCTGGGCGGAGTCATTGATCAGCTTGAAGAAAGGCCGGAAACGGAAGATTTCCTCGCTTAAATCCAACAAAAAATTGTTGGTGGATTTAATCAGGCCGCCGTCAATCTTGCGCCAGCCCTCATTTTGCATCTCCGCCAGAAGATGGTGGTCATAGAAGGACGATAAAGGCAGAAGGATGCGGTCAGGGCTGCGGCGGATGATAAAGCCGATCTCGCTGCCCTTGAATAGGATTTCCCGCAGGATCACATTGATGTCATGGGTACCCTTGTCCGTCAGCCGGTAGGAATTGGCCCGAAGGGACAGAAAACCGTCCCCCATCGCCTCCTCAATCAGGTTGGGACTGGCCGACTGAAAAGCCAGGAGTTCCTCTTTGGAAAAGATTTTTTGTTCCCGGTGCCCCAGAAGCTGCTCATAGAACTTCAGCTTGCGCTGGTTGAGCTTGACGATGTCGATCATGCCGATGCGCCTGGCCATCATCCCACCTCGCTTAAGCACTGCATCAGCTGCAGGGAGGCTGCCTGATCCATCGGATAGACTTCCGTCTGTTTCCGGTTGATGGCATCCACAAAGGCCTGAATCTGATATTTGAACTCGGTGGGCTGGTCAATCTGCCACTGCTCCACCAGGGTTTTGTTGTTGTCGAATAAGCGAAAGGTATTGGCCTTCCAGTAATCCGGTACCTCCAGGTAGCCCTTGGTCCCATAGACCATCGCCTTGTTTTCGGTCGTTAAGCCAATTCCGCCTCTTAAGCTGGCGATCACCCCGCCCTGATAGCGTACCAGAAACTGGGAGAAGTCATCACTGCCCAGTTCATTCAAAAAAGAGAGGTGCTTGATCTCTGCCAGGGGACTGTTGACCAGGGTATTGGCATAGGCCATCGCATAGACCCCGACATCAAACATGCCGCCCCCGCCCTTGCTCTTGTCAAAGACCCAATGGCTGTGTTCATATGGGCTTTTATAGCTGTAGGAGGCTTCAATCAAGCGCAGCTCCCCAATCCGCCCTTCCTTGATCCAGGCTTTGGCGGTTAATGTAGCTGGCAGAAAGACTGACTTCATCGCCTCCATTAAGGTCAATTGTTTTTTATATGCCAGGGCAAACGCCTTTTTGATTTGCAGTTCATTTAGCAGAAAGGGCTTTTCACAGATGACATGAAAGCCGGTATTCAAACAGTCCATCACCTGCTGATAATGTAAAAAAGGCGGTGTCGCAATATATACGGCATCGATATCTTTTTGTTGATAGAGGGTTTCATATCCGACTAAAACCCGTTCTACCCCATACTGGCGGGCAAACGCTGCGGTCTTGTCCTGATCGCGTCCGCAAACAGCAACCAGTCGGGCATTGGTGCAGGCCTTTAAGCCCTTGACAAAACGGTGGGCAATTTTTCCCGGTCCCAAAATCGCGATTCGAATGTTAGCGCTCATTCCCTTTTCCCCTGAAAAACAAGTCGCCGTTATTGACCCAGCGACTTCATGATCTTGCGAATGTCTTTCTCCGTTGGTTTGCGACCCATGGACAAGTACATTGCCCTAATGGTTTTTTCATCAATCGGCGGATGTTCCTTCAGTTGTTTTTCGAACATCTTGCGGGTCACAAAGAAGCTGATGACAGCCCCGATCAGGCCACCGGCGATCAAATATACCAGATTCGCCAAGAAGTTGTTCATACAATCACTCCTTACTGAAGCTATTGTATCATGATTGAACCATCTTGAGATAAAAAAAAGGCCCAAAAGTTGCTTTGATCCCCTTGTTAATACAGGGCGGTATCCTGTGCTCCATTTCAGGATTCCTTTTCAGGCATTCGACACCATGGAACAACATCCGGATTCCAATATAGCGTTGTGTTGGAAATTAATATTACCTTTGGGCAAATTCATTATAGCATGATAAAACGTTTTACAAGACAAAATTTGGTGAAAAATTATGTGAATTGCCGAGGATATTTTACTAAAATGACGCATCAATCGAAGTTTTCCAAAGCTGGTGGTGGCAGTTCCGGAGCAACTTTCTGGGACAGTGACCAGTCTGCCGTGTCCAGATAGCCCTGGATGATGGCATTGGGACGCTGACCAAACAGGACCAGAACCGCAATGGTGAGTATCAGCACAAAAACAGAGAGCAGAAAAGAGTAGATCGGCAGCTTGGTGCCGTAAAGCCAGCCGGTCAAACCGGCTTTCCCTTCCCTATCCTTGTCATTTTTAATTTCCAGGGTTTTATCACGGATCAAACGAATCGCGATGACAATACTGTTCAAGGGAAGAATCACCAAAACAAAGCTCACAGAAAAGGTCTGTATGGACCATAAGAGACACTCTAGGATCCCGATAATCAATAATGACACACCAGTTGCTGTTACCAGCGGCGGCGTCTTTTTTGTTTTTGTACAAATCAAAAGCAGATAGCCAATCACCCCCAGAACAAATAAAGTCTGTGCAGTAGGGATATCCGCAAGCGCGATGGGAGAATGAATCCCCCAAGAAGCCACTGGTATCTGCCAGTCAACCCTTCTTATATTGATTAAGGCACAATAAAAAATTGTAAAGACAAGCCCAAGCAGGAAAGAAGGAGTTTCAAATGCCCGCAGCTTAAGCCCCCATTGGGGATCATCTTTGGGCTTGTAAAAGAGAAAATAGACATTTGTGAATGTCAAGCCGGCAGGAAGCGCAAATGGGATTTGAAATATGAAAAAAGTTATTAAAGCCACAAATAGATTGTCACGCAGAGAATATAGTAAACACAGAACAACCAATGATACTTCTATGAGAACATATCCCCAAAACAGCACCGGATGGCGCTTGCGAAACAGTGTGTATTCACCCTGCGTTTGGCTCATTTGTCCCTCCCATGTTGCTCAGACAAACTGTACCGAATCAATCTTAGCGTGTCAACCGGTTTTTCATCTTTTTCACAAGCCATTTCCCTTGAACCGCAATAGTTCAGATGATAAGATATCAAACGGAAAGAAGGAACCTCATGAAAATTGGAATTCTTGGTTTTGGCCACTTGGGAGAAGCATTGGCCAAAGGTTTAATCAAAGCGGGGATAGCACATCATGATTTGAAGGTCTGCACGGCAAGGGATGCCTCCTGGCTGGCGGCTGAATCCTACCAACTGGAGCTGTTTGAAGAGGCGGATGATTTAATCAGGGAAGTAGATCTTTTGGTACTTGCCATCAAAGGCAAGGTCTTTGATACCCTGCTCTTTGATACCGATTTGACCAAGGAATTGGTGGTATTGAGCTTTATGGCAGGTGTTTCTTTGGAGCACATCCGCGCCAAGCTCGATCCCAGCGATCTGGTGGTGGCGATTCCCACCATCGCGATGGAGAGCTGCCACAGCCTCATCGCCCACACCCCTACCGATAATAAGATGGTTTTGTATGTGTTAAACCAGGTTGGACAAGGCTATCCGATGCCGCTCAATAAGATGGCAGCCTTTACCTCCTTTGTCTCCTGCGGCCTGGGCTTTGCGGGCTATCTGCTGGATGCCTTTCAACAGGGCGGCCAGGCTCTGGGCTTTCCTTCTGAACTTGCCTATACCCTGACCCGGGATACGTTTGCGGGGCTCTTGGAGCTGGGCAGTTTTGCCAATACCGCCGAACGGGTTGCCACCAAGGGCGGAGTCACCCAGCAGGGCATCGAATTGATGGTTGGCGAGGGCGTGCAGGATGCCATGAAAAAAGCGTTTCTGCTGGCAAAGGAAAAGGCTGAGTTCAAGTAAACATAATTACAAGCGAATACAAAAAAGCCGTCAGTGTATGATCCATGACGGCTTTTCTATATGCAATTGATTCTAAGATGCTATTGTGTGACCTTGATGTGCAGCTCCGCCAATTGGCTCTCTTCCACACTGCTGGGAGCCTCGCTCATCGGGCATTTCGCGGCCGCATTCTTCGGGAAGGCAATGACATCGCGCAGCGATTCACTGCCGGTCAACAGCATCGCAATCCGGTCCAAACCAAAGGCGATGCCGCCATGCGGCGGGGTGCCGTACTGGAACGCTTCGATGAAGAAGCCAAAGCGGGCTTTGATCTGCTCTTCGCTAAATCCCAAGAGTTCAAACATTTTTGTCTGCATCTTCTGGTCGTAAATCCGTAATGATCCCCCACCCAGCTCATAGCCGTTTAAGACCATGTCGTAGGCATAAGCCCTGACCCGTGCCGGGTCACTATCCAGATACTGGACATCCTCATCCATCGGCCGGGTGAAGGGATGGTGACGGGCATAGAAACGCTTGTCCTCCTCGTTGTATTCCAGCATCGGGAATTCCGTTACCCACAAAAAGGCAAATGTCTCTTTGTCATAGAGACCCTGCTCACTTCCCAAATAGCTGCGCACCGCCCCCAAAGCATTGCAGGTGGGCTCCCACTGGCCGGCAGCCATCAAAATCAGGTCGTTATCGCTGGCCTTTAAAGCTGCCAGTAAAGCCTTGCTTTCCTCTGCACTGAAGAACTTCGCAGCCGAACCTTCCAAAGCACCGCCAGTAACCTTTAAAACCACCAAGCCCTTGGCGCCATTCTTTTTCGCTTCATCCGCATACTTGTCCGTCTGCTTGCGGCTGGCATTCGCCAAGCCCGGCACACACAGGGCTTTGATGACACCCTGATTTTTGAAAGCGGTGGAGAATACCGAAAATTCGCTGTTTTTAAAAATCTCTGATACATCCGTGAGCTTGAGTTCAAAGCGGATGTCCGGTTTGTCGGAGCCATAGGTGTTCATCGCTTGCGCAAAGGTCAGACGCACAAAGGGCAAAGGCAGATCAATGCCCTTGAACTCCTTCATCACGCTTGCCATCATCCCTTCCATCAGCTTTAAGAGCTCATCCTGGCTCAAGAAGGAAGTCTCGATATCCACCTGGGTGAATTCCATCTGCCGGTCCGCCCGCAAGTCCTCATCGCGGAAGCAGCGGGCAATCTGGTAGTAGCGCTCCAGCCCGGAAATCATCAAGAGCTGCTTAAAGAGCTGCGGGGATTGCGGCAGGGCATAGAACTGGCCTTCATGGATCCGGGAGGGCACCAGATAATCCCTGGCCCCCTCAGGGGTGGAGCGGGTCAGAATCGGGGTTTCCACCTCGACAAAGTCGCGCTCATCCAGGTACTTGCGGATGCTGCGGTTGATTTGGTGGCGCAGGATGAATTTCTGCTGCACAACCGGCCGCCGCAGGTCCAGGTAGCGGTACTTTAAGCGTACCTCTTCCAAGGCATCGGTCTCATCAGCAATAATCAGCGGCGTGGTGTTGGCACTGTTGAGAATCTTGACCGTTTTGACCGCCACTTCAATCTCTCCGGTTGCCATTTTCAAATTGGGGTCCTGGCGCTTCACCACCTCACCGGACACCTGCAGGATGTACTCATTGCGTACATCTTTAATCGCCTCTGTCAGGCTTTCATTGAAGACAATCTGGGTGATGCCATAGCGGTCGCGCAGGTCAATAAAGACCAGCTGTCCGAAGTTTCTGCGTTTGCTAACCCAGCCAACCAGGGTGACCTGTTGGCCGATATGTGCGGCGCGCAGTTCGCCGTTAGTGCAAGTGCGCATCATGATGTTCGTGTTCCTCCTCCTCTGGCTCTTGCAGCCAGCTGTATATTTGATCAATCCACCCTTCCGGGTCACTTATGGTGACCTGTTCTTGGGTATCTACATTCTTGAATTTCAAGGACCCGGTCCTTGCTTCCTCTTCGCCATAGAAGGCGATAATCTTGGCCCCGGAGCGTTCCGCACTCTTGAACTGGGACTTCATCGACCTAGCCTGGAAGTCCATCTGTACGCGAATGCGCCAGTTGCGAAGCTGAGTCGCCAAAGCCAGCGCTTCTGGCAGCAGAGCCTCATCCAGACACATCAGGTACAGATCGCAGCTGCTCTCTTCTTCAAATTGTTTGCCTTCCTCCGCCAGCGCAATCAAGAGCCGTTCAATCCCCATGCCAAAGCCGACCCCGGACATGGCCGGACCGCCGAAATAGGCTAAAAGGTCATCATAGCGGCCGCCCCCGCCCAAAGCGGATTGGGCACCGATTCCGGGATTGGTGGAGAGGAATTCAAAGACCGTATCGGTATAGTAGTCCAGTCCCCTTACCAGCCGCTCATCAATTTCATATTCAACACCAGCCCTGGTCAGGGTTTCGCGCAGCTTGGCGAAGTAGTCGGTCGACTCTTGGTTTAAAGACTGGGAAATCACCGGGGCATTGACAAGTGCCGGATGCTCGTGGTCCACTTTGCAATCCAGGATTCTAAGGGGATTCTGGATATAGCGGCGCTTGCAATCCTCGCATAATTCACCCAATACCGGTTCGAAGTGCTTGCGCAATACCTCCCGGTAAGCCTTGCGTGATTCGCTGTCCCCGATCGAATTGATGACGATCTTGTAGTCCTCAATCTCCAGGCAATCCAACAGGGTTTTGGCCAGGCAGATCAGCTCTGCATCCAAAACCGGACTTTTCACCCCCAATGCTTCGGCTCCAAACTGATGGAATAAGCGCAGCCGCCCTTTCTGGGGGTTTTCCGCGCGGAAACAGGATGAGATGTAAAAGACCTTCAGCGGCAGATCCGGCTGCGCATACAGCTTGTTTTCGACGATTGCGCGCATGATGCCTGCGGTTCCCTCCGGTCTAAGTGTCAAGGACCGGTTGCCGGCATCCATAAAGGTATACATTTCCTTGTTGACAACATCGCTGCTGTCCCCTTCGCGCTTGAAGACCTCGGTTTTCTCAAATTCCGGGGTTTCCACCTCTTTGTAGCCATACAGTTCGCAAAGCGCCCGCATCCATTGCTGGAGCTCTCTGTTCGCCTGCAGTTCGACGCCGTACCAATCCTTGGTACCTTTGATTTTTTGGATTGCCATAATTCCTCCTTGAATGAAAAAACGCCCCTGAAGGACGTCCAGCGTGTTGCCACCTTACAAATATGCCTTGCGGCATCTCAAAGTGATAACGGTCTCCCGAAGACCCACATCAGGCAGGTCTTTCCTCCAAGGTGTCCCGGTTGAACCTCCTGCAGGAAGTCTCAGCAATTCCTTCCCTCTCTGGGCAGTCAATACAACCTTCTTCTCTTCATCGGATTACCTCAAATATAGCACAGAACCACGCATCACACAAGGGGATACGCTTTTAACAGTAGAGCGGACGGTTGCTTGTTTCTGCTTGTCAATAAAGGGCAAATATGGTCTAATCAAGTTAAACCAAGTTGTAGAAAACAGAAAGAGGCAAGGTCATGGAATATGATGATCAAGGATTGTTTGAAAGCGCCGTCCAAATCGAAAGGAAAATCTCCCAACAAAAATACTACCAGCAGCTTCTGGCAGAGATAAATGACCTGCAAGCGGAACTGTCAAAAGATTTGCCGGTGTCTGCGTGTTATGATCTGTGCTTGAAACTGCACAAAAAAATTCAATTGTTGCAACAAATTCGGGAAATCCTCATCAACATTGTTTACCTTTTTAATGGTCTGGACAGAGAGCATCCTGAGGTAAAGAAGCTGTGGGATTTTGTTTATGATGGAAAGCTCAAGCAGGCAGAGCAGTTTATAAAGACGTTGGTTGACAGTGAAAGTAACAATAAGGAAGACTATGCCACCATCCTTCAATTCTATGCCCTGCTGCTTTTGTATGATACGCAAAACCCCAATCGGGAAGCACAAGCCAAAGCTTATTTCCGCAAGGCTATTGACGTGTATCCAACAGCAGACATGTTTTTTGACTATGGCCGCTTTCTGGAAGTTGTCCTGCTGGAAGAAAAAGCGGGAGAACGGATGTACCGCAAAGCCTTGACCCGCTACCGCAAACTGTATCAAAAACAACCGGCTGTCTATGGTGCTGATTTGGCAGCGGTTCTCTCCAGGCTGGCTGATATCCATGTCTTGGACCCAAAGAGTATATCTACGGAAAGTGAATATCAGGGAGCCTTGGCACTGTTTGTCAATCTGAATGAGGATAAGCAGGGTTATTTCTTTCCGTTTATTTGCACAGCCTTTCAAAAACTGGCTTGTTATTATAACAACCAGAATCTTTTGGGCCCTGCCCAAAAATGCTTACAAACAGCCGTTTTATATTTTTCGAAGCTGGCAGAAGCGGATCCGGACCATTATATTGAGAAAGAGGCCATTGCCCGTAGTGACCTCGGTGCGCTCTATTACAACTGCAACAAACCAAAAGCAGCAGCAGAGCAGTTTAAAAAATCTGCCGGCCTCTTTGGTACCTTCATCCAGGATATGCCAACGCTAAGGGCTGATTATGCGAATTTACTGGAAAACATGGCAATTGTCGAGGCACTTAAAAATCAAAACGAAGCAGCGCGCCAGAAATTCGTGCAGGTGATTGCCATGCGCCAGAGGGAAGCCTGGGATAATCCTGATCTGTATTTCCCAGCGGTGGCAAAAACTAAGACCCTGTTCGCAAAGGTATTGAGCAGACTGGGCAAAAAAGAGGATGCGATTGCTGAGTTGGAGGAAGCCCTGAGAATTTACGAAGTGCTCTCAAGTGATGATCCGGATGCCTTTCTGCAGCAGCGCTCAGAGGTCCTAAAAGAGCTTTTGGGACTGCTTCCCCAACAGGATAAACAGTTTGCGCAAGCCGCTTACCGGCGGGCTATGTCAGGGCTCAAGGAAGAGGATTTTATCAATCCGTATTCCGCTAACGCCAAATGGGAGCGGAAGTTCTATGCGCATACCATCCGCTTGATGGCTGACTTGAAATAAACTGTTAGTTAAACCATGAAAAAAGCCGTTGGCATCGCCATCGGCTTTTTCACATTACCCTTATCTCATTACTGTTCTTTTTACTACCTTGCGTCGCCGTTTTCGGGTACCCAACAGGGAGACAATCAGCACGCACAGCGAACCGTAGAACACCCATTGGGTCTGTACCGGCAGCCAGCCGGTTTCCACCGGTGGCTTTTTGGGCGTCACCGGACAGTTGACCGGGTCATAGTTGGGATCATTGGGATCATCGGTCGGATGGGTCGGATCGCAGGGTTCCTCTTCCTCTACCGGACAGTTTTCCGGGTCATAGCGCGGATCCAGCGGATCATTGACCGGGTTGTCGGGATCACAGGGATCCTCCGGCGGCATCGGACAGTTGATCGGGTCATAGTTGGGATCCAGCGGATCATCGGTCGGATTGTTGGGATCGCACTGCGGGGTCACCGGCGGAGCGGTCCAGGTCATTGCCAGGGTCGCTTGGGCGACCTTGTTTTCCAAAACAATCGCATGGTCCTGCAGATGGTCCTTGTGGGTGCTGACAATGCCATCGGTCTCCACCCCATACCAGACCGACACATAGAAGTGCCCGCCGGTCAGCTTGTAGCTTTCCTCTTCCTCATCCACCACAACCACAAAGGTGTTGTGGTCGGGGTCCAGATGCACGGAAGATAACTGGGTATCTCCGCTGCCCTTGATGTAGGTACCGGCCAGATTTTCGCTCAGCGAAACCGTGAAGCCGTTCCAGTTGTTGTTGCCGTCCGTGCTGTTGACTTCGTAGGTATGCTCGTTTCCATTCACGGCGGTACGGGTCATGATAAAGCCGGCTGGGACCGCATCATAGTTTTCATTGGCATGATCAATGTAGTACTCATAAATAATCTTGACATCATCCGGCATCGCCACCAGGAAATTCTTATCGTCATAGTTGTCCACGAAATAGGGTGCATCCAACAATTCGACACCGTCGGTAAAATGCCAGATTGAAGCGGAGAGCGCGATTTGGATCAGAATCAGCTTGTAGTACTCGCGCATTCTCTCTTGTACCGTAGCGCCTGTAAAGCGGGTGGAACCGTTGTAATCCACACCCAGCCCGACATCGTCCAAAATTGCTACAGCAGTTGTCAGATTGGTCGGGTTGATGCCGTTGTCAGCGCCGTCGTTGTAGCTCAGAAAGGCGACCCGGGCACTGTCGGTTGTTAGTCCATAAGCGTCTTCCAGGGCATCCACATAAGCTTCAAAGTCCGCTCCTTCAAACAGGTTTTCATCCGCAAACTTCGCTTCATACCAGTCCACAATCTCCTGAAGATAGTCCACGGTAGCGGTTGTGCCATAAGGTGAATTCTTGTAGATCCACTGCACTTCGCCAATCAGCTTGTCCGTTACTTTGCCATAGGCATGGCCATGGATATAATATTGGACACAATTGTTGAAATAGAATTTCCCGTCCGCATCGCGGGGAATACTGGATGTATATTGATGGTCAACTGTATAATTGACATCACCATCATGCTTCAGGAATACCGGCGCGAAGACCTCACTGCTCAGGCGCATCGAATATTTTTGGGTGGGAATCGGGGAAGTGCCGTCACTGACCACCGTGGTACCGGTGACCGAAGGGCCTTCTTCCGCCTGCAGGACTGTAAGCCCGTTGATTGCGCTAAATGCCAAATAAGTTCCGGCTAAAAGGGCAAGCAACGCCTTTTTTAAATTAATAGTCATAAAAACCCCCTCATTGGTTTCAGTCAACCTTTTTACAATAAAAAGCGTTTAAAAAGTTATTTTATTGAAACCTTTTCCCGGGAGCTATATTCATGGGTTTTGCCCTCACCCACCATAAACTGCTGATTCCCGTTTCAAGGGTATGCACGAATTACATCTTTATTCTACCAAATTCCCAATTTTTGTCAATTTTTCCCCATACTTTTTCGTTTGGATTCCGGCTTGATTCCCATGAAAAAACAAAATCTGCCCGTTAAAATAGGCAGATTATTGCACATTTATCGAATTATGAAATTTCTGTGAAAACTTACAAAATCATGCGTTCGACCGCCCGCACACTGTCGACTTTGGCGAGATTTGCCATAATCACCCGCAGGTGTTCGGCATTGCTGACAGCCAGGGTCATGATCGTGGTTGCGGTGATGCGGTCGTCATTGACATGGGAGTCAATCGCATTCAAGGCCGCTTTGTATTGGGAAACCACGGTTACCAGATCCGTTAAAAGATAGTTGCGGTTGATGGAATCGATATGCAAAACCGCTTCAAACTTCTGATCATCCGCCATCTCCGTCCACTCGCAATCAATCAGACGCTTGCCCTGGGCGATGTTGGGGCAGTTGCTGCGGTGCACCTTGACCCCCTGCCCTTTGGAGACATAGCCGACAATCTCGTCGCCATACACCGGATTGCAGCAGCCGGCAAGTTCAATCTTGATGGAATCGATGCCAGCCACCTTGACCACCGACTTGGGGGTGGTGTTTTTATGCTGGGGACTCTTGAAAAGCCGGGTCAGGTTGAGGTCCTCAAAGATCCCCTTCTTGTGTCCCAGTTTTTCCGCAATCGCATTGACCGGCAGGGTCTTGGTGGCGATGGCGTAGTAGAAGTCCGGCAGATTGCCGAAGGAAAACAGCGCCGGGACACTCTCCAGCTTCTTGCCGGTAATCAGCTCGGGGTCAATCTCCCGCTTGCCCATCTCCTCCTTGTAGATTTTCTCCCCCTGCTCGACCAGGGGCTTGCGGTCCTCCGCTTCCCGGCGTGCCAGGTAGCTCTTGATTTTCGAGCGGGCATGGGAGGTCTTGACAAACTTCAGCCAGTCCTCGCTGGGACCGGTATTCTTCGCGGTTTTCAGCTGCACGACATCCCCGGTCTTGAGAATCGTGTTCAAAGGCACCATGGTGTTGTTGACAATGGCACCGACGGTGGCATTGCCAACCTCGGTGTGGATGCGGTAGGCAAAGTCGATGGGTGTGGAACCGTTGGGCAAGTCGATGACCCGGCCCTTGGGCGACATCACATAGACATTAGCCTCAAAGAGGTCGCGCTGCATCGCGTCCATAAAGCCTTCGGCATTGTCCATATCCTCGGAGATCGCAAAGATATCGCGAAACCAGGAGAGCTTCTCCTCGATTTCCTTCTGCTCCCGGGCGGCATTGTAGCGGGTGCCTTCCTTGTAGCGCCAGTGGGCGGCAACCCCCTGCTCGGCGATGTCATCCATGAATTTCGTACGGATCTGCACCTCGAAGATCTGCCCTTCCACCCCGACTACGGTGGTGTGCAAAGACTGGTACATGTTCATCTTTGGGGTGGCGATGTAGTCCTTCAGCCGGCCCTGAATCGGGAAATATTCCTGGTGGATATAACCCAGGACCTCATAGCAGTCCAGCTTGGCCGTCTTCGCCTCCTTGTCTTTGGTATCGATGATGATGCGGATGGCCAGCAGGTCGAGGATTTCATCGAAGCGCTTGTTCTTGGTGGTCATCTTGCGGTAGATGGAATAGAGGTGCTTGGAGCGCCCGAAGATTGTCAAATCAAACTGGAGCGGCGCTAAAAGTTCTTGAATCTGCTGGATCATGGTTTCGACATGCTGGTCGCGCTCCGCTTTGCGGACCTCGACCATCTTGGCGACTTCATGATATTTCTCAGGCATCAGGAAAAAGAAGCACAGGTCTTCCAGTTCGTTCTTGATTTCGCTGATCCCCAAACGGTGGGCGATCGGTGCATAAACATCCAGGGTCTCCTGTGAAATCCGCAGCTGCTTCTCATGGGGCATATACTGCAGGGTGCGCATGTTATGGAGACGGTCCACCAGCTTGATTAAAATCACCCTTATGTCCCTGGCCATGGCAATCAGGATCTTGCGGTGGTTGGCAGCCTGGTATTCCTTCTCATCGGTGAACTGCAGGTTGCCGATTTTGGTGACGGAGTCCACCAGCGTGTAAATCTCCTCGTCAAAATGCTCCACAAATTCCTTGGGGGTCACGCCGCAGTCTTCAATCACATCGTGCAAAAGCCCGGCAGCGATGGTCTTGGGACCCACCCGCAGGGTAGCCAGGATATAGGCGACCTGCACGGTATGGGTGATGTAGGGATCCCCATTGCGGCGGGTCTGCCCCTCGTGTTTGGCAAACGCATATTTGTACGCCTTTTCAATCAGGGAAAGGTTTTTGGGCGCATGGATGTACTGCTTGACTTCCCGCATCAAATCCCCGAAGGTTTTATTGACATTTTTCTGGGCCATGGCGCCTCCTTTCCTGGTTTTAAAAAAACCGAGCGAAACCTCGGTTCAGTAGGTCATAATTGTGAAAACGTTGTAATCGTTGAGCACATCGCGGCCGTGCAGGTCCGCAAGTTCAATCAGGAAGGCACAGCCGGCGACAATCCCGCCCAGCTGTTCCACCAGCTTATTGGTGGCGACCACGGTACCGCCGGTCGCCAGCAGGTCATCCACAACCAGCACGCGCTGTCCCGGTACGATGCCGTCAGCATGAATGTGCAATTCGTTTGAACCGTATTCCAGATTGTATTTATAGCTGACAGTTTCCCGCGGCAGCTTGCCCGGCTTGCGCACCGGCACAAAGCCGATTCCCAAAGCATAGGACACCGGGCAGCCGAAGATGAAACCGCGGCTTTCCGGGCCGACAATCACGTCAGCCTTGATTTCCTTCGCAAATTCAATGATGCGGTTACAGGCAGCTTTGAACGCCTCGCCGTCAGCCATCAAGGGTGTAATATCACGGAAAAGAATGCCTTTGATGGGAAAATCCGGTATGTCTGCAATGTATTTTTTTAAGTCCATAAACTGCCTCCTGGTTCAATGACTATCTCATTATAACGTATTGAAATGAAAAAGCAACCAAAAAGAGAAGGGCCGAAGCCCTCTCTTTTGACTTGACTTTTTCTGGTGAATTCAGATTTTGTTTTCTGAACCCAGCACGGTTTTAATCTTGTGGCGGACGACGTCACGGACGTAGTCGCGGCCATCCCCGAGGTACTGACGGGGATCAAAGTGATCGGGATGCTCGACGAAGTGCTTGCGGATGGCAGCGGTCATCCCCAGGCGCAGGTCGGAGTCGATGTTGATCTTGCACACGGCCATTTTCGCCGCCTGCCGCAACATATCCTCCGGAATCCCGATGGCTCCGGGCATCTTGCCGCCAAACTCGTTGACGATTTGGACGTATTCCTGCAAAACCGAGGAAGCGCCGTGCAATACGATCGGAAAGCCCGGTAACAGTTTCTCCACCTCTTCCAAAATGTCGAAGCGCAGCTGCGGTTTTTGGCCGGGTTTGAACTTGTAGGCGCCATGGCTGGTGCCGATGGCAATGGCCAGTGAGTCCACACCGGTGCGGTTGACGAAATCCTGTACCTGGCTGGGGTTGGTGTAGGAAGCGTCTTCGGCACTGACCTTGACATCATCCTCCACCCCTTCCAAGCGGCCCAGCTCACCTTCCACCGTGATGTAGGGGGAATGGGCATGGGCGTACTCAACGACCTGCTTGGTCAGCTTGATATTGTCTTCATAGGACAAATGCGAGCCGTCGATCATGACGGAGGTAAAGCCGCCGTCGATGCAGGATTTGCATAACTCGAAGCTGTCACCATGGTCGAGGTGCAAGACAATCGGCAAGCCGGTATCCGCTAAGGCGGCCTCCACCAGCTTCACCAAATAGACGTGTTTGGCATACTTGCGGGCACCGCTGGAAACCTGCAGGATGACTGGTGAGTTGAGCTCCTTGGCAGCCTCCGTGATTCCCTGGACGATCTCCATGTTGTTGACGTTGAAGGCGCCAATCGCATACCCTTCTTCGTAGGCGCGTTTGAACATTTCAATTGAATTGACTAATGGCATATATCTGGTTCCTTTCTTCCCTTTTATTCTACTCTAAAACCGACCGGAAATGCCACTGAAAGATATGTGAAGAGTTGACCAAAAACCGGTTTGTTTCCTATAAAAATCTTCACATTTGGCATCTTTTAAGAAATTTGTAATTTTTTCCAGTTGCGCTTTTGCTATTGAACCGGATAGAAGGGCTTGTTAAAATATCGGTAACAAGAGGGAAAAGAGATGGAACAATTTTTACGTAGCTGGTTCTCGCAAGTGGTAGAGGCTCAGCACAGTGAAGAGATCGAAGCACTGGTCATCAAGAACAACTGGGATGAGATTTTTCAAAATCAGAAAGACCTGGATCTTTTTTTAGCCTTGGCGGATGAGTATCATGAGCTGATCAAAGATGAGCTGTTCCCCTGTTTTCTTTATTACCTCTATGGCAGCAACTACTTCGCCAACATCGCCCTGTTCAACAAGCTCTTGCTTTTGAACTATGAATATCTGGATACCATCGGTGACCTCTCCAGCTTTATGATGTTTGAAGAGAAATACGAAATGATCCAGCCGGTTTTCCTTCAATTGGCCAATGAGCTGGAAAGCCCGCTGGCCGATGAGCTGATGCTGGTGTTACTGCAAGGAGTGGACTACCAATGCATGTGGACGTCTGTCCTTACCAATAAAGCCAGCGAGCTGGTCGAAGGCCGCCTGAAGCGGATCATGAAGCGTGTCAAGCATGAGGCCGACCTCGATGAGGACACCGTCTATACCCTGGGCATCCTGAGCGATTTGGCCTTGACCTTCTACAGCAAAGAAATCGAGGCAATCCTTTTGAAACTGGTCCGCTTTGATCTGGACCGTTTGAACTTCTTCGTGTTCCCGGCGCTTTTGGCCCATGATATTTCCATTGACCAAACCGCTTTGGACCACCTTGCGGCCCGGCCGGAGTTTGCCATGATCTTTCTAAAGGCTTTGGATAAAATCGGCTGCCTGCATCTGGTCTCTTCAAAATTTTTAAAACAGGACTACATCGCCCTTTGCAACCTGCAGCACTGGCTCAGCTATCCGACGGAGCTTTCAAGACCGGCCGAACAAATCGAGCTGGTGGGCAAGATTGAAGAGGAAGAGGAGGATTTCTACGTCTGCCGCTTCCGCACCCTGCACCTCCAGCTTGCAAGCCGGAACTGGATGATTGGCATCAGCGGCGGCTTTAAGCGCAGCCAGAAGCCCTGCCTCTATCCCAGCTCCTACACCTTCTCTGCCTTTGAGAGTGAACAGTCCGACCCATTGGAGCAGGGCCGCGAATTGTTGGAAGCCCTGCGCGAATATGAAAAAAAGCGCCAGCAGGAACTCACCAGCACTTTGAATTAAAACAAATTAACTATAAATCCGTTTCCTCCACCTGTAATACAATCCGCTGAATCCCCCGGTAAGTGGAAAGCGAAAGCCGGCCCTTGAGGGTCACGGTGTTTTGTTTGATATAGCTTTGATAATGGCTGACCCCGCCAAAGCAGATCGCTTCGCTGCCATCGCTAAACTCCCATTTCAAATGGCGCTCCTTGAGTACCCTGAGGCTTTTTACCTTCAGGTTTTTTATCGTAAAGGGATAGTTGACAAAACCGGTGCCAAAGGGACGCAGCAGATCAAGCGCCTGCACCGATGCCAGCTGCAGCTGGTTTGAATCAATCGTCAGAATTTCATCATAGTCCGGCTGGCTTGCGGATGGAATCTTTAAAGTGGAGAGCTGCCCTATAAATGCTGGCAGCTGCGCAGCCGCCAGCTCAAAGCCGCAGGCCAGGGCGTGTCCGCCAAAATTCAAAAACTGGTCCTGGCATTGTTTCAGGGCCGCATGCAAATCCTGCGATGGTAGTGCCCGCCCGGAGCCCTTGTAGCCCTGCTGGCTGCCCGCCAGCACCAGGCTTGGTTTTTTGTATTTGTTTAAAAGCTGATTGGCGGCAATGCCGCTTAAGCCCTCTGGTAGTTCCGCATTCACCAGCACCACAAAATCCCCGGTTTCCACCACCGCCGACCAGTCGATGCCAGCTGTAAGAAAGCGGCGCTTGAGGTTGAGCGACTCCAGTATCTTGGCGTGGCTTTGGATGCTTACGACATCCTCATCCAGGAGATAGCGGACCACGGAGTTGACATCGATCTGGCCCAGCCTACCGACTGAATTGAGCTTGGGCACCACCGAAAAGGTGATGTCGGTATCATTGTAGGGTTTCTGACTGCCCGCCAATAAGATGCCAATGGGCAAAAAGCCCTGGTCATTGAGTACCCGCAGTCCTTCCTGAATCAGCCAGCGGTTCTCGCCAAACACCTCCATCATATCCCCCAGGGTTGCCGTCATGGCCAAAACGCTCTCTAACGGGTCCATCCCTTGCCGCAAGGCTCGCACTACCAGGCTCACCAGACCGCCGCCGCACAAATGCCCGTAGCGCGCCGGCAGCTGACTGGGATGAAGGAGGTTTTTGGGGGTTTGATTAGGCACCAGCTGATGGTGGTCAATCACCCAGACTTCCATCCCCAAGCTTTCCGCCAGAGCCAAAGCCCCAAAGGCACTGCTGCCGTTGTCGACGCAGACAATCAGGGGATAGCCGCGCTCGCATACCAGCTGTACCGTCTTTTCACTAAGACCATAGCCTTCCTTCTGGCGGTCGGGTATATAGAAACCGCACTCGATTTCAAGCTGCTTCAAAAGATGCACCAGCATCGCGGTCGCACAGATGCCATCGGTATCATAGTCCCCTGCCACCATGATCTTTTCACCCTGCTCTTTTGCCTTTAAAAGCCGGGCACAAAGGTTCTTTAAAGAATCAGAGTCCGGTAACGGGGTTTCATCCAGAGGTGCCAAAACCTCGCGCTTCTGCGCTTCATTTAGCTGATTTGCCAGAATCAAACGCTCGCAAAGCGGGTCAATGCGAAAGGCCATCATCCTGCCCTCTTTTTAAATCATTGACATATTGCTTGAAGAGGCGGCCGCGCTCTTCGTAGTTTTTAAACTGGTCATAGCTGGCACAGGCCGGTGACAACAGGACCACATCACCGCTCTTTGCATCCCTGGCCGCTCTTGTCAGCGCCTCTTTCATATCCTGGCAGATTACAGCATCCGCTTTCAGCTCTGCCAGCTGTGCTTTGGTATCCCCGAACACATAGAGTTTCTTGATTTTATCTCGATAATCAAACAGCTCATCAAAGCCGGTCTTCTTGTCATAGCCGCCCGCCAAAAGCAGCACCGGCTTATCAAAAGCCTTCAGGGCCGTGATCGTGGAGTCGACGTTGGTGCCCTTGGAATCGTTGTAGTATTTCACGCCGTCAAGCTTAGCTACAAACTCTATGCGGTGCTCCACCCCGGCAAAGCTGTACAACACTTCGCGGATATCATCCAAGGCAACCCCCATTTTGACGGCCATCGCCGCCGCACACATCGCATTGAAGCGGTTGTGCAGGCCGACAATCTGCAGCCTGGAAGCATCAAAGAGAAACTCCCCGAACAAGGTGACCTCATTATCTTTGCCACAAAGGTCCGCCTCTTCTAAAAGGGACACACTTACGGCTTTGCAGGGCAAATCAAAAACCGTTTCCACAACATTTCTGTCATCGATATTATAGAGAAACCAGTCATCGCCTTTTTGATTGCGGTACACCAGGTTTTTGGCTTGGTAATAAGCATCCAGCGAGTCAAAGTAGTCCAGATGATCAGGGGTCAGGTTAGTAATCAGTGATACCTTGGGGCTAAGCGATGGTGTTGCCACCAGCTGAAAGGCGGAGATTTCCAGGGCGATGTCACGTTTGGTATCAGATGAGTCCTGTAAGGCAACCGCACTTAAAGGTGTGCCGATGTTGCCGGCGGCAACTGCCGTTTCCGACTTCTTTTTTAACATCAGTGAAAGCAGCGTTGTGATGGTGGTCTTGCCATTGGTGCCGGTTATGGCCCCGTAGACATAATGGGGACGATAGCGCATCACCACTTCCAGTTCACTGATTATTTCGATTCCCATTTTCAAATACCAGGCAATCAAAGGCTGCCGGTATGGGATTCCGGGATTTTTCACCACCAAATCAAAAGACCGGTACAGCGAATCCGGATGACCGCCATCCAGCACCTCAATGCCCAGGGCTTGTAATTCCCTTTTTTCCAAAATCTCCTTCTGGTCGGTAATGATGACCGACCAGCCGTTTTGTCTTAACAGCCTGGCGGCTGCCACACCGCTGCGGGCACCGCCGAATACCAAAACCTCTTTCATGCCAGAATCAACCCTATAATTGCACAAACCAGTCCCAACAGCCAAAAGCCGCCGACAATCGCCTCTTCCCGATAGCCGCGCAATTTAAAGGCATAATGGATCGGGGTATAGGCAAAAATCCGCTTGTGGAAAACCCGCACCCAGATTTGTTGCAAAATTACGCAGAACGTTTCATAAACAAAGACAAAGCCGATGACCGCCAACAAAAGCTCCTGCTTCAAAACAATCGCCAGCGCCGCCAAAGCGGCACCCAAAGCCAGCGAGCCGGTATCCCCCATAAAGATGCGTGCCGGCTTGAGGTTGTAGCGCAGATAACCAAGCAGTGAACCCGCCAGCGCCAGCGCAAAGCCGGCAACCGGCTCATCCCCAGCCCGCAGGGCCAAAAAGATAAAGGGCACCAGTGCCAGTACGGTGGTTCCCCCGGCCAGCCCATCCATGCCATCGGTGATGTTGACGGCATTGGAGGCGCCGACAAACATGAAGAACATCAAAAAGGCATAGCCGGCTCCCAGGTAGAGATTGATATTGAGAAGCGGAACATACAGGTCCGAGTTCATGGTTTCACGGTAAATCAGATACATGGCAATTGCCAGAATCAGCTGCAGAAACAATTTCTGCCGTACTGAAAGTCCTTTGTTATCATGCTGGGCGACGATGCGAAAGTCATCGAGAAAGCCCACAAAGCCATAGCAGAGAAACGACAAAAGGATAACCACCAGCTTCGGGGTAAAAACCTCTTGCCAAAAAAAGACAATCATCACCAGTAACGGGATTATGACAAAAGCCAATCCGCCCATAATCGGGGTTTTGGCTTTTTCCTGATATTCTTTCAGTGAATACTGACTGACTACCTGGAACAGCTGAATCCGCTGCAGATACCGGATAAAAGGCGGTATCACTATCAGGGTGGCAACCAGACTCACGATAAATACGGCACCTAACCGCAAGGTCATACGTCTCCTCCAATGCTAACTGCACCAATTGTATCATTATTCCAGCACGACCTCAATGACATCTTCCGGTTTGAGAATGGTCGCTGCCGGAATGTTCTGGCTTTTGACCTGGCCCTGCCCATAGACGACAATCTCCTGCCCGCTGACCTGCCAGAAGGCATTGATTTCCTTGATGGTCCAGTTGTACATATCCGGCATCACATTGTCGCCGTAATCGGTTTTCAGGATAATAATCTGGGAACTCAAGACCGTCTGACCGGCCTGGGGATACTGGCGGATAATCTGATTGCCGCTGCCCAGGGTAATGATCTTGCCATCAAAGCCGGAGAGCTGGCTGGCAGCATAGCCGACGGTATGGTTTACCAGGGAGGGCATGGTGATCTTGGAGATGTCGCGATACATGACGTCTTCACTGTCCTCGACCGCCGTGCTTGACAAAAGCGAGTACTGCTGGGCGACGCGGTAAATCAGGTACTGGACCGGTTCTGTCTGCATGTGCAGCTCATTGTATACATAATCGCTTTCAAACGCGTAGTAAATCACAATTTTCGGATCATCAGCCGGCAAGCCAATGGCGATGGAAGAGATGACGATGCCGTTGTCATAGGTCCCGTTGCGGTAGACCTGTGCGGTCCCGGTTTTGGCAATGATGTCGACTTCGTCGATTTTATAATAGCGGCCGGTGCCGTCTTCGGTATTGACGACATCGCTCATCAGCTTTTGCATCTGTAAAGCCGTTTCCGTGGAAACCGGCTGTCCCAATACCGTGGTCTCAGCCTGGTAGAGCACTTCACCGGTATCATGGTCCTTGATGGCCTGCACCAGATACGGCTGCACCATCACCCCGTCATTAAGGATGGCGGCATAGGCGCGCACCATCTGAATCGCGGTGACCGCCGAGCCCTGGCCATAACCGAGGGTCAGTTTTTCAAAGGGCCAGCGGAAGTTCTTGTAGCCGGCAGCTTCGGAAAGCCCATCGACATTGACCTTGCTGAAGAAACCGAACTTTTCCAGGTAGGCTTCAAAGGTTTCGGTGGAAAGCCGGGAAGTCAGCAGATTGGCGATGCCGACGTTGGAGGAATAGCGGAAACCGGTATCATAGTCAATCCAGCCCCAGTTGCGGTGGGAGGCATTGTAGAGCACCTCCACATAGCTGTTCTCATTGCCCTTGGCCGGCTCATTGCCGTTGGTGCTCATGTAGAACACCGAGGAGTCAAAGGTCGCCGAGCCGTCATAGACGCCGCTGTCAATGGCGGCGGCATAGGTAAAGGTCTTCATCGTCGAGCCCGGTTCATAGGCATACTGCAAAGGCAGCGACTGATAGTCCTCGATATCACGGATAGCCGGGTCAAAGGTCGGATAGGAGCCGATGGCCAGGATTTTGCCGGTGTCGACCTCCATCACAATTCCCCAGACCTGGGTAGTGTTGAATTTCTCCATCGACATCGCAAAGGACTGATCCAGGGCTTCCTGGATTTCCTTGTTGAGGGTCAGGTAGAGGTCAGCGCCGTTTGTGGGCGAGACGATGGTGTCTGCCAAACCCGGCAGCTGATTGCCATATTTGTCGGCCTGAAAGGTATGGTAGCCGTTTTCGGATTGCAGGTAGTCATCAAAGACCGCTTCCAAACCCATCTGTCCCACCTGGACATTATCGTCGTTTTTGGTGGTGAAGCCGATGATGTGCGAGGAAAAGGCGCCCATCGGATAGTCGCGGGACGAGGTCTGGATAAAGCCGATGCCCGGCAGATGCAGATCCTCAATCGCCTTTTTGGTCTCCAAAGACAGGTTGGAGCCCTTGCTTCCCAATTCCACCTGATAGACATTCTCCTTGGTCAGATAGACCATCAGCTCCTCCACACTCATGCGCAAAAGCGGCGAAAGTGCTTCGGCGGTGGCATAGGTATCGGCAACGTAGGCGGGGTTGCCCTTGGCATCCTTGCGGTCCTCGCTTAAAATCGCGTAGATTTTATAGGTCGTGATGTCCTGGGAGATCACGTTGTTTTTCGCGTCATAGATGGTTCCCCGGGCCCCGTACAGCGTCACCTTGGTGGTGTTGGCATTGAGGGCATACAGGGAGATATCGGTGTTGGAGCGCAGATGGATGTGGTAGATACTGGCCGCACATACATTGGCAAACAACAATGAAAAAACCAGCACAACCAGGATCAGTGATGCCTTGATGAGCCGGTTTTGTCTTTTGAGCTTATTCTTCTTCATTGATATAGACCACGTTGTTTTGGTCCTGGGTCATGCCGCCGTCGGAAGCCAACTGGATGGCATTCGCCTTGGACAGTTCGTGCTGGATATCAATCTTCAGCTGCTCATTGCTGGATGACAGCGCGGTAATTTGGGCGTTGATTGCTTGAATTTCCTTGCTCATCTGCACGTTTTTGGCGTGCAGGAAGACAGCGCAGAGAATGTAACCGCCTAAAGCGAGTCCAAACACTGCGAGACTGACAAATTCAAGCACTTTCACTTTTTTTCTGCGCTTGATTCTTTTGACTGCCATGGGTTACACCTCCTTTTTTTCCAATATACGTAACTTGGCACTGCGGGCCCGGCGGTTGTTGGCGATTTCAGCCTCACTGGCTGTAATCGGCTTGCGGTTGACCACCCGGTATCCGCTCTGTAACATTTCGCTGTCCCTCAAAGGGATGCGTTTGTCCACCGTTTCCGGCTTAGAGCAAGTCTGAAACGCTTGTTTGACCATCCTGTCTTCCAATGAATGAAAGGTTATGATGACCATCCTGCCGCCGTCCTTCAACAGCTTCGGACCTTCTTTTAAGATTTCTTTCAAGGCCTCCAGCTCACCGTTTACTTCGATGCGCAGGGCTTGAAATACTCTCCGGGCCGGGTGTCCCTTTTGGGAGAGCACCCGATCAGGCAGGGTTTGGCGAATTAGATTCACCAAATCCAGGGTTGTGATAAGCGGTTTTGTTGCCCTGGATTCTACGATTGCCTTGGCAATCGTCTTACTATAAGGCTCTTCTCCATAACGGGAGAAGATTTCCTGCAGTTGATTTTGTGTGTATGTGTTTATCACTTCCTCAGCGTCCAGATCCTGACTAAGATCCATGCGCATATCCAAGCGCGCCTCGCTGTGGTAGCTGAAACCGCGGTCCGGATCATCGAACTGCGGTGATGAGACTCCTAAATCCAAGAGTATTCCATCCACCTTGCACACACCCTCGTCTGCCAGCAAGCTTTTCATTTCTCTGAAATCCCCCCGGAGCAGTTTGAACCGTCCGGTGAATTTATCGAGGATCTGACAAGAATCCCTGAGGGCATAGGGATCCTTGTCAATCCCGTAAAGGAAGCAATCATCACACCTCCTGAGAATAGCTTTGCTGTGACCGGCGCGGCCCAGGGTTCCATCTACATAGATTCCCTGCGCTTTCACGCTCAGTCCGTCTACTGCTTCTTGACAAAGAACACTTTCGTGTAATCCCATTACACTTACACTCTCGTGTTTTCCCATTACAGATACTCTTTAGCCAAATCGCTGGCGAGGTCCTCGAAGTTATCGGATGCCGAGGCATCGTATTCTTCCCAGACTTGCTTGGACCAGATTTCCGCGCGGCCATCGACACCGATGACGACGCAATCCCGATCCAGCTTCGCCCGTGCCGCCTGATCGGCAGACAGCAGGATTCGTCCTTGCTTGTCCACTTCACAGCGGATGGCGTTCGCATAGATCGTCCGGCTCAATTGCCGGGTCCGCTTGTCCTGCTTGGGCAGATTGCCCAGCAGTTCCTCTGCATAGCTTTGGAAAGTATCCTCCCGAAACAAACTGATGCAGTCCCCGGTTTTGGCAGCGATGATGATGTCACCCAGTTCTTCCCGGAACTTGGCCGGGACGAATATCCGGTGTTTGGCATCAATCTTTTGTTGGTAGGTTCCCATCAACATGAGATTCACCACTTTTCACCTTTCTGCACCACTTTGCACCACCATCATAATCAATCTGGCAACTTTTGTAAAGAGTTTTAGATGAAATTTTCTTCACAATTGGGACTTTTTTTCGGTGTCAGCCGCATTTTAAAGCACTTTGACCTCCCCTTTTTTTCACCGTTGACAAGATTCCCAAAATTAAAAGCTTTCCCTTTGGAAAGCCTAAAAAAAAAGAGGTTTTGCCTCTCTCCTTTAATCTGTTAAATTCACATTTTCAATCCGAACTGTCGGCTATCTCCTTAAGGATATAGGCTCCGACCGCTCCCTCACTGCATTCACCGATGACTTCATCCGCCCTTGCTTTCAGCCCTTGGGCACCATTGCTAACCGCGATGCCGACATCCGCTGCCTCCAGCATCGGCAGGTCGTTTTCCATATCACCAAACCCATAGGTCTTCTCCACCGGCAAGTCCTGGCAGTAATAGCGCAAAGCCTCCCCTTTGTTGGCCTTCTGGTGGGTGATCTCGAAGGCAACCGCGAATGAGAAGTAGCCGTGCAGGCCGATTGCATCCAGCTGTGGCTGCAAGCTATACATCGCCTGGTAGTCGAAGGTATAGACCAGAAGCTTGACGATCACCGTCTCTGGATGCTCCAGAAACCAGGTCTTGACATCATCTGTGAAAATCGCATTGCGGGTTTCATGTTGGATGTGGTCGATAAACTTCATAGGCCGGGGCGGGACTTCCTTGCTCAGATGATCCTCGAGTTCATCCAGCTTGGTTTGAAAACTCTCCAGCGGCCGCATGACATCACCGTCTGCGGTGTTGACCATATAGAGTGCCTGGCTTTGATCCAGCATTTCCAATGCCGCCATCAGCTGCGCTAAGGTGATCCCCTGGATGACCTGCGGTTTTTCGCCATAGTAGCATATGCCGGCACCATTGCAATAGATTACATCATTTCTTAGACGGTACTGCTTCTGCAGTTCCTTGAACTCACTGTAGGCGCGGCCGGTCACAAAAACCAGCCGGTGCCCCCTTTTTTCTACCTCCCGCATGGCTTTGCGGTTGACGGGCGGCAAGGGGGCTTCATGGCTGATAAAGGTATGATCGACATCACTGAAGAAAATCTTCATGAGAAAAGAAAAACCGCAGTGCGGTTATTTTTCACTGCGGTAATGACCGCAGGAGCACAAGCGATGCGGTAGTTTCAGTTCGCCGCAGGCTTCACATTTCACCAGCGTTACCGAAGGTAACTTGTAGTGGGTTCTGCGTTTTGCCTTGCGGGTTTTGGAGACTCTGCGTTGTTGAACAGCCATGATTTCAACCTCCTATTCTTCGGTTTTAAATTCTTTTAATTTGGCCAGCCGGGGATCAGGTTCCCGGATACTGGTCAGTTGTTCTTCCTTCAGCACTTCCCAGCCATCGCCCTTGGGATACTCTTGCAAATCAGCTTTGACTACCTTCAGCGGTACTTCCATGGCGATGGATTGCCATAACACCGGCCGCAGGTCGATTTCATCCCCCTGGATTGCCTCCAGTTCCAGCTCCTGGTTTTTCAGAAAGCCGAAGGTCAGCTCATCTTCGATGACAAAGGGATAATCCACCGCTTCATTGGTGATGGCACAGGGTACAATCATGATGCCCTGCATCCGGTAGCTTAGCGACAACAATTGCAGACTGGGATCGAAATGACAGACACCGCTGACACAAACATCCTTCAAATCCAGCAAGCGTGGTATCGCCTGGATTTCCTCAGGGGAAAACGTGAGGTTTTCCTGGAAGGAAAACGAGCGGTCCCGCCGGTCATTGAGTTCACTGCGATGCCATTTCATACAATCACAACCTTTTTGTCGGCGTTACTTATTATATGCTAAAGAAAAGCACAAAGTCAATATGACCAAAGCACAGTCGCCTGCTTTCCGCCTTTAAAGAATGCGTTCAAGTATATAGATGACAAGTTCCCCAAGGCAGTACATCGCAAATCCCAGAGGAGGAATGGATGTCACTATGATGATGATAGCCAAGAAAATATCCCGCAGGACGGTCGAAGCGGTGGTGGTATCTATTTGCGAGAACAAGGTAAGTACAGGAATCGCCCACAGCAATAGATTTAAACAAGTAACAAACCAGTGCAAGAAAGGTGATTTCAAGTCAGCTTCTGTATATCGCCTGTTTAAAATAAAAGAATTGTCTACATAGTAAGCCCAGCTGATAAAGGAGAAGATTGCCAAATACACCAAAGCAATCAGAATGCCCCACCATTTCAGATTGGTCACTACCAGAATCGCCAGACTGCCAAGCGTTGTCAGATATACATCATTGCGTGCATAGTCGAGCGACTTTCTCGAGTTCTCGTCATATTCCTGATTCGAAACTGTGCGGGGTCTGGTAGACTGCTTAAAACCCAAACCGGAGACATAGTTACCGCAGTGCGGACAGCAGCCCTTGCTTACGCGCTGATATCCGACTGACCCCAATTCAACGAATCCATTTAAGTCTCTGCCGCAATGCGGACACCCTGCCATCAACAATCCCTCCCTTCAACCTTTTATAGATCTGTAATCAGTTTGCATTCCTTAATCAAATTATACATTTTAGAGAACCGAAATTAAAATAAAACCGCGCGATTTTAGGGAAAAAGTACAGCTACTGTGACTGGTAATAATTGGTAATTTATTGATTCATGTTTTTATATATTTTTCCTTATGTTTGTGATTTAATGGTTTTGCAAGGAACTGGATGGTGGAAGCATAGGGATCTTACCCTGCCCTGCCCCGGCTGGCTATTACCCGGAAAGGAGTTCCATAATGGACTTTTTTCTAGGTCTGTATGATTTCCTGATGATTCTTTGGATCTGTTGGAAGTTATATAAGGCCAAAAAAAAGGAATAGCTGTGTCGTTTTTGCCAGTTCCTTGCTTTTATTTTAAGGTGGTTTCGCCTTTGTGTCAATGATTCAGCACATTGAATATATTTAAAAAACATCTAATAAGCCATGCAATTATTGTGCTTCAACCTGTGCGAAACCTCAGAAAATAGGTCATAAATAGTTTTTAGGCATATATGATTTTTCTTATAATCCTTTGGATCTGCTGGAAATTGAATCAGTCCAAAAAAAGGAATAGCTATCTCATTGCCAGTTCCTTTCCTTAATTTATAAAAGATTGCTTTTAGTGTCAATCGCTTTTTGGCTTAAAAACTGCCGTTGCAATATTATATCTGCGGCAGTTTCCCATTTTGATACAAGTACCAAACCTTCAGTATCAAGGCAACCGTTTTGCCATCTTCAAACTTGTTATCCAAGACTTCCTCAACCGCCTTTTTTAGGCTGATTTTCTGTACTGCCAGAAACTCATCCTCATCGGGCTCTGCTTCTCTTACACTTGTTACCCAACCAAAGTACAGATGCAGGATTTCATCACAGAAACCCGGGGAAGGATAAAACTCTCCCAGGTAGTACAGATCTCCCACCTCTGCTCCGGTCTCTTCCCGCAGTTCGCGGCGCACCGCCACTGCCGGCTCTTCCTTTGCGTCCAGTTTTCCCGCGGGAACTTCCCGCAAGACCTTCTGATAGGGATAGCGAAACTGTCTTACCAGAAAGATCTCCAGGTTTTCATCCAAAGCCAAAATTGCCACACCACCGGGGTGATGCACCACCTCCCGCTTCGCCTTGTTGCCATTGGGCAGTTCGATGTCATCCTGATATACATGGATGATGCGTCCGTCGTAAATCTCTTCCCTGCTAAGCTTCTTCTCAACTAATTTTGTCATTGTCCAAATAATGAATGATGTCCTTTACGACGACATCGCGCTCCTTTTCATTCAAGATCTCATGGCGCAAGCCTGCATAGCGCTTGCTGGAAACTCTGGTATATCCCTGCTCTTTGAGAAAGCGCACCGCTTTCTCAAAGCCCTCCTTGGGCTTGCTGCAGGGGTCTTCCGCCCCTGAGAAAAAGGCAATCGGCAAGTCAGGTTTTTCGACCTTCCAGCCTCCGGGCAGAAATACATCCTGCATGCCTTCCAGAAAACTGTGGTAGCCGCTGACGGTAAAGATAAAGCCGCAGTCCTTGTCCGCAATATAGGCATCCACATTCTCCTGGTTTTGTGACAGCCAGTCAAAGGGTGTACGCGGATCCTTGATAATGGCATTCAGACTGCCAAAGCCAAGCTTGTCAATCAGCTTGGAGTAGTGCTTTTCCCCTTGAAACATCGACTGCATGCGGGCGATCACCTTGGCCATACCCACCGCACTGCTGTAGGATGGGGTGCCGCT
Source organism: Erysipelotrichaceae bacterium (assembly GCA_031272515.1). Classification (GTDB taxonomy): domain Bacteria; phylum Bacillota_I; class Bacilli_A; order Erysipelotrichales; family Erysipelotrichaceae; genus JAISTR01. The sequence goes on along the minus strand of JAISTR010000036.1, from coordinate 20,975 downwards.
TAATACCACTTTTTCCACCTCTGCCTCATGGTGCTTGAGATAGGTTCGGGCACTCATGGAACCCATGGAATGGCCAAAGAGAAACAAAGGCTGCTCCGGCAGCATCGCCTTCGCCTTGCCAATCAGATCCGCCAAATCCGCATCATTGACCAGCCAGCCGTTCTCCTTCGCAAAGTAACCGCGCATCGGCCCGCTCTCCCCGTGTCCCCGCTGGTCGCAAAGCAGTACCGTATATCCGGCTTTGTTGAGCTTCTCGGCAAACCAGTAATAGCGGAAACGGTGCTCCGCCATGCCATGGAAAACCGCTACCAGGGCTTTGTTTTGCTTATCATCCTGCCACAGATCACCAAACAGTTCGTTTTGATCATAGCGGGAAAGGATGCTGATGCGTTTGGGTTTCACAAGATCACCTCCTTTCTAATCATACCAAAATCAACTGCCCCATGGTAAAATTGTTTCATGAATCTCACAGGCGTCATCACCGAATACAATCCCTTCCACCACGGTCATATCCATCATCTCAAAAAGGCGAGAGAGCTTACCAATCCGGATGCGATTATCGCCGTCATGTCGGGAAATTTCGTGCAGCGCGGTGAACCCGCCATCCTCGACAAGTATAGCCGCACCAGGGCAGCCTTAAAAAACGGGGTCGATTTGGTGCTGGAGCTGCCCTTTCCCTTCTGCATTCAATCCGCCCAGCAGTTTGCGGATTGTAGCATACGGATCCTGGCGCTCGCAAAGGTCAATTCCCTGGTCTTTGGCAGTGAAAGCGGTGACCTTAGTGCCCTACAGGAAATCGCCCGGCTGCCAATCCGGACCGACCATATCAAGGAATCTTTAGCCAAGGGAGAGTCCTATCCCAGTGCCCTGTTTTTAGAGACCGGAGCTTTGCCTCCCAATGATATCCTGGCGGTTTCCTATCTCAAAGCCCTGGCTGATACTAAGATTAAACCCATCGCCATTTTGCGTACCAATGACTACCTGAATCCTTCCTTGAACAAGGAAAACGCCAGTGCCCTGGCTATCCGGCAGGCGGTATGGGAAAAAAAGGATGTGCAGCCCTATACCGTGATGGCAGAGCTGTTAAGCAAGCAGGAAATCCATCCTTTTGCACACTACTATCCTACACTTCGCCTGCTGCTATTAAATCAGAGCCGCAAGCGCCTGGCTGAATCATTTCTAATGGATGAAGGCATTGAAGCCTTCCTCTTTGACAATGCCCGCCACTGCCCTACCCTTTTTGAGTTTTTAAACAAAAGCGTCAGCAGGCGCTATACCAGAAGCCGCATTCAGCGCATTCTCTGCGCGCTTTTGGCGCAGATTGAAAAAGAGCAGATAAAAAAACTGGTTGCCCCGCAGTTCATCCGGGTTTTGGGTTTCAATGACACGGGCCGCAAAGCCCTGAAGTACCTGAAACAGCAGGAAGTGCAGATTGCCACCTGCTTTGCGGCTTTGCCACCCCAATACAGAAGGCTGGCCTTTCAGGAAGCTGTTGCCTATAGCAGCGCCTTTAGCGCCAAGGCTGCCCAGCTGATCCTGGAGCGGGAACTGCAAGGACCGGTGATTATCACCGGTCCCTGATTCATTCTTTATAATCCTTTAAACCTGCTTTTGCATCTAACTGTATCTTATTGTTTTTTATTCTTTCGGTTTTAAATACTCATCAAAATAAGCCAGAATCCGGCTGAAGCGGTGGTAGCGCTTGGTCGGTTTGGCCAGCCGTGACACCCCGTGGCTGTCGCCTTTAAACAAGAGGAACTTCACATCCACTCCCAGCACTTTCAGCCGGGTGAAGAATTGCAGGCCCTCCGCCAAAGGACAGCGGAAATCGTTGTCGGAATGGATAAACAGTGTCGGTGTTTTTACGAACTCCGCAAATTTCAGCGGGGACTGGTTCCAGACTGTGCGGGTTTCCTTGATGGGATCACCAGCCAGAAATTCCACATAATCATAGCTGATATCCGACAGCGAACCCTGGGAAATCCAGTTGGAAACCCCGTTTTCACTGATGGCTGCCGCAAAGCGTTCGGTATGGCTGATAATCCAGTTGGTCATATAACCGCCATAGGAGATGCCGGTAACCCCCAGACGCTCAGAATCCAGAGCCGGGTAGCGTTTAAGCACCTCATCGGTGAAGTGCATCAAATCCTGATAGTCGATGTAGCCCATCTGGTGACGCACATCCGCAAATTCGTTGCCGCGCCGGGATGAACCCCGGGGGTTGGTAAAGAACACGAAGTAGCCCTGATTCGCCAACAGCTGGGCATCGTAGCGGTAGACCCCGGAATAAGCACCCCGCGGCCCGCCATGGATCTGCAGGATGCCTGGATACTTTTTATCAGGCTGGTAATTGACTGGTTTCATCACCCAGCCGTCAAAGATCAAAGAGTCATGGGCATAACTGAAATGGTTGGCATCACTGACATGAAACATATGGTTCAAAGTCCGGTTAAAGCGGGAGATCTTGCGCAAGCCCTTGCGGCTGTTTTTTAGTACATGCAGCTCCGCCAGTTCATTCTCCCTGGCACCAATCCACAAAAAACAATCCTTCATGGTCGCAATTTCACTGATATCCCCACCGAACTGATAGAATTCCTCCAGAATGCCGTTTTTATAGCGGTAGAGGTGACTGCTGATGCCAAAGGCACCCAGGATGGTCAAATCCGGCTGATTGTCAAAATCGATGTTGCCCATGCGCACGGGGTCAAAGCTGATCTTCGCCAATTGCTTCAGGCCATCCGCATCTACTTCAAACAGATAGGGAAGCTCGCCATAGCCCCAGGTCTTCTCATCGCTGGCCAATACATAGAGCTTGTCGCTTGAGGTTTCAATCGCTGAGATCGTCAGTTCCGGATCACGCAGATGCAAAATCTCTTTGCCTTCCTGTAAGTCATAGCCAATCAGGGTATCGTTTTTGCGCTTGATGCCATGGCTGAAGTCCTGGCCGCTGTAGTAGACAATGCGGTGGTCCCGGCTGAGCTTGTGGGCGTTGACCGCAAAGTTTGGACGGTTGATCTCGGTCAGGGTTTTACTGTTTTCATCATACAGGATCAGGCTGTCCTTTTTGCCATTGAGCCAGCCTTTGCCATCCCCATAGAACGGCAGCTCATCGAATTCTTCATAGTCCCCGCTCTTGTCTGCCTTTAAGCACTGCTTGCGGTCGCTGGCATGCAAGAGTTCGCGCAGGGCGTCGTTGAGCGGCGCGCAAAGCAGATAGCGGCCGTTTTCAATGCGCTCGATTTTCGTGATGTTCACCGGCAGCACAAAGGCCAGGTGCGCGTGTTTCTCGCGCAGGCCGATGCGGTACATGAAGGTCTTCTGTTCCTTTGCCTGCTTGCGCTCAGAAGCGCTGGCAGCATGGGAGAACAGCAGGTGTTCATCATCCTCAAAGCAATAGATGCCGCTGGCATTCAAGGGGCTGATGCGCCAGACACTAAAGCCGTCACTGCCGTAGAGCACGCTGACTCCCCGGTCCTTCTTCAAACTGGCATCCGTCAAAACAAAGGCCGCACTCTCACGAGACGGGCTTACACTCAGATTGGTGAGATTCTTTATCAGGGTAAAGGAGTCTGCCGTAAGCGTCTTTTTCATTTTAAGTTCCTTTCTACCAAAGCTGCCCGGCAGCATTTTGGTACACATAATGGTCCTTCTCAACCAATTGTAAACTAAAATCCCCGGAAAGTGTGCGATTACTCTGATATGGCGGGTAAATAACTGCATCTTTTTGCCGGGTTAAGGAAGGCAGGGAAGCCAGTAAATTCTGGGTATAAGGGTGCTTGGGGTTGCGGAAAACCGCATCGCTGTCCCCCATTTCCACCAGTTTTCCGGCATACATAACGGCAATCCGGTCACTGATATAGTGGACCATCGAGAGGTCGTGGGCGATAAACAGATAGGTCAGATTCCGGCGCTTCTGCAGCTCCTTGAGCAAATTGACAATCTGCGCCTGGATGGATACATCCAGGGCGGAGATCGGTTCATCGCAGACCACAAACTGCGGCTGTACCGCCAGGGCCCGGGCAATACCGATGCGCTGACGCTGACCGCCGGAGAATTCATGGGGGTACCGGGTGGCATGCTGCGGCTGCAGGCCTACCAGCGCCAGCAGCTCCTGTACCTGACTTTCCTCCTGTCGCTTGTCTTTCGCCAGATGATGGATGCGGATGCCCTCGGCGATGATATCGCGCACCTTCATGCGCGGGTCCAGGGAGGCATAGGGATCCTGAAAGATTATCTGTACTTTTTTGCGGAAGGCCAAAAGTTCTTTTTTATTCAAGGTCTGGATGTTTTGGCCGTCATAAGAGATTTGTCCGGAAGTAACATCCAATAAGCGGGCAATCATGCGTCCGGTCGTGGTCTTGCCGCAGCCGGATTCCCCGACCAGGCCAAAGGTTTCTGACTGTTTGATATCAAAGCTGATATCATCGACGGCGACGACGCGCTTGCGGGTGTCGCTTTGATAGATGTGGGTCAGATTGCGGACTTGTAACAGTTCAGCCATAAAGCACCTCCTTCTTTGTTTTTGGCATGATCTTCGGTGCTTGTACCTTTGGAGCGCGCGGATCCAAAAGCCAGGTAGCCGCATAGTGGGTTTTGCTGATGGCAAATAAAGGCGGCTCTTCCTTGAAGTCAATCTCCAAGGCATAGGGATTTCTCGCAGCGAAGGCATCGCCTTTGGGCACCTGGATCAAATCCGGCGGACTGCCGGCAATTGCATACAGTGCCTCCCCTTTTTTCGCATACTGCGGCAGGGATTGCAAGAGCCCCCAGGTATAGGGGTGTCTGGGATCGGTGAAGATCTCCTCGCGGGTGCCGATTTCCACAATCTTGCCACCGTACATGACCGCGACCCGGTCCGCAATATTGGCCACCACCGCCAAATCATGGGTGATGAAAATCACGGCGGACTGATATTCTTTCTGCAGCTGTTTGAGCAGCTGTAGAATCTGGGCCTGCATGCTGACATCCAGGGCTGTGGTTGGCTCATCAGCAATGATCAGCTGCGGGTCATTAGCCAAGGCAATCGCGATTACGATGCGCTGGCGCTGACCGCCGGAAAACTGGTGCGGATAATAGCGCCGGCGGGCAGCGGGATTTTCAATGCCCACGGTTGCCAGCAGCTTTTCGACCTTTTCCTTAACCTGAGCCCTGGACAGTTTCTTATGCAAAGTCAAAGCTTCCCCGATCTGTCTTCCCACCGGCATGGTTGGATCCAGCGAGGTCATCGGGTCCTGAAAAATCATGGAAATGTCGCGACCGCGGATGTCCTGCATCGCCTTTTCGCTCTTGCTCAGCAAATCTTCGCCATGAAAGCGTATGGACCCGCTTTCGATTGTCCCGTTTTTTGCCAGCATCCGCATGATGCTGCGGCAGGTTTGGGTCTTGCCGCTGCCGGACTCACCGACAATCGCCAGAGTTTCCCCGGCATCCACAAAAAACGAAATATCGCGCACCGCCTGCACCTTGCCCAAAAAGGTGGAAAAGCCGACTTTGAGGTTTTCTACTTCCAGTAAATGTTCGCTCATCATACACCCCCTAATAATCCTTCATGTGCGGATCGAGCACATCGCGCAAACCGTCCGCCAATAGATTGAGCCCCAGCATCAGAATCACCATCACCACCGTCGGTGCCAGCATCTGATAGGGATAAATGCGGAAGACCTTGTTGCCTTCCGACAGCAGCACGCCCAGCGAAGCATTGGGCGGTTTCATGCCGATGCCGATAAAGCTCAAGAAGGCCTCCAGGAAAATGGCGCTGGGAATGGAAAACATCGCCCGCACGACAACAATACCGCCGATGTTAGGCAATACATGATGGATGGCCAGTTGCCAGTCACTGGCCCCCAGGGCTTTGGCAGCACTGACATATTCGAGATTTTTGATTTGCAACGTTTCCGCCCGTACGGTCCGCGCCATGCCAAACCAGGAGGAAATCACCAGGGCGGTGATGATTGAGATGATGCCTGAGGGCAGTATCATCATCATCATGATGACAATGACCAGGGTGGGAATTCCGGAAATCAACTCCAGAAACCGTTGCATCAACAAATCAACCTTGCCCCCCTTTAAGCCGGAGACCATGCCATAGACAATGCCGATGGTCAAATCCAAAATGGCAGCGACAAAGGCAATCAGCAGTGAGACCCTTAGGCCATAGAGGATGCGGGAGAACAGATCGCGGCCAAAGGTGTCCGTCCCCAGATAATGGTAGACCCCCTCCGGTACGCCCTTCTCTAAATAGATATCCACCCACTCCCCGTTTTTGTTCTGGCTTTTGCCATTGAAACCGTTGATGTTCAAACCGGGAATCTTGGACGGCAGATTGCCGTATTCCACCTCCTGTTTATTGGGATTATAGGGGGCAATCAACGGCGCGAAAAGCGCTAATAGCACCACGATAATCACCAGTGCGAAGGCAAACAGGGCGGCTTTGTTTTTACGCAGGCGCCGAAAGGCATCCTCCAGAAAGCTCAGGGAAACAACTTCCTGCTCAGGACCATGCACCGACTGCTGTTTTACAAAGGTAAAGTCACTCATGATGACCCTCCTTCGATGCGCAAGCGCGGATCGACAACCCGGTAGAGGATGTCACAGACAAACAGCGCAAAGATTAATAAGGCGGAAAACAGAATGGTAATCGCCATAATGGTCGGATAATCATGGGTCAGTATCGACTTGGTCAATTGTTCCCCTACGCCCGGAATCGCAAAGATATTCTCCACCACCAGCGAACCGGTGACCAGCGAGACAATCATCGGGCCCAAAACCGTAATCAGGGGAATCAGGGAGTTGCGCAGCCCGTGATGGAAGACCAGCTGCCAGTCATTGGCCCCCTTCGCCCTGCCCAGTTCGATGTAATCCGAGTGCAGCACCTCAATCATCTGGGTGCGGATAAAGCGGGAGGACAAAGCCATCGGCGAGATTGCCAAAGCCAAAGTCGGCAAAATCGAGCCGATCAGGGAACCCTTGTCATAGGTGATGGGCAGCATCTTCAAGCTCACCGCAAAGACAAACTGCAAGAGCACCGCAAAGATGAAATTGGGGACGGAGCGGCCGGCAATGGCCAGGATGCTGCAGAAGCTGTCCACCCAGGAGTTCTGCTTCATTGCCGCAATCACCCCCAGAAGCACCCCCAGCAGTGTTCCCACCACCAAAGCCTGCAGTCCCAATTTCAATGAGGGCCCAAAACGCTTAAAAACGATCTTGGCGACCGATTGATTGTTAAACTGCAGGGAAATCCCAAATTCCCCGTGCAGGATATTTTTCAAATAGGTGAAATAACGCTCCGTGACCGGTTTGTCAAAACCGTACTTCTCATCCAACAGCTTATACTGCAGCTCCGTCAGCTGGTCCAGGTTTTGAAAGGGCGAACCCGGCATCTCATTCATCAGAAAGAAGGTGCAGGTGATAATCAGAAAGAGCGTAATCACCATGTAGGTAATCCTTGTTGCAAGGTATTTAATCCATCGTTTCACAGCTATTCCCAAAGCCCGGGGAAGGAAATTCCTTCCCCGGACACCTTTCTATTCACCGCTGAAATACGCGTAAGTATAGTCCACCGTCACCCCGCCGATTGAGCGGAAGTAGACGTTGTGCAGATTGGAGGCTACCAGGATATTGGAGACTCCGGAGTACAGGGGGATCTCCACCGCTTCATCCAGCAGGATTTGTTGGGCGGCGATGATATCATCCCATCTGGCCTGGACATCATTGCCCTCACTCTTGATTTTTGCGACCAGGTCATTGAAGACCGGGTTGACGTATTGGCTGTGGTTGTGGGCGGAGGTGATGTTGTGCTGCTCGATGTAGGAGAGCGGGTCAAAGCCGCCGCTCCAGCCGCCCAGCGCCAGATCAAAGTCAAAGTTCATCATCCGCTCAAAGCGGACACTGGTCACCACCGGTACATAGTCGATGATTAAACCCGGCAGTTCCTCCTGCCATTGATTCTGCAGGTATTCCCCGACCTTCTTGGCGGAATCGGAGTCGGAGGTCAACAGTTCCAGGGTGATGGAGGTCACGCCCAGCTCTGCCAACCCTTTCTCCCAGTATTCCCGGGCCAGGTCGCCATCAAAGTAGACCTGATTGCCGGTATCCTCGCCAATCGAGGCACCGGTGCCGGGGTTGTTGGCGATGCCATCGGCGATGATGCCGACGGCCGGCGTCCCCTGCCCTTCCAGAATATAGGTAATCAGTTCTTCGCGGTCCACCGCGTAGAACAAAGCTTTGCGGATATTGACATTGACCAGGGCGCCGTTGGCGGTTGCCTCGAAGTTGTTTTGGTCATGGGCAATGCCGATTTCCACATTGGAGGCGGACAGGCTTGGTACCTGCACCAGCCCCGGGTCATCCTTGTATTGCGCGAAGTAGTCGCCGGTGATACTAATCGAATCCAGTTCACCCGCCTCATAGAGGCTGACCTTGGTCCCCTGGTCCTTGATGACTTCCACGTTGATCTGGGTCAAATAGATGGAATCCTTGTCCCAGTAGTATTCATTTTTCACATAGCTCCAGCTCAAACCGGTTCCATCCCATTCCTCAAAGGTGAACGGGCCGTTGCTTAAATGCTTTTCGGCATCCGTCGCATACAGGTCACCCAGACCAGTCACAAATTCGCGGTTGAGGGGATAGAAGATGGTGCTGCCCACTTCCTTGAGGAAGTAGGTGTTGGGCTGCACCAGGGTAATGACGATGGTGTGCTCATCCGGTGCCGCAATTCCCAAATCCGTGACCGGCAATTCCCCGGCCAGAATCGCCTCGGAATTCACAATGCCCGAGAGCACCAGCTGATTGGCACTGACGGCGGCGAAGGTTGGGTCGGCGAGCCGCTGCCAGGAGAAGATGAAATCATCGGCAACTACCGGAACGCCGTTTTCCCAATAGGCATCTTCCCTTAAATGGAAGGTGTAGATGGTCCCGGTTTCATCGACTTCCCATGACTCGGCTACGCCAGGGGTCGGGTTGCCATCCGGATCCAGCCGCACTAAGCCTTCCTGGACATAGTAGAGGACGCCGGAGCTGATGGTATTGCCGGTGTTGGTGGAGTCTGCCGTCGGGATTTCCCCGTCCCCGGCGATATTCAATACAGTTTTTCCGGTTGCTTGATTAGCGGATGAGGATCCGCTTTGTGTACAGCTGACCAATAGCGAGGCAGCAAGCAGCAACCACAAGACAGTTTTTACAAGATTCTTCATAACGTGTTTTTTCCTTTCCTGTTTGAAGTTTTCTACAGCACATATCACTCATATCGCCTTGACAGTCACTCATCTCACCACCTCCTTTCATCAAAAAAGCTTCCGCCCCAATAGGACGAAAGCTTCGTGTTACCACCTAAATTTACCGGTTTCTCACAAAACCGGACTCTTCGGGTTCCAACAAACCCTATCGCTGTAACAGGCGAACCTGTCATGGCCTACCTATCGGCCATGCTGCTCCCGGATCATGTTCCCCTCATCTTCCTCTCCCTTTTTCACCAATGCAAGGGCTCTCTAGGCAGAAAGGCTTCAGGTACTCTTCCGTTCAACGCAATTTATCTTTGTCAATTTACCCAAAAACAGACCGGGTTGTCAAGAGAAAAGAATTTTTTTTCGTAAAAAAAACGGTTTTCGACAAATCATGGTTTGGAAACCGTTTTTTTGTTTGAAGGTTTTCCCGGCTGATATCATTTTGTTTTTGAAATCATGCCGTTTTTCTCCAGGTCCTGTTTGATCTTGGTTGTGGAGATCCCCTGGGTCCGGGGCAGGTAGACGACTTCACAGTACTGCTTCAAGTCATCAAACTCCCCCTGCCAGTCATCGCCGATGACAAATACATCGACCTGGTATTTCACGATATCATCCGCCTTCTGCTCCCAGACCGCTTCCGGGATCACCAGATCCACATAGCGGATTGCCTCCAGCATCGCCTTGCGCTCACTGTAGCTGTGATAAGCCTTCTTGCCCTTGAATTCATTGATTTCATCTGTGGACAAGGCCACAATCAGATAGTCCCCCAGCGCTTTGGCTCTTCTTAAAAGATTGATGTGACCGACATGCAGAAGGTCATAGGTCCCATAGGTGATGACCCGTTTCATAGTCCGGTGACGTTATGGTAGACCTGCTGGACATCGTCCACCTGGTCCAGCATCGAGGTCAAGCGGTGAAACATATCAACATCCTCGCCATCCAGGGTAACATATTCCTTTGGCAGCATCGAGATTTCCAAAACCTCAAAGTTCACCTCGCCCAAAGCCGCTTCAATCGCTTCCTTGGCCTTGTATAAATCGGTGGGGGCGACATAGACGCTCATCATCCCGTCTTCCACTTCCAGCTCCGTCACATCGACATCGGCTTCAATTAAGACTTCCAGGATCTTCTCCTCATCATCGTATGCAAAGGACAGAATGCCCAGGTTGTCATACATAAAGGAAACGCTGTTGATGGCCCCCAGCTTCGCCTTGGATTTGGTGAAGCAGTTGCGTACTTCCGCATAGGTCCGGTTGGTGTTGTCCGTCAAGCAATCGACAATGACCGTCGAGGAACCGGGGCCAAAGCCTTCATAGCGTACCGACTCATAGTTTTCACCGCCGGCACCCTTGGCCTTTTCCACCGCCCGCTTGATGACATCCGCCGGGACCTGGTTGGCCTTGGCTTTGTCAATCACCCGTTTGAGGGCGACGTTCATCTCCGGATCGGGAACCCCGTTTTTGGCGGCGATGTAGATTTCCTTGCCATAACGGGAATATACCTTGGCTTTGGCGTCCGCCGTTTTCGCCATGGCTGCTTTTCTTACTTCAAATGCTCTGCCCATAATTTGTTCACCTTCACTTTTTTGTCTCTTCCATTATACTCCAGCGCCTGCCTGCCTATCAATGCTGCGAAAGTCAACAAACCTTAAAAAAGGCTAAAATCGAAGGAGTTTATGACAAAGCAGCCATAGACATCCTGGAAATCACTGTTTGCGAAATAGAATTCATCAATATTTATCACCTTGGGCATTTGATTAAACTTTATTTTGGTTGTTTTTCCGCAAATTGCATATGATTTGTCACTGTTACCGTTACCTGTTAGGATGTTTTCAAGCAAAGGAGAAGGTCATGTCCAAAGAAACCACAACCCCAAAACCGGGCCGTAAAACCAATCGCAGTTTCTTTTTTGCCAATGCGGACTGGGCCTTCTTCGTATCCCTGAATCCCCGATGTTGTCTGTCCTGAAGAAGTTTTTTTAAGTGCGTAAAAACAGGAGGACAATATGTCAGAAAACAATCAAACCATCGCTCTAATCGGCAACACGCCGGTTTATCGTATTGATGGTACCAAAATTTATGTAAAACTGGAAAAATTCAACGTCGGCGGCTCGGTCAAGGACCGTACCGTCTGGGGCATGCTGAAGGCCGCTTTAAAAAACGGCGAAATCACCAAGGACACCGTTTTGGTCGAGGCTACCTCGGGCAACACCGGCATTGCCTTGGCACTTTTGGGGGCTGCCTTGAAAATCCCGGTGGTCATCGTGATGCCGGAGACGATGTCCGTCGAGCGCCGGCAATGGATCCTTGCCTATGGTGCAGAGTTGATTCTCACAGAAGGTGCCGGTGGCATGACCGGTGCGCTTGCCAAACAGGAGGCACTCAAGGCCGAGAATGTCAACTATCGCTCCCTCAGCCAGTTTGACAATCCCGCCAACATCGATATTCACTACGAAACCACCGGTCCGGAGATCTACCAACAAGTGCCTGATGTCCAGGTTTTTGTCGCCGGGATCGGGACCGGTGGCACCTTCACCGGTGTCTCCCGCTACTTAAAAGAGCAGGATCCGGCTATTTACACAGCCGCCGTGGAACCGGCAGCCTCCGCGGTCATATCCGGCAAGCCGGTCGGAAAACACCGGATTCAAGGAATCGGTGCCGGCTTTGTACCGAAGAATTATGACGGAACGCTGGCGGATGAAGTCATTACGGTTGAGGAGGATGACGCGATTGCGGAAATCAAATCCTTCGCCAAAACCACGGGAATTCTGTTGGGAATCAGCTCCGGTGCCAACATCGTCGCTGCCAGAAAGCTGGCCGCAAAATTTGCGGACAAAGCGATTGTCACCGTCGCTCCCGATGGCGGTGAAAAGTACCTGTCGATGATCGATTTCGGGCAATAGCCATGTTTGCGGGACTAAGAAGACAGTTTGCCCGGGTGAAAGAATTGGACCCGGCGGCCAACAACGCCCTGCACATCCTCTTTCTCTATCCGCACATGACCGCCCTCTTCTACTACCGCATCGCGCATTTTCTCTATACGGTTCACCTGCCCTTTTTGGCCCGCCTGATCAGCAACTTTGCCCGCTTTTTGACCGGGATTGAGATCCACCCCGGTGCGAATATCGGCAAAGGATTATTTATCGATCATGGCATGGGGGTGGTGATCGGTGAGACCGCTGTTATCGGTGATGATGTACTGCTCTATCACCAGGTCACCCTGGGGGGCTTGGGCAATCAAAAGACCAAGCGTCACCCTACCCTGAAAAACGGGGTTTCGGTGGGGGCCGGTGCCAAGATTCTGGGCAATATCACCATCGGTGAAAATGCCCGGATCGGTGCCAATGCGGTGGTGCTGAAAGACATCGCTGCCAATAGTACTGCTGTCGGTATGCCTGCCCGGGAAGTTATTAAAGCACAAAAAAAAGAATAGGTAAAAAAAAAGCCGTCAACGGCTTTTTTTGATCGGTGCACCAATTTTCATTTCCTGCCGCCAAGATGGCGGTGGGGTGATATCCGCCCAGTATTCCTCCATTTTACGAATCAGGCTTTCTTTCAAGGTCAAAAAGCAGACACAGCGGCAGGCGATCTTCTCATCAAACACCCGGTAGATGAGTAATCCCTTCGTACCGGTGAACTCAGAAACTTCCAGTTCCCCCTGCCACTTCCCCGGATATTCGCAGTTTGCCCTGATGTATTCACTTAGCGAAAACACCTCATTGGTGTTGTACCAAAAGATTTCAGCGTCACCCGAAAAGTACTGCTGTAGTGCTTTTGCGTTTTGCGACACAATTGCTTCAAAAAAACCCTGCGGATTAAAGACGTTCTCACTCATCTTCAATCCCATCCAGTATTTTCAGGTATTCACTGACCACCGATTGAATCAAATGACCGTCTTTTTGCCCCAACAGCGAAATCCAGCCTTCAATCTTCTGATGGATGATTTTGCGCTTTTGGTGGGCATTCAAGGGACTCAGGCTCATGCCAGGCAAATCCGAATAGCGCCTAATCCCGTTGAAGTCCAATACCGCGCACCATTTGATGGGCGAATTCGGTTGGGGATTCTTCACGACAAACCCGTCGGCCACCAGATCGTTGCGGCGGTCAAAGACGTCGTATTCCACCTGATGCAGATAGACTTCCAGTTCCTCCTTCAAAACAATCAGGGTCCCCTCCGAGTCCAAAACGGCATCCACCGGGGTCAGCGGTACAAAGACACCGTTGATTTGCGAAAAATCCACCGGAATGCGCGGCCGGTCCAGAACGAAATTCTGGTCGGTCACCCGCAAGGACAGACTGGTCATGAGAGTTGTTTGGACACAAAACGCAAAGCGTTTTGATAGGCGATTTTCTCTACTTCGGTTTCACTGAAACCCACCACCCGCAGCGCGAAAATCAGGTTCTGGCTCTTCTCGACCCCTTCCAGCCCCTTCGCCATCGGCGAGGTGGCATCCGCCGTTGGCATGAAGTCCAAGAAATCCATGTAGTCAAAACCAATGCTGACATGCTCGATGCCGACCAGGTCGGCAATGTGCTTCGCGTGCAAAGCCAAATGATAGACATCCTGGTATTTGGGATTGTCATTGACAAAGGCGTTGGCGGCAACGATGCCGATGATTCCGCCTTTTTGGGCGATGGCCGATATCTGCTGGTTGGTCAATAGCCGGGCATGGGTGCAGAGGTCACGGCAGTTGGAGTGGGTCGCAATGACTGGCTTGTCGCTGATGGAAAGGATATCCCAGAAGGTCTTCTCCATGGTATGGGAGATATCGATAATCATCCCGACCTCATTCATTTTGCGGATGACCCTGGCGCCCAGATCCGTGAGCCCGCGCAGCGGATCGCCGCCGATACCGGTCGCCAAAGCATTGCTTTCCGACCAACAAAGCGAGCCGATTCTTACCGACTTGTCATAGAGCCATTGGATTTTATCTTCCACATCCTCAGAAATTCCGCACATCCCCTCCACGGTCATGATCAGGTTGGTCTTGGTCATATCAAAGTCCGAGGCTTTCGTTACCCAGGCGACACTGTCGCCCAGGGAGGCGATTTCATCATGGACATCATTGACCATGGCGCACATTGCGTCCCAGTCTTGGGTGCCGTCAAAGAAGCTGGCAATCCCGACAAAGTCAACCTCCCCGGCCTGCAGCTTGGGCAGGTGAATGTTCTTGAGCACATCCTTGTCGCCTTTTTCCTTGTGCCGGTAGTGCACATGCATGCCGATGTCCGAATGCAAATCAAAAATCTTCATGGCTAACTCCTTATCTGCGCTTGAAAGTCGCGCTGCAACCGCTCGATGATGGTGTTGGTCAAAACATCAATCTCCGCCTCCACCAGGGTTTTTTCATAGGACTGATAACTGATGCGGATGGCCAGGGACTTCTGCCCGTCGGGGACGCCCTTGCCGGTATACAGGTCGAAGACCTCCGCCTTCTCCACCAGCTTGCCGCCGGTTTTGTAAATGGCATTGATTAAGGCACCGGCTGATTGGCTTTGCGGGATTAACAGGGCCAGATCGCGCTGTATGCCTGGATAGCGGGGAATCGGCTGATAGCGGATTGCTGAGGCTTTGGCACTAAAGATTGCGCTCAGGTCGAGCTCGGCAGCGCCAAGCGCGCCAGCTTGCTTGACGATCTCCAGTTTTGGATGCAGCATTCCGCAGACACCCAAGAAAGTCTTATCCAGATAAATGGCGGCGCTTTGTCCGGGATGGAAGTATTCGCTTTGCTCAATGTTTTCCTTGAAGAATACCCGGTTTTGGCCAAAGCCCAACTCCGAGAGAACCCCGGCAACCATTCCCTTGATCCTATAAAAGTCATTCTGCAGGGCTGCTTTTTGCCACAGCGACAAATCGACATTTGAAGAAAGGATTATGGACAGCCGCTCTTGTTTTTCCATCGGTTCATAATAGACATCCCCGATTTCAAACAGCGCAAATTCATCCTGATAGTGGTCCAGCTGATAGAGCGCGGTAGAAATCAGGGAGGGCAGAACGCTGGTGCGGTAATAGCGCCGCTCTTCACTGAGCGGATTTGCCAGCTCCACCGCCTCCCCAAGCTCCCAGGTCGGATGATTGATGAAACTGCGGTTGACCAGGGAGTAGTTGATGACCTCCTGCAAGCCATAGCCAGTCAATACATCTTTGATTTTTTCGCGTTTCTTCTGATCCAAGGAGAGACCGCCCTCTTTACTGACCAGCACCGGCAGGGTGCTGGTGATGTTTTCAAAGCCCAATAAGCGGATGATTTCCTCACTTAAATCCGGCTGTATCGAAATATCACTCCGGTAGGAAGGAATCGTCAGTTCCACCTGACTCCCCTTTACAACCGGTTTGAAATCCAAACGTCGAAAGACATCGGTAATCTCTTCCAGGCTGAAGTTGGTTCCCAACAGCTTATTATGGAATTTCTCATCAGTCAAAAGCTTCAATTCTCCAGAAGGTTTAATGCCATAGATGGCAGTCGCCTCGATCTCCTTCGCATCCGCATATTGTAAAAGCAGCGCCACGCAGCGGTCCATCGCCTTATAGGGCGTTAACGGTTCCATCACCCGCTGGTAGTGCACAGCCGCTTCGGTTTGCAAACCCAGGCGCCGGGAGGTGCGGCGGATATGAACGCGGTCAAAGCTGGCGACCTCGATGATGATGCCGGTGGTAGTGTCCAAAATCTTCGAGTCGTCCCCGCCCATGATGCCGGCAAAGCCAATCAGCTTGTCACCGGTGGTAATCATCAAGTCCCCAGGTGTACAGCTGTAGGTATTCCCGTCCAGGGCTGTATAGTCTGCCGCAATATTATCTTTTACGGTAATTTGACGCAGGGGTATTTTGTCCTTGTCATAGAAGTGGGTCGGCTGACCGGTTTCCAGCATCACCAGGTTGGAAATGTCGACAACATTGTTGATGGATTTGACGCCATAGCTGTGAAGCGCCTTGACAATCCAGTCCGGAGAGGGTTTCAAGGTGACAGAGCCGATGACCTTTCCCAGAAAAGTCGGACAGCCTTTTGCCTCGCTGGCTACCTTCAGGCTTGTGGGCCCGCCGATATCCGCGGCCCCTTCACAATCGGGCAGTGTGACCGGACGGTCCAAAATCGCACCGATCTCCTTGGCCAAAGGCCACATGGCATAGCAGTCGCTGCGATTGGGGGTCAGAGAGATTTCCAGAATCGTATCATCCAGGCCCAGAAATGCCAGCGGGTCGCCGCCGATTGGGGCATCTTTTGACAATACTTCAATCCCGGCCAGCTGCGCTTCGCTTTGCATCGAGGCATCCACCCCGATTTCGCTCAGCGAGCAGATCATACCCTCGGACTGTTGTCCGCGGATGACACTCTTTTTGATGACAATTTGCGGTAAAACCGCCCCGTCCATAGCGACAATGACCTTCTGTCCGGCTGCCACATTGGGGGCACCGCAGACGATGCTTAAGACTGTGCTGCCGACATCAACTGTCGTGCACTTGAGATGGTCGGAGTCCGGATGGGGGTTACATGTTAAAACTAAACCGATGGTTAAACCGGTGGCCGGGCTGCCCTGTTCTATGCGCTCGACCTCCAGGCCGGCACTGGTCAGCTTGTCCCTGAGGATTGCCGGGGTGATATCACTTAAATCCATGTAGCTTTTCAGCCAGTTGATTGATAGTTGCATAATGATTTCTCCTTACTCAAAGCGGTTGAAGTGCGCCAGAAAGCGCAGGTCATTGGCAAACAGGTTGCGGATATCCTCAATGCCATATTTCAGCATCGCTATCCGCTCCAGACCTGCACCAAAGGCGAAGCCGCTGTATTTGGATGAATCGATGCCAGCCATCTCCAATACATTGGGATGCACCATGCCCGAGCCCAGGATTTCAATCCAGCCCGAGCCTTTGCAAAGGGAGCAGCCCTTGCCGCCGCAGGCAAAACAGGAGACATCCGCCTCCGCTGAGGGTTCGGTGAACTGGAAGTAGCTGGGGCGCAGGCGGATGGTCCGGCTTTCACCAAACATCCGTTTCGCCAACAACTCCAGCGTGCCTTTCAAATCGCCCATGGTGATTCCTTCCCCGACCACCAGTCCCTCCATCTGGGAGAACTGATGGGAGTGGGTGGCGTCATCGTCGTCCCGGCGGTAATCCTTGCCCGGACAAACCACTTTGATGGGAAGGTTGTTGCTTTGGGCCTCCAGCACCCGGGTTTGAATCGCGGTGGTATGCGTCCTTAACAGTCTTTGTACATCCACAAAGAAAGTATCCTGCATATCCCTTGCCGGGTGGTCGGCGGGGATTCCCGCCCGCTCAAAGTTATAGAGGTCCAGCTCGACCTCCGGTCCCTCCACCACCTGATAGCCCATGGAGATAAAAACTTCCTCCAACTGCCGGCGGACAATGCTGACAGGGTGCAGGCGCCCGCGGGGAATGCGGGTATAGGGCATGGATATATCCAGGCTGCCCTCAGCCAGCGAAGCCTGTAGCTGCTTGTTTTCCAAAGCCTGGCTGATGGTTTCGATTTTGTTTGTAAAGTAGTCCTTGAGTCCGTTTACTTCCTTGCCAAAGGCAGCTCTTTCCTGCGGTTCTAAATCCCGCATCTGGCCCATTAAGCCGGCGATTGCCCCCTTCTTGCCCAATAGTTCCACCTTGAGCTTTTCCAGATCACTGCGCTCGGCAATGGAGTCGCAGGCCGTTTCCCATTGCTGTTTGAATGCTTGCCAGTCTTGCATCATGTTTTCCTTTCCTAATAAAAACCACGGCCGTTCAGGAACGAATCGCCGCGGTACCATCCTGTTTCGGTGCAGTCTGCACCCTTTATGCGTTAACGCCGCCGACGGAGGGGATTGGCCTCACTCCCGGGTGAATTCGGTGGTACTCTGTCAGGAAACTTCCAGCAACTGTTTCCCTCTCTGGGACAGGCAGATTCACGTACTGCTCCCGTTCTTTGAATTACGCAATCATTATAGCAGAGAAACCGGGAAAGCGAACAGGAAAATGCGTCTTGAAAGATGCTGTGTAAAGACAAAGGATTATGTTTTTACTGCGGTCAGGTACACCAGCGGAAACGCCGCTTTCATAACTTTCCAGTCGACTATCTTAAATCCATTTGCCGCAATGAAGTCGACATATTCTACCGGCAGCCATTTGTGATAGGTCTCAAAACCCAGCCGCTTCAGCAACCTGGCATTAAAGCTTCCGGGTTTGTCCACAAGATGTCCATGGGTGAAATTGGGCGCCAACAAGAGCCCTTTTGGTTTGAGGACCCGCCGAATTTCTGCCAGCGCTTTGTCGGGATCGGGGATGATGTGCAGCGCATTGGCAATCAGCACGGCATCAAAGCTTTCGTCCGCAAAGGACAGCGCCATAACATCCTCTAGTGTAAAGCTGAGGTTTAGCGGTTTTCGCTTTTTGTTTGCGGTTTCTATCATCTTGGGCGAATAATCCGTTGCTACAAGCGTTGATACCAGCGGTGCAGCCTTGAGCGCAAATAAACCGGTACCGGTTGCCACCTCCAGCATGTCCATGTCCGCTTTCAGCACCCCTTGAAACAGATGCGCGATTTGCCGGTAAGCTTTGCGGCTGGTCAATTGTATTTCCAGGTCATACCACTTGGCATATCGGTCCCAAAAACTTTTTTTATCGTTTTCTTGCGTCATCTTGTCAATCATTTATCTTGATAAAATCTGAAATTAATTTTATCGCTTTATCCGTATCAGAAGAGTGCTTATATGTAAAGCCGTGCGCGGCTTCCATAAAGTCATAACGGCTCACCGCTACCCCGGCTTCTTGTAACATTTGCGCAAACTCCGCCCCTTCTTCATAGAGCGAATCCCGTCCTGCCAATAGTAACAAAGTGTGCGGCAAGCCTGCCAACTCTTCTTTGGTCGCGTAAATCGGTGAACACTCGGGTTCGATTGCTCTTTTGGGGTCTACATAGCAGGCATTAAACATCGCTGCCATTTGGGGGGAAATTGCCCCTTTGGGCGTCTTTTTCTTATAGGGGTCGCTGGCTAAGTCCAGGGGCGGATAGACCAGAATCAGATATTGAAACTGAAAATCTTTTGTCTTATTTGCCTTCAGCGCCGCTACCAGTGCCAGATTACCACCGGCACTGTAGCCGCCGATGCCAATGGCCTTGGCATTAATGCCATAAAATGCGGCATTATTCACATAATGGCAAACGACATCCTGCACTGCCTCCACGGCTGCCGGGTAGGGTTTTTCCGGTGCCTTCGGATAATCGATGCTGATGATCTTCACCCCGGTTTTTTCGCGCAGTTGAATATTTTTCCACTCATTCGCCTCAGCTTGCATCAGTACAAAACCGCCGCCATGCAAATCGATATACAAGGGCAAAACCGCGGGATCGTCAAAACCGTATTCCAGCACCCGTAGTTGCCCTTGGCTACTCTGTACAACTCTGATATTGGCAGCACTTTTTTTACCGAGCCGCCCTAAGCGGTAAACCGCATTGGCCAGCCGGCGCAGCCGGATGGCAGTTCTTTTTGTTTTATGCAGAGTTCTCTGTTGTCCTGGTTCCATGATTCCGATTCATCCTTTTTGCACAATTTCCTGCAGCCATTCAAAAGCCTGCGTCTCGATGGCTTCGATTTCCCGCAAATAACCCGGTACACTTTCATTCAGCGGGGTTTTATACTCCAGCGCCAGAAAGATCTCCCTGGCCAAAGCCGCAAAGATCCGGCTGCTGTCATCGAATAAACCCGACAGGATTCCCAGCGCTTCATTGTTATATTCCTTTGCGCCCCAGCGCAGCAAGGCCGCAAACTGCGGCCTGCCGCCATGATGGCTTTTTTTCAGCCCTTTGCTAGACGTTGGAACTAGCGGCGGAAAGCCAAAGTACTCCACCAGATGCGAAAGGCAGGACTGATAGGCCTCAGACCCCAGCTCTTGTTGCCAATCCATGATTTCCCTGGCCAGCTTGCCAAAGGCGCTGACCCCGATGAAATCCGGCACCCGTGCCAGGTTGATTGCGGTTTTCTTTTTCAAGCCCGCAAAGAACACATCCTTAGGAGCCGGCGGATTTTTTTCAAACGTGAAAATCCGCAGGGTATTTTTTTTGGAGAAACCCGGGGATGGTGCATCCCAGGCTTTCTCCAAGTCCTTATAACTTAAAAACTGCGGGTCATTGCGGCTGCAGTCCAATAACTGTATCTGCTCTTTGTTTTCATCATAGCCAATCATCAAGACATAATGGATGGGGATATGCTGCTGGTGATAAAACTTTTCCAGGTAAGAGAGATGATACATATCCAAAGCTCCCAGCAGGACTGGTTTACCGGCATCAATCGCCTGCTTCGCCCTTTTAAAAGCGTTTGAAAACCCGGTATTCTGACAAATCTCAACACCGCAGCCAAGGATTTCCTGTAAAAAATCATAGAGACGCTGCGGCTGGCCGGAATTGGGATAAAACATCCTTGGCACCGGACTGCGCTTGTCTTTGATATAGGCGGGAGCGCACAGCGCGCTCAACCCAAACAGAAAATAAGGCGGCAGAGTGCTCTGGGTGGTATTTTCATAGAGGTCTTCCAGACCATTCACCATACAGGTATAGTCTGTAACCTTGTGCTTTAAGGCAATGCTTGTCATTGTTTCCTCTTTCCTACAAGATAAAAATTTGATGGATATCAGCAGTCATTGTAGCAGACAAAGGTGGGTAGTGTCAAGAATCTTGTGTAAACTAGGTATCCTGTACGTTGGCAGAACGGGGAATTTTTATCCAGGTTAACCTGGATAAAAATTTTCAAAAATTTCCTCCAGGTCTGTCCTCGCT
>JAISTR010000052.1 GCA_031272515.1 Erysipelotrichaceae bacterium | reverse complement strand
AAAAAAGCCGGGGCAAGTATTTGCTCCGGCTTTTGTGATCCGTTTGTTCTATTTTTTCTTTGCCTGGTTGGCTACCGCTTCCATCTTGGCTTTCAGTTCATCCTGATCGCCCAGGTAGTAATGGTTCAAAATGTTGAAGTCATCATCAAACTCATAGACCAGTGGTACCCCGGTCGGAATATTGACCCCGACGATATCATCGTCAGAGATCCCTTCCAGGTATTTCACCAAGGCCCGCAGGGAATTGCCATGGGCAGCAATCAATACCCGCTTACCGCTCGCGATTTGCGGCTTAATCTCCTCTTCCCAGTAAGGGATGACTCTTTCCACCGTAATCTTCAGGCTCTCGGTCAAGGGCATTAAGCTCTTGTCCTCCGCCCGGTAGGTCGCCTGGTTGGCAGGTGCCCTCTCATCGCTGGGATCAAGCTCCGGCGGTGCCACCGCATAGGAGCGCCGCCACAGGGTCACCTGGGCATCTCCGTATTTCTCGGCGGTCTCCGCTTTGTTTAAGCCTTGCAGGGCGCCGTAGTGGCGCTCATTGAGCTTCCAGGTCTTGATGACCGGCAGCCACTCGCGGTCCAGTTCGGCCAGCACATAATTCAAGGTGTGGATGGCTCTCTTGAGATAGGACGTATAACACAGATCGAAGTCAAATCCGGCTTCCCTTAATAAAACCCCGCCCGTCTTCGCTTCTTCGATTCCCTTTTCAGTCAAATCCACATCGGTCCAGCCGGTGAACAGATTGAGCTTGTTCCACTCACTCTCACCATGGCGGACCACAACTAGTTTTTTCATTCGTTGTCCTCCATTTACATCCTCTATTTTACACCAAGCAGAGAGAGATTTCTATGTGTCGCAAAGGTTGTTTGAACGAAGGACAAACAGAGCCTTAGCGGCGCGTATAAATATGATAGAATGACTCTATGGAAGAATACCTTCAAGGGGGAAAACAAAATGAAAAGAGTTGACATGATTGTCAAAGCACCGCATTTTTATACGATGACGGGTGATGGCGTCGGCTATCAGGGCAACGTCTGTATGGTGGTGCATGAAGGCAAAATCCAGGGCTTTGTACCTGATGAAGATGTCGAGAGGCAATATGAGGCGAAGGAAGTCTTGAATTTAGAGCACCATGCGATCTTCCCGGGTTTCATCGATGCCCACATGCACTCCGCGCTCAACATCATGCGCGGCCTGGCCCAGGATGTCAACCTGTGGATGATGCATGGCCTGCAGCCCTTTGACCGCGTACTCACCCAGAAAGAGCGGGATGCCGGCAGTGATCTGGCCCTGATTGAAGCCATCAAAGCCGGAACCACCACCCTGGGGGACTATAATGCAAAGATGGAACATGTCTGCCAGTTCATAAAAAAAGCCGGGGCCAGAGGCCACCTTGCCCAGACGGTCCGCTCTGCCAAGCGCAGAGTCTATCATCCCGGAGAACTCTATGAATTTGATGAGGAGATGGGAAACCAAAGCATTGCCGATAATCTTGCCCTTTTTGATAAATGGAATAATCAGGCCAATGGCAGAATCAAGATTCTCTTTGGTCCGCAGGGCTGCGATTTTCTCAGCATTGAGCAGTTGATG
This sequence comes from Erysipelotrichaceae bacterium, assembly GCA_031272515.1. Classification (GTDB taxonomy): domain Bacteria; phylum Bacillota_I; class Bacilli_A; order Erysipelotrichales; family Erysipelotrichaceae; genus JAISTR01. Next base: position 34,357 of record JAISTR010000052.1, on the reverse strand, counting down.
CGGGTCAAGGAACTGGCGGTAGCGCGTCATACCAAAGTACACATCCATGTTCAGCAGGGCGACCGCGAGACCTGGCAGATTGAAAAGCGCTATGGCAAGCGGCCGGTCGCCCTGTTAAGTGAACTCGGCTTTCTGGATGAAAACATCATTGCGGTGCATTTAACGGACTGCAATGATGATGAAGCCCGGGTGGTCGCCAAAAGCAAGGCGGGCATGGTGGTCAATCCCGGCTCCATCGCCATCATCGATGGGGTGGTCTGCCCCAGTTTGGTCTTCCAGAAAGCCGGCGGAGCCTGTGCTTTGGGTTCGGATCAGGCACCTGGCAACAATTGCCATAACATCATCAATGAAATGAAAAACGTCACCCTCTTCAATAAGATCAAATACGGTAATCCGGAGGTGATGCCTGCCTACAAGGCCCTGCGCATGGCAACCATCGAAGGTGCGAAAGCCATCGGTCTGGAGAATGACATCGGTTCGCTGGAGCCAGGCAAGAAAGCCGACTTCATCGCCGTGGATCTTTGGACCCCCTCCATGCAGCCGGTCTATGCCAACCCGATGCGAAACATCGTCCCCAATCTGGTTTATAGCGCCCGGGGCAGTGAAGTGACGCATTCCTGCGTCGACGGGCAGCTCATCATGAAAGACCGTAAATTGGTGCACATCGATGAAGAGGCAGCCCTGGCCAAAGTACAGGCTTATCCCCAGGGAATTGGTGAGAGGGCCACAGAAGAGTTCTTGAAAATCAACGGAAAACTGGCGCAATACATGAAGGAAGACAAACTGTGATTGCAGCTGAAGATGCAGAGAATATACGAATAATAAAAATTAATAAAAAATAATAAAAGATAATAAAAAATAATAAAGGAATCGCTTTTTTCCCGTGTTACAATAGGTATATGAAAACAAACATCTTCACACCGACTTTCGGCAATAAACCGTTTCGCATTATTGGCCGGGATGACATCCTGCAGGAATTTGATGAGGCAATTTCGGCACCGGTTGGTCACCCAGGCCGTTCCATGATGCTGATTGGGCAGCGGGGCACAGGCAAAACTGCTTTATTATTGGAATTTGCGGAGCGGGCACAAAAAAAGAACTATATCACAGCCAAAGTCACAGCGAATGCGCAGCTGCTTTCGGATATTCTTCAGGTGATACAATCACAAGGCGCGAAATTCGTCAAAGGGAAAAAAAGCATTTCCGAAGTAAATACCGAAGTCAATATCAAAGGGATTGGGTTTTCCCTGGGGCTGACCTTCAATGAGGAAACGGAAAAGAACTACGGTTTTCGCATTAAACTGTCCTTACTGCTGGACAAGCTTTCCAAATACAACAAAGGCGTATTGCTGCTGGTGGATGAAGTACAATCCTCCTCTGATTCGATTCGGGAACTGGCAACGACTTACCAGCACTTGATTGGAGAAGAAAAAAACATCGCGATTGTGATGGCCGGCTTGCCCAGCGCTTTGTCCAGCGTCCTGAATGATAAAATTCTGACCTTTCTCAATCGGGCAAAACAAATTAAGATGAATCCAATCCCAATCAGTGAAGTCCGGCAGTTCTATCAAGAGTCTTTTGAAAACAACAAACAGGAAATCAGTGACAAAGCCCTTGAAAAAGCCGCAAAGGCGACCCAAGGTTTCCCCTATCTTCTGCAGCTGATCGGGTATCAAATTGAAAGAAACTGTGCAGGGTTGAAGGTCATCAGCGACCAATGTGTCCAAAGTGCCATCAAAGAAGCCAAAGCCGCCTTGGCGGACAGTGTCTTTAAACCCTGCCTGAATCCCCTGTCCAATCAGGATATTGCTTTTCTGCAAGCAATGGCAAAGGATAAGACCTACAGCTGTGTAGATGACATTGCCACTCGCTTAAAGGTAAATCAGGGCTATGTGCAGATGTATCGCAAGCGCCTGCTGGATGCCGGTGTCATCGCTGCTCCGCGACGCGGAATCATGACCATCATCATTCCCTATTTGAATGAGTATCTTTTGCAGGAGAACTTTGATTTGGCAACATTCTAAAAACCGGGGTTTCCCCCGGTTTTTATGTATGCATCATTTCTTTTTGTTCACCCGCTGATAAATTTCAAACAGCCCGTCATTGAGAAGATCCGGCACAAACAGGGCTCTCTTGAAGTGCGGATAAAGAAGATTGGAGTAACCTCCAGTCAATAGTCTCACGCAATCCCCCGGAAGTTCCTCATCCATCTTTTCCAAAAGTCCCTCCACTTCCGCAATATAGCCATATAACAGTCCGGACTGCATGGAAGGGATGGTGTCGGTATGGATGATAGTCTCCGGCAATGTCAAGTCTATCTTTGGCAAATGGGGAATCAGGGAAGCCATGCCCGCTAAGCTGCTGCCCAAGCCCGGAAAGATTACGCCGCCGACAAAGACGCCATCCTGATTGATGGCGGTAATCTTGCCGGCACTGCCCAGATCCGCGATCAGAATCGGGGCAGGATACTGGGCCAGAGCACCGATGGCAGTCGCCACCAAATCGGCCCCCAGTTCACTGGGATTCTTCAGGCTGCAGACAAAGCCCGGGGCTTTGTCTGCGCTTATAACCAAGCCTTCCTTATGAAAAAAGGCTTTGAATACTTCATTGACCTGGGCGAAAATACCTGGCACGACACAGGAGAGCACCCAGGCATCCACACTCTGGCTACCGCAGAAGTCCTTTGCCCATTTGCGGTAGTAGTCCTCTATATTCTCCCGCGCGGTTTTCACCCGGCTGCGCTGCAGGATTTGACCCTGTCCGTCATAAAGAATGGCAACCAGGTCCGAGTTGCCAATATCGATTGTAAGAATCATTTGTTCTTCTTCTCCACCAGTTTGCGCAGGCGGTTCATGATTTTAAAGATGGTCACCGTTGTCCCATCCAATTCCGTATCATTCAAATCCGCAAACAAAAGCTTGATCAGGGTATAGCCGCTGTCCGGATTTTCATTCAAGTATTCCAGGGTATCCGCACTCAGACTGACCTCCAGGGCCCTGCGGTCCTGTTTCGAGGCTTTGATTTCGATGAAGCCCTGCTCCTGCAGATGGTCGAGCAGTTTGCGCACATTCTGACGGGAAGTGCCGACAAAGTCGGCAATCTCATTGACAGTCGGGTTTTCCACTTCCATGCTGTGAATCTGCATCAGCAAAAACCATTGCTTGAGCGATAGACTCTCCAGCGTTTTGTCCCCCCAGATCTGCAATTTGTTGGATAGCAGCAGAATGCTGCCAAACAGTAATTCTTCTTTTTCGCGTCGGTTCATGTGCACACCTCCTGTCATCCCCAATGTGCAACCTGTTGCTTACAGTATATATTGTGAATCTGTCTGCGTCAATGGATTTTTCTTTGAAAATTGGAAAAATTTTCAATTTCGGCCTGTGCATGACCTCAATAGAGATTCAGGATAAAGGGTTGGACTCATTCAGTTTTTCCCTGAATGGATTCTTCCAATGTTTCGATATATTCATTGATGCACTGAATGAAAATACCGTATTCTTTCACGTGCGCAATGTCGTCCAAATTCGGGATGGTTCTGTTTGCCAGTTTGCGTAAGTATTTCCATAACAGATAAACCGGATGGTTTGAATCCTCACTGTCAAGTCCACTTTTGATCATATAGGTTAACAGTCTTCCGGCAGAAATATTGATCAGTTTGGAAACAACTTCCTTTTTTAGTGACAACAGGTAAATCTCGCTTGTGCTCTTCTCTTCATTTTTTTAAAATGATCCAATGGAGCCTGAATGAAATTTGCCATAGTTTCTCCTTGTGACCTTGTTGGTTCGTCTTATTTGGTAAGTGTCTCTTGCAGATATCCTTCCATAATCGCTTTACTGGAAGAGGTCCCGATTCTTGTTGCTCCCAGCTCCAGCATTTTCTTGCAGGTCGGCCAGTCGCGGATGCCGCCGGCTGCCTTGACCTGCACCAGTCCCCGGGCTTCCTTGACCATCAAGGCGACATCCGCAAAGGTCGCCCCGCCACTACTAAAGCCGGTTGAGGTCTTGATAAAGTCCGGCCTTACTTCCCGGGCGATCTGGCACATGGCAATCTTTTCCTCATCTGTTAAAAGACAGTTCTCAAAGATCACCTTACAAATCACGCCCTGTTTCTTACAAATGTCGACGATGGTGCGCATCTCCGTGTGCAGATAGTCATAGTCCTTATCCTTGAGGGCACCGATGTGAATCACATAGTCAATCTCATCCGCCCCTTCCGCAATTGCCCTTTCGGTTTCATATGCTTTGACGGCAATAGTGGTCTGGCCCAGGGGAAAGCCGATGGCAGCCCCAATATGAATCAAAGAATCCTGGCGCAGCCGCTTGGCTTCGCTGACCCACAGGGAGTTGATTGCCAGCATCCCGCAGCCAAGCTCAATTCCCTCCTTGACATATGCCGCAAACCTTTCCCTTGTGGTTTCTGGTTTGAGTAATGTGTGGTCAAACACCCTGGTCAAATCCGATACGCTTTTGATTTCAATCATGATGACTTCCTCTTTTCTGATACTGTTATCATATCACGCACAATTTAAAAAGGAGTCCCCCCACTCCTTTTGAAATTCTCACTTTAATACCATCAAAGCCACGCATTCCACCAGCGGTGTCTGCGGGAACATGTCAAAGGGCTGCAGCGAGAGGATTTGGTATTCTGAAAGATCCGCAATATTTTTCGCCAGGGTGGATGGATTGCAGGACACATAGATTAAATAACGCGGCTTTTTATGATGGATTGCCGCAATCATCGCCCCATCCAGTCCACTTCGCGGCGGATCCACCACCAGCAGATCCACTTTTTTTGTGATTTCTTTAAAGCCGGCCGCACTGTCACTCGCCACAAAGGACAAAGCTTCCACCTGGTTTTTAATGGCAGCCGCTTTAGCGTCCGCAATCGCCTCTTGATTGGCATCAATCCCGATTACACACTCCGCTTTCTTAGCCAGGTAGTGGCTCAAGGTCCCAATGCCGCAATAGGCTTCCACAATCGTCTTGACACCCACTGGCACCAAGTCTCTCACATAGCGGTAGAGCGCCTTGGCCTGGTAGGTATTGAGCTGAAAGAAGGAGGTAGGTGAAAGAAGAAAGCGGTAGCGGTCCAGCTTCAGCTCCACCTTGTTTTCCGGTATCAAAAGTTTCGTCTTATCCGTCAACAAGCTCCCGTCCGGGTCCTTGTTCACACACACACTCAAACCGCAAATCCCCGGTATCTTGCCCAAGGCCATAGCCACTTCCGGCTTTAAGGGTTCACTGGCGATGATGCTGAGTTGAACCAGGTTGGAAGTACTGCGAAGGATCAGGGTGCGCAAGCCCCTTTTGCTTTTTGTATCATAGGCCTTCAGTTTAAACTGATTGAGCACCCGCAGTACCTGCTTGCGTACTGTCTCCAGCTCCAGTTTATGGATGGGGTCATCCTGTACCGGCACAAACACGCCGGTCTTCTCCTCAAAAAGTCCACTCACCAGTTGATTGTCCTGCATGCCAAAGGGCACCTTGCACTGGTTGCGATACCCCAGTTCAAATTCACTGGGGATGACTTGTTTTACCAGCTTTGAATCCACCTGAGCATAGCGCTCTAAAGACTCGCACAATAACTCGCGCTTGGCTTTGAGCTGGGCACCATACTTCAGGCTAAGAAAGGGATAGCCGCAGGACAAAAGCTGGGGATAGAAGGTCTTCTTTCTGGCATTATTGGCCTTGGTGATTTCCAAGAGCCTGCCGCTATAGTAGCGGCCATGGTCCACCATGATGGCGACCCGCGCCCACTCATTCGCAAAGGCACCGGGGATAAAGACCGGCTTTTTATTATAGTAGCCGATGCCCTCGCCATTGATGCCATATTTCTTCACAGACAAAACAAGCTCCGCAAGCGGAGCTTTCTCGAGCTGTTTCAATCGGTGACACTCCAGGACGGAAGATCCGTGCCCCGGCGAATCAATATGGTTTTCTGCAGGTCGGTCTGGTTGAGAAACTGCAGGATGGAGAATTCCTCCTCCTCTGTACAGCCAACCACCAGTTTGACCTCCAGGTCTTTTTTTAAGATATCAGCAGCGACAATCAAGGCCTGTACCGACTGCTGTTTCAAAGAACCCTTATAGAGGTTGATGCCCTCCCCGGCTGCCTTGGTATCACTGAGGTAGCCGTACATTACCGGATAAACCAGGTTGGGATACTGGGGATGGCTCTCGTTTTTTTTGCGCAACAAGACAAAACTGCTGCTGGATACCAAAGTATCTATCTTCTGCCAGAAGTAGGCATTGTTTTCAATCGCGTTCATCTTTCGTTCCTCACTCGCCAGTCATTATAACAAATATTTTCAAAAAAAGATATCGTACTTTCATAGGTTTTTCTGAAAATTTTCACTGGATGCGCTTCTGTACCTCCAAAGCCAGGTTGGAAATCTTGGCCAGGCGGTGCTTCATACCGGATTTGGAGATGGTGTGGTGGTAGCGGCGCAGGTATTCCAGACACAGCTCCTTTAAGCTGTGTTCGGGAAAATCCAGGCGCAGCTCCATCACCTCCAATAGCTTCTTCTCCGGTTTTACAAGCGGCAGGTATTTTTGAATCAGCTCGATGTCCGCCACCTGCCTTAGGCCGGTGGACATCGCCTTCAGGTTGTTGGCGACCTCAAAATTATCGAGGCGGTTGAGGTTGTTGTAAAAGTCGCGCTTGATGCGCTCATCCTCAAAGGTCATCACACAGCCGGACAGATTGAGCCAGCGCAGAAAGTCGGAGATCTTCTCCGAAGCCTTCAGATACACCACAAACTGGCCGCGCCTGGTGATGGTCCGGGCTGGCAAATCATGGGCGATCAGCTGCTTTTGGATAAAGCCTGCCAAAGCTTCGCTGTTGGCAGCGATTTCCAGATGATAGTTGGAGGTATGCGGGGAGTTCACGGAACCGCCCGCCAGAAAGGCGCCGGCGATATAGGCCCTTTGGCAGCATTCCTTTTTAAGCAATGACGCCAGCGGTACTGCCCGCAGGCCGTTTGCGCCCCAAAGGCCGCACTCCGCTAAAATCCTTTCCACCTCGCTGGTGATGCGCAGCTGGTACTGGTTGTTTTTCTTCAGCTTCATCTTGCGTACCACGGTGATTTGGCTCTGGGCTTTGTAAAGCCCAAAGACCAGAATCCGCGCCTGCTTGATGACCTGGGAATTCTCACTGACCAAAAGTAACTGCGGCCGGTTGCTGGAGATGATGTAGCTGCCGCAAAGCGACAGCAAAGCTGAAAGCTGCGCCCTTTGGTCGCAGGCTTTCAGCTGTTGTAAAACGATCTCGCTTTTGACATCCTGGGAGAAGGTCATACTCACTCTTTCAACAAGCGCGCAAACAAGCGCTTGATCTTATTGGGGTCATGGCGGATCAGCTGGTTTTCAAAAGTCAGAAGGCTGACCTTTTTGAGCTGGTAGTCATGATGCTTGTCCCGTATTAAAACCGGGGTCGCGTGCTCCGCCTCATAGCGCACCAGGATCTCTGGCGGCAGCGGGTCATTGGCCACAATAACAGAATCGATATCCCCGCCCAAATGCTTGATTAGGGCATCGACATGGTCCTCCACAGAGTAGTGGTCAGTCTCCCCGGACTGGGTCATGACATTGCACATGTAGTATTTTTTAGCCTTGCAAGCCACTAGTGCCTTGCGCAGATCCTCGATAATCAAATTGGGCAGGATGCTGGTATAGAGGGAGCCGATGCCCAGGATGATCACATCCGCGGCCTCAACTGCCCGGATCGCATCCCGGGTAGCCTTGACCTCATGGTTGTAGAAGACCCGCTGTACCCGGTTTTGATAGATGGGGATGTTGGATTCACCGCTGACAATCACGCCATCGCTCATCGCCGCCATCAGTGTCACCACCTCCAGGGTGGAGGGGATGATGGTACCCATGACATTGAGCACCGACGAGATCTGCAGGATGGCTTCCATGAAGCTGCCGGTCTTTTCACTTAAGGCAGAGAGCATCAGATTGCCGAGGTTGTGCCCGTCGAGTTCCTTCTCTTCGGAAGCACTGAAGCGGTAGTCCATCAAAGAGGACAGAAGCGTCTCTGATTTGGCCAAAGCGATCATCACATTGCGGATATCCCCCATCGCCGGGATGTGAAAGCGCCGGCGCAGACGGCCGGTGGAACCGCCGTCGTCGGCGACGGTGACAATCGCCGTCAGGTCAATATCCGCCAGCTGTTTCAAGCCCTTGAGAATCGTCGCCTGCCCATGGCCGCCGCCGATGACCACGACATTTTTTTTGGTTTCAGTCTTCTTCATTATTGATATCACGGTGCGAGATATAGCACTGGTATTTATTCAGGTAGAAGTCATAGAGGTAGCGGGCGACCGAGACCGAGCGGTGCTGGCCGCCGGTACAGCCGATGGCGATGGTGAAGTGGTTCTTGCCTTCAAAGGAGAACTGGTCCAGGATGAAGTCCAGAAAACCTGTCAATTGCTTGAGGAATTCCTTCGCAACCGGATTGTCCAGGACATAGTCATAGACATCCTGCTCCAGCCCGGTCTTGTTTTTGAGCTTGTTGACCCAGAAGGGATTGGGCAGAAAGCGGACATCAAAGACCAAATCGGCATCCTGGGGAATCCCCTTTTTGTAGCCGAAGGTGATAAAGGAGACCGTGAAGTCCGGACCTTCCTTGATGGACAGGAAGTCGTTGAGCTTGCGTTTGAGCTCGCTGTTTCTTAAAAAGGTGGTATCGATGTCCAGCCAGGCGGAGTCCTTCATCTCTTTGGCAATCTCAATCTCCTGGCGGATGGCCTCCTCCAGGCTGATGGCCTGTTTCGATAAGATCTGCGGATGGATTTTCCGGGACTGCTTATAGCGCAGTAACAGCGAGTCTTCACTGGCCGTCAGAAACAGCACCTGCAGATCAAACTCCCCGGTGGAGAAGGTCTTGGTAAAAGCCTTGAAGTCCTGCATCGGCATCGCCAAGGCAATGTATTGGTACTTGCGTGAGCGCGAAGTCAAAAACAGGTGGTAGAGCTCTTCGCGCAGCTCTGCCGGAATCTGGTCTATACAGTGATAGCCGATGTCCTCCAATACCCGCATGGCACTGGTTTTGCCGGCACCGGAGAGTCCGGTTACGATTACAATTCTTTTTTTTGACAATGGACTCACCTCTTGGTTCAATTATACAACAGAGATAAAAATCTGGCATTGTCAATTGGCAAAGCCGCAAAAAAGCGGATGGATGATGATAGAATAAAGTCAGTACAATCAGGAGGGACAATCATGAGCATTATTTTGGATGAGAAGACCATTGGGGTATTGGCTTCTGCGGCCAGGAAAAAATCGGAGAAAATCAAAGTAGGGGTCACCCTTTCGATTGCCGATGAAGCCGGCAACCTGCGCTTTCTGCAGCGCTTTGGCGATGCGATTTTGCCCAGCATTGAAATCTCACAGAAGAAAGCCTACACCGCCGCCGTACTGCGGCAGCCAACGGCCGAATTCGGAAAGATCGCCCAGGTTGGCGAAAGCGCCTTTGGCATCAATGTGACAAACGACAAACTGGTCATCTTCGGCGGCGGTTTTCCGCTTTTCAGCGATGGCAAAGTCATTGGCGGCATCGGTGTCTCCGGCGGTTCGGTGGAGCAGGACGAGAGTGTCTGCGAAGCGGTGCTGGAAGCCTTTGCGAAATTGGATTTGTGAAAAAAGACTTTCGAGAGAAAGTCTTTTTTTGGTGGGTTTGCTGTTAATTTCTTCTATTCCCTTTAGCCCCCACCCCTTCTTTTTTCATACCAGCCAACAAGCAGTGCCATCAAAAACAGCAGATACCAGTGATACACAGGCCGGGTTGCCGAGAGCGGCGGAATTGTAGGATTCACCGGTGGCTGTGGCGGCTTTATCGGTGGCTCTGGCGGCTCATCCGGGTTATTGCTGCTATCTGACCAGTGGGCATAGACATCCACCGGAAGCTCTTTTACCTGGATTTTACTCAGGTACTGCGGCCTTTCCCGGTTCGGCTTATCATCCCAGCCCAGAAAACGGTGATTGCCATTTGGGAGGTAGCCATAACGGGGGTTCAAGGCCTCCTGTTGGCTTAGCAGCACTACCTCACTGTTTCTTGGCACAATCACACTGCGGCTATAGCCGCTGCCGTCATTGGCGTGATAGGTCAGCTGTGTGACTTCATTTAAATAAGCATACACCGCAACCACCTGGGTATCCTCTGTTATCATAAGCAGCTCACCGGCAAGGTAGATCCGGCTATTGACATCCGGCATCCCATCGTGGTTGCGGTCCAGCTTCCAGCCCAAAAAGATCTTGCCGGCAGGCAGCACCAACTCACCAAGGTCATCACTGCTTTTTGGCATTCTGGCATAGTGGTTGATGTCGTAGGTCTTGGTGTCGGTTTTAATCTTGTTGAAGCTGTTTTTCCACTCTCCCTCACCGCTATGGAAGTTCAGGGTAAAATCCAGGGTGTTGTAGATGGAATAGAAATGGGTATCCCGGTCCACCACCTGGCCGATGGGATCGGTCGGGATAATCAAGCGATTGAAGGCCTCCTCCTTTTCTGGATGCACGATATCAGTCACATATCCGACAAATCTGCCCATCGGTACATCCTCCTTATTATCCGGAGACCCGCCGACAACCCAATACCGGTAATCCGGGTCCATCGTCAGATAGACTGCCTCACCTACTGTCAATTGCGGCAGGTCTTCGGCTTTGACAACATAACCATACTCCACTTCCCTGGGACCTTTGGTCCAGTAGTTAAAGCCGCGCACACTCGCATGCATGGTGAGCATCTGTTTGGTTGGTATCCATTTCGCATAGAGGGTTAAGCTTTCCGCCGGCATTTGGTCGTACTGAAAGTCCACCGGGTGCAGACTGGTTAAGTCATAGTACCAGCCGGTAAACTGGTAGGTTGTTTTATGGACAGTGACGGGCTGATAGCGGTCGGACTCTTTGGCATATGGTGCTAACGGGGTCTGATAGAAGAGATCGTAGTACGAGTAGCGCTGTGGCAGCTGATCAAGCGGTAGCGCCAGCTTTGCCAAGTTGCCCCAAGTGTCAAAGTAGAGGGTATATTTTTTGCGGCCATAAAAGAGGTACTGGTCCAAAAGCGGCTGTGTGGTTGGGACAAAACCGCCCTGATCGCGCATCAGGGCGTTGGCGGACATTGCTCTAAAACCGGGAAATACCGGCAGCACCAGCGGATAGCCATCGCCAAAGAGCTGCTGATTGTAGGCTTCATCATAGCGGTAATTTCGGTTTTGATAGTTCTCATAGCGGCCTAACCCGTCATCATTTGCCAGCGGCTGAAACAGATAGTTCACATGAAACAGCATCCCCTGCTCTTGGTAGATTGAGGTGAAGGTGATTGTATCATGCACCGCCAAATCAGCCATGCTTTCATCCAGCACAATTTGTTTGTAGGGATAAAGGTTTTGGTTTTGATCACTCCAGCCAAAAAAATTCAAAGTGTCCGTGGTGCTAGTGACGGGCGGGAAGTCTGCCAAGTCGCGTATTGGCCAGCGCTCATGGATGCTCTCCCCCGCTTTGGCCAAAAACTGATAAGGCGAACCGGCGCCAAAGAGGTCATTTCCGATGCGCATTTGGGCTGTGCTTTGTGTCAGCTCAAACTGCAGCTGATAGACCTTGCGCTTGTAGTAGAGATGGATGACACTACTGTTGTCCTCTTGTACACTTTGGCTGGAGAGTATCGCAAAGTCATAGTAGCTGTGCGGGATGTTTGTTTGAAAGGACTGCGGGTCTAGACTGGTGCCGACCGGCAGTAAAAGAATGCGGCTGTCATAATAGCCAAAATGCTTTGCAAGATCAGCGGGACTGCTGTTTTCATCATCCGCCAATACGGTACCGTTTTTGGCGACATCCGGACGCTCCAGCCAGACTACCACCTTTACCTCAGCTTTCGGATTAGTATCCTTGTGCCAGATGGCTTGTAAAGTCAGCGGTCTGTTTACCCGGTCCACCGCGAAATTCCAGGACTTGCCCTGATATTGCCAGCCGCCAAAGAGATACCCGGGTTTGCTTGGGTCCGGGGGCTTTTTAAGCAGAGCACCCGGGGCAATGAGGGCGTAATCCTGGTGGGTGTTATCATAGTTGATTCTGCTTCCGCCCTGGCTGTCAAAGTGCACCAGGTGCGTATCCAGAAACACCGGGTACAAAGTCAAATCAGAGTGGACTTCATCATAGAAGTACACCGGTTTTTGGCCCTGGGGGTCATAGGACCACCCGGCCAAAACCCGCCCTTGGCTCAAATCCAAATTGCCATAGCGGTGAAAGAACGGTACCTTTTGGCCATCATAGCGCCAGTCGGTCAAGATCACCCGGCCCTTGCCATCGGTGAATTTGACAACCCAGCGATCCGCAAAGCCCAAAAAAAGGTTTAGGTCCTGCTCTATAGTCGCATCTGATTGCAAGTCAACCTGATAGAACGGGGACAAAAAACCATCAGGATAGGTGGCGGATTCAGGATCTTGAAAATAACCGGTAAAGCTAAGCGCATCAGCCGGCCATAGTTCTTTGGGAGGTCCGTCGAACGCCAGACCAGAATTCTTAAGTTGCCGGTAAGTAGTCGACTTGGCAACATTCAGGCTTTGATAAAGCGTCCAGGTATTGCCGGCATCACTGGTATAGTAAGTGTTGATGGTAATCATCGCACTTGCCTTAATTGGGAAAGAGAAGCAGGTCAGAATCCAGTTCAAGGCAAGTAGCAGGGCGACCAGCGGCCGCAGTGTGTGCTTGTTCATAAACTGCTCCTGTTCGAGTTCAACTACATCATAAAGCCAACCTTCCTGAAGTTGCGATAAAGATGGAAAGCTTTCCAATAAAGGGTTCTTTACATTTAAGCAACCTATTGCTTTTAATGCGCATAGCCCTTTCTTTGCATAAAAAACAAGCTTGTTGGATATGTTGCTTTTCTCTCATAGGTTCCCTGATTTTTGATTTTCTTTTTTTGTTTCACGGATAGTATGATATGATTTTTTCACAATTGCTGCAGGAGGCACTATGCTGGATCTCAAGAAAAAAATTGAACTCTGCGGATTTAAGCAGAAAATTCATATCAAAAGCAAGGACGAAAGTCTGCCGGTGCTGATTTTTCTGCATGGCGGGCCTGGCGTCATCAGCCGTCATGGTGTTTTAAAAAACGACAACGAACTGCTGGATCACTTCACGCTGGTCTGCTGGGATCAAAGAGGCAGCGGCGGTTCCTACTGGGGGGTGGATCCAAAGACTTTGACCATCGATCAGCTGACCCGTGATGCGGCAGCCCTGGTCGACTGGTGCTGTGAAACCTTTCATAAAGACAAGGTCTTTGTGATTGGCGGCAGCTGGGGCAGTCTCTTGGGTACGATGCTGGTATACCGCTTCCCGGATAAAATTGCCGGCTATGTGGGCTTCGGGCAGATGGTCAACGGTCCCAAAAACGAGGAGATCTCCTATCACTTCGCCTTAAGTGAAGCCAAAAAACACAATGACACCAAAGCGGTACAAGCACTTGAAAAACTGGGAGCCCCAGTCAACGGCAACTATTCCGGCGGCCGCAAAGGCATGCTGGTACAGCGCAAGGTCATGATGAAGTATGGCGGTTATTCCCAAGATCAAAAGAAACGCGACTACACCACCTCCTTTATCATTCCCATCATCAAGTCCGGGGAATACTCCATTTCTGACCTGTTGGGTTTGGCCTTCGGCCACATCCTGGTTTTGGATACGATGCTGCCTGAGGTTGTCGGCAGCAATTTGAGTAAGGAAGTCGGCGAAATCAAAGTGCCCTACTACATCTATGACGGCCGGCTGGACTATAATACCCCGGCCCAATTGGTAGAGGATTATTACAATAACCTCAAGGCAAAAAACAAAAAACTGGTCTGGTTTGAGAAAAGCGGACACAACCCGATGGGTGATGAACCACAAGCGTTCAAGGCTTTGTTAATCAAAGACTTGACAGCACTCTGTGAAGAGTACCGTCAGAAAGGAGTACGGGTATGAGTACCAAAAGCAAGGTTGACTTAAAAGAAAAGCTGGGATTTTTCACCTTCTCCGGCTCCAACAACATCGTCTATCAGTTCAAAAGCATCTACTACCTCTTCTTTCTGACCAATGTCGTCAAGCTGGATGTCTTCTGGGCCGGGACGATTTTGACCATCGGTACCATATGGGATGCCATCAATGACCCGCTGCTGGGCTACTGGGCAGTCAACCACCGCTTCAAAAGCGGGGAAAGCGTACGGCCTTTCGCCCTGTGGCACAGCGTGCCCTGGGCGATTACGGTAGTGCTCTTGTTCACAGACTTCCATCTTTCAGAGGTTCCGGCTATCATTTTGGCTTTGGTCATTTATATCTTATTTGAAGTCTTTAATACCTTTGTCGGGATTCCCTATAATTCCATGGGCGGTCTGGCCAGTGATCTGGACAGTGACCGCCGCTCCATCAACGTCTTCCGTAACCTGGGCGGGACTTTAGGCTCGGGCATTGGTGCCCTTGCCTGTCTGCCGCTTTTGAAACGCTTTGGAGCCCTCAACCGTGAGGGCAACCTGACGGATACTGCCGATAGCGGCTTCTTCAAGGTTGCGGTGATAATGGGCTTGATTGTCATTGCCGGCTGTCTGATTCACTATTTCACCACCAGGGAACGGGTGAAACAGGTGGCGGATGATGAAGAACACCTGCCTTTTAGAACCATTGCCACCACCCTGTTAAAAAACAAATCCTGGGTCATCAACACCCTTTATATCATCTGCTATGGCGTCATCAACCTGCTGCTTTTAACCTGCGTCACCTATTATGCCACCTATGTGCTGGGCTCCACCGCTGCCGCTACCAGCGTGCAGGCAGCTTTTCTGGTGAGCTCGCTTTTATCCTCCTTCTTTGTTTCAAAGATTGATCAAAAGCTGGGCAGAAGAAAGACGATGATGATGGCACCGCTTGTTTCCATCCTGGGAAAGATTTGGTTTGTCCTTTCACCTGCCTCAACAATGGCGATTTATGTCAATGCGGTCTCAGTGGGCATTTCCGCCACCATCGCCTTCGTCTTATTTAACACCAACCGCAATAATCTGGTGGACATCGTCGAAGCGGACAGCGGCCGCCGTTTTGATTCGATGATCGCTTCCACAGACAATCTCGCTGCCAAACTGGCTTCCGCAGCCGCAACCCAGTTCATCACCATCTCCCTGGCCGTTGCCGGGTTTAATGCCGAATTGCCCAATCAGCCGGCAGCCGCAATATCCGTCATCAATTTCATGCTGGGAATTGCACCGATGGCGGTATCCGTTTTGATGCTGTGGGCGGCCTCACGCATCCCCATTGAAAAAGAACTGAAGGCCGCCAGGATAAAACTGGCCAAGGAGAATTAAAAAGCAGAAACTCTTCATTCCTGCTCGTAATAATAGTCTTCTTCGTGTTCGTCGTCTTCCTCATCGAAGTCCCAGGCGTCCTGCTGGCCGGCTTCAATCATGTCAAGCTCATCATCATCCAGCCCCCAGACGCTTTTTAACTCTGCCCGCTCTTTGTTTTTGGGATTTACTTACGGCTGGTAGGTGGTCATTTCAGAAAGTTTGGCAGCAGGTGCAGAGACAGTTGTACTGCTTGGTTTGGGCCTGCGCGGTTTTTTGTCTACGGGAAATCTGTCTTTCGACCCGGTTATCCAGATGAGAAACTTCATAAACCCATAGAAACACAAACCGCAGAAAAAAAACAAAACCTGCGAGAATCCACATAACCCAATCGCCTTCATCTTTTGGCAATGGTATTTTATATCTTCTTCCTCTCGCCATGCTATTACTCTATCACAGTTGCTTATCAATAGAAACCAATGGTTTCAATTTTTGTTTCGCTTCCATAAAAAACCGGTACAGACCGTCGCAGAGGACATTCTCAATCTCCCCGTTTGCATTACTGATCCGGTCTTTGAGACAGCCGCCATGGCAATACGCAAAGACTTCGCATTGCAGGCATTTTTGACCTGCCGCGTTACTCTTTTGCAAGCCAAAAGCATTGGGCCATTTCCAGATATCCTTAAAGTCCTGATTGTACAGACTCCCCAAGCGATGTTTTTCATTTACAAAATGGTCGCAGAGATAAACCGAGCCATCCGCTTCCACCACCGGCACTTCCCCGCAGACCTCCCGCATCCAGCAGACTGTGCTCTCCATGGCGCTTAAGCATAAGCGCATCTCTGAGAAAATCTGAACCTGGAAGTCCTGCCCGTTATTCTCAAGCCAAAGCTCCAGGATCCTACAAAGAAAATCCCCGTAGGCTTTCCCGGTCACACTTTCACTTGTGAGCTTATGATCCTGAAAATTCACAATCGGGATAAACTGTACCCAGCTTTGCTTCAATTCACTTAAACAGCGGTAGACCTCCTCTGGCCTTAATGCCGTATCCATCGTCACAGTTGTCAATAAGTCAGGCTCAATGCCAACATTGTTGAGCCTTTTTAAAGCGGCTTTCACGCTTTGATAGCTGCCCTGGTTCTGGTAGTCTTTGCGGTACTTGTTGTGCAACTTTTCGGTTGCATCCAAAGACAGCCCCACCAGAAAGCGGTTCTCCTTCAAAAAATCACACCAGGCTTCATCCAGCAGCGTGCCGTTGCTTTGCAGCATATTGACAAAGCCGTGTCCGGTTTGGCAATACTTTTTCTGCAAAGCCAGCACTTCCTTAAAGAAGTCCATCCCGGCCAAAGCCGGTTCCCCGCCATGCCATATAAAATGGTTCACCGGATAGGGTGAATTGACAAGTACCTGGCGGATCATCTTCTCCAGGGTTCGCTTCGACATTTTACCTGCCGGCTGTCCGCCGGGCTGCTGTTTGCCCAGGTAGTAACAATAGTGACAGTTGAGGTTGCAGCGAGAGCCCACCGGTTTGATCATCACCGTTTGCGGGCTAAAAAACAGCACTTCACTCATAGAGAAAGCGTTTTTTCGAAGAAGCTTAAGACCTGTTCAAAGGATTCCATTGCCGCCTTGGGCCGGTACATCTCCGTATGGTAGTACCAGAAGCCGTGCCCGCAGCCATCATAGCGGAAAAACTGGTAGTCTTTGCCACATTCCTTGAGCTTGGCCTCATGCAAATCCACCTGGTCGCTGGTGGGCGAGTGGTCATCATTGCCGAAGATGCCCAAAAGCGGACAGGATAAATCGCTGGTCAAATCAATGGGCGCTATTGGCCGTTTATCGGAAAGCTGGTCTTTCGCCATCACTACACCGCCACCCCAGCAATCCACTGCGCCATCCAGTCCGGCGATGCTGCAGGCTGCCAAAAAGGCGTGGCGGCCGCCTGAGCACATGCCGATGACCCCGGCCTTTTGATTGCTGAGGGGCTGGGCTTTCAGAAAGTCGACTGCCCCTTGTACATCCCCCATCACACAGGCATCCGCCAGACCGCCCTGCTCTCTGGCCAAGGCCGCCACTTCGCTGGGGGTCCCATGGCCGATGCGGCAGTAGATGTCCGGACAGAGCACTGCATAGCCGTGCTGCGCAAAGCGCCTGGAAGCTTCCCGGCAGTACTCATCCCAGCCGGGCATATGCGGGATTAAGACGATGCTGCCGATTTTTTTGCCGGTTAATGGCCGTACATAATAACCGTGAACCCAATCGCGATTGTAGCCTTGAAAGGAAATGGTTTGGGCAAGCATGCCTTCGTATTCGCCGGTATTCAGTTGATTCCACATGGTATTATCCCTCCCTTGTTACCTTTATTATACCTTGAAAATCATTCAAGGTTTTTAGCAGTCACTGCTTCTTTGTTAAGCGGACCTGCTCCCCTAACTTGTCAATTCGCTCATTCAGTTATCATTTCTATGGTGTAATTGATAAGTTGATGATGGCGCACAGATGAAGCGGACACTGAAGATTCAAGTATATCGGCAATTTTTTAAATTATTGCCGATATACCTGTTCATTGATTTAAAAACCGGACTTCTGTAGAAATCCGGTTTTTATCCAATTTCAATCCTCCCGTTTCAAAAGCATCGACCAAAACAGCCAGCCGCAAAACCATAACAGACACCACCAGCGTCCCACATCACTCTGCATCCCGGTCAGCGGTACCGCTGGGTTTTGGGGTGAATAGCTGGATGGCTGATCGTTTCCTAACGGCGGCTCTTCACGGTCTTCACTGGCATGCTTGGGGGTGACTTTATAAATCGCATACAAAGTCGTATCACCCTGCATTTCCAGGGTTGTCACACCATCTGCAGTATACATCGGATCAACTGCATCCGGGTCCTTGTCCCAGCCGAGAAATTCATAACGGAAATCCTCATCCTCAAAGTCCTCCGTCCGGTTGAAGTTCACCTCTGCCAAATCATTGGGATTGTAGTCATTGGGGTCTTCAAAATCAGCCAGATAGCCGTTACCGTTGTAGGATAAATGATATAACGGCTGCCAAACCGCATACAGGGTCGTGTGCTGGTTGATTGCAAACTGGGAGAGCCCGCTGCTAGTGTAGGTGGGCTCACTGGCCTCTGGGTCCTCACTCCAGCCTTTGAAAACATATTTGCGGTTATCATGGGAGATGTATTGCGACAAAAAGCCGTAGCGCACCGCCACATTGACCAACGGCTGATACAAAGCGGCATCGACCGGCACCACACCGGTATAGCCATTGCCGTTATAGGTGACCAGGTAAGCCGGTCCCCAGATTGCGTATAAGGTCGTGTCCTTTTCGATATGGAAGAAGTTGATATCAGCAGCGGTATACGCAGGTACACTCGCCTTGGGATCTTCATCCCAGCCCTTGAATACAAAGTACTCCAGGCTCTCTGCCAAGGCATAGGTCTTATTGATGTCAAAGAGCACATCGACCTTGTCATCATAGAAGTGCGGGGTGTTGTCGATGGGCACTGCCCCGGTATAGCCGTTGCCGTCATAGATGACCTTATAGCTGACTTCCCAGATCGCATAGAGGTCGGTATTGTCATTGATGACAAAATGATTGAGGCCATCGCTGCTATACTGCACACTGGTGGCAAGGGGATTGGTACTCCAGCCCACAAAAGCATAGGTTCGCCCATTATAGAAATAGGTCTCATCAATTGAGAACTTCACATAGACGACCTCCCCTTCCAAATACTCCCACTCATCCATTGGCACATCCAAAACCGCGTCATCCGTATTGTCATGATAGGTCACGCGCAAAGCATCCCCATAGACGGCATAGAAGGACAGGGCTTTGGTGGCGATGACTTCTTCGCCGGGGGCATAGAGTTCGGCCTCGGGGTCTTCAGGATCGGGCGTGGTGGACCAGCCTTTGAGGACCTTACCCTCTTTTTTAAATTCCGGCAGTAAAGCCGCCTGGGGCAGATAGAAGTTGTTGCCGTTGACGACGTTGTAGCCCAGATCCGCAATACCGTCATTGTCCTCATCGCCCACCGCACTGCCGCTGGCACCGGTATTGGAGATAAACTTCACCGCGTTGAGCTTGAGCGGATAGTTGGTGTACTGGAATAAGGGATATAAATGCATCACACCGTCAATCGCCAACAGACTGTCCTTGACATAGACTAATCCGGTCCCGTTGACCCGCCAACCCAAAAAGCTGGCGCCCGAGGGAATATTCAAGGCGGACAGGTTCGGATCGCTGTTGTCCTGTATGACGACCTGGGTGCCGACCATATAACCGTTGCCGTTATCGCCGGTATCGCTATAGAGCACGCTGTAATCAGAGTTGTGGTAGACCACCGACAGACCGCTGGTCTGCCACTTGGCATACAAAGTCACATTGGTGTAAATCGGGGTATTGTTGTGGAAATCCACCAGGTTGCCGGTCCCCTCCTCCTTGATTTGCCAGCCCAAGAAGAAGCCTTTTTGCCCATCGAAGGTTTCACCCGGGATATAGAGGGTCCCGCCGATGGTCAGGTTTTCAAAGCGGATGGTCGCGCCATCGCTGACCCCCTGCCTATCACTGCCGTCACTGGCCAGCGGCGTGCCGTCACCATCGCGGAAGGTCACGGTGTGGTCGGTGGACTCATAGAGGGCATAGACGATGATATTGTTGACTGGCATCGTCTGGTTGAAGTTGAAGGGATAGGTCAGTTCACTGACCGAGCTCCAGTACTTGAAGCGGTAGCTGACATCCCCGGTGCTGTTTAGGATATCCGGTAAATCAATGTCCAGCTTGCTTAAGTCCTGCCCGTACATCAGGGTGAGCGTACCTGTCAGTTCAGCGAGGTCACGGGGCGGGTTCTCGCTCGCCAGCTGTGTGGATAAAGCACTGTCATGGCCACGCAGGTCATAGGAGAAGGTCGCCCTGACACGGTCATAGAACAGGTTGACGCAGTTGGCAGGCAGCTGAAATGCCTCATTGGGGTCGGGTACTTCGCAAGCCGCCTTATAGAACAGGTCTTCCACTGGTGTAAACCCGTAGATTTCCTTGTGGTTCCAAGTCGCATTGACGGTGCCGGTGCCGGTGTGGGTTGGGGCATAGACATAGGTCACCGGCTGATTGGTTACAGGATGAACCATGATCTTGCACACCAGCTCCGGATCATTGTCGCAATCCTGGTCCGGCAGTGCTTCCAGCCAGTAGACAGCCCCGTCAAAGGCGGCGGTGGTCGTGCTTAGGGTCACCGTATAGCCCTGGGAATCCCAATCATAGGGCATCATGCCCGCATCCGCGACAAATCTCGGGGTCGCAAACTGGATGGTCTTTTTAAGACCGCTCACAACTGCATACAGGGACAAACCTTTGTTGTCCCAGGAATAAAAACGAAGGCCGGTGGAAAGTTTAAAAACGGTAGCGAAGGAGGGATGGGGATAGATATCCTCCAGATTCTGCCCGAACTTGAACTCCATTTTATAATGACCCGCTGCCTGCTTGCCACCATATACCACCCCGCCGATGGTCAGGGTCCGGTTTGATTCATTCAGATTAAAGGTAATCGTGTATTTCTTTAAGGAAGCATAGACATTGACGACCGTTGAACCGTCACCGGCAATGGTCGTGGGCATGGTAGTCTGCCACAGTGCCCAGTGCATCGGATCATTGTCATCGAAGGTGGTGTGGTCCGGTATTGAAGCGATGATGATATCCGCGGCACTGCC
Source organism: Erysipelotrichaceae bacterium (assembly GCA_031272515.1). Taxonomy (GTDB): domain Bacteria; phylum Bacillota_I; class Bacilli_A; order Erysipelotrichales; family Erysipelotrichaceae; genus JAISTR01. Next base: position 13,347 of record JAISTR010000052.1, on the reverse strand, counting down.
CGGTCCGCCGACGGTATACCCGGCGGTCCCATAGTAGGTGGTCGGGTCAATATAGCCGATGTCATAGTGATTGATGTTGCCGGGCGTCGGGGTAAAGTTGGCGCCCAGGTTGGGCTTTTCCACCCAGTAGGTGATGTGGTAGGCGATGTTGGGGTCCCCTTCCCACTTCAGATAGAGGTTGATCGTATCTGTATCAATCATTGCATTGGGATCAATCAGGTCATTGGTTGGGTTATTGGGGTTGGATAGCGCATCCCCGGGATCCAGCGACCAGCCCACCGGATGATAGCCGGTACGGTTGAAGCTGCTTATATCCGGCAGGGTATTCTCACCAAAGGTGGTGCCCAGCTTGACCTTGATGGCCTGCGTTGGGGTGGAATAGGTCGTAAAGAAAATCGTGGCGGCGTCATAGAGGATCGGCTCCAGAATCAGATTGCCGCTCACCCTATCACTGCTGTAATTGACCTCTGTACCTGTGCCCCGGTAGCTCCAGGTTTCCTCAAAGTACTTGTCGCCAGGATAGACGAAACCGGCACTGCTTAAGTCACTGCTGGAGGGCTGGGGAATAAAGTCGTTCTCCAAGGCCACATAGGACAGAATCACCGTGCCATAGCCATCGACATACTGAATCAGATAGCCTTCGTTTTCCACATAGTTGAGGTCGGAGAGGTCGGCGTCCTGATTGGCACAATACGGATACATGTGCAGGTTGCCGATGACCGTCAGGTTGTCCCCCTCATTATAGACCGCTCCGGTCCCGTCAATCCGCCAGCCGACAAAGCTGGAAGTGCCGCTGCAGGTGACACCATTATCATCCCGGGTTGGGATGATCACGCCCAGGTTATAGCCCGCATCATTCGCCCCGTCATCGACTTCCAGTACCGAGCCGGTGGTATTATGATACATGACCGTCAGGCTGGTATTTTGCCATACGGCATAGAGGGTCTCATTTCGCCAAAGGGTGGAGCTGGTATCAAAGGGTACCCGCGCACCATTGGAGTAGGGAATATACTCCCAGCCGATTAAAGCCCCTTTATTGGGGTCATTGTATTCATTGATAATATAGCGGTTGCCATTGAAGGTCAGGTTGTTGAACTTGATCTTGCCATACATCTGCACGCCCTGTGTGCCAAGAAGCGTGCTGCCGTCGCTGTCCATGAAGGTGACCGTCAAATCAGTGGATTCCCACTTGGCAAACAAGGTCAAATCATTGGCAGGCATGGTGGTGGTAAAGTCAAAGGGCAGCGTACCCGCCGCATCGACATACCAGCCCAGAAACCGCCAGCCTGCCACATCATCGACGCTGACATTGAAGGCAGCCATGGAAGTGCCATAGGCGATATCCTCAAAGCCGGGCAGATTCTGCGGGGCGATACTGGTGCTGTAGGGAATCCCGGCATCTGTCAGGTTGGCAGTGCCGTGTCCTTCCATATTGTAGTAGAGGTTGGATTTGACGCGCAGATAGTAGTGGTTGACATAGTTATGCCACTGGTTGTTTTCGTTATGGGTGCTGGAGTAGCTTTGACCGGTGGGCGTATCGGAGAAGTCCCCCTGAATCCCGGCTTGAAAGCCCGGGATCGCCTTGGAGGCGATGTCGGGGGCGGTATCGGGAATGGTGGCACTGTAGTCGCTTAACAAAGCCCACCAAATGCCGTTGTACTCCCGTTTCACGATGGAATCATCCTCCATCTGCCCTTCCAAGAGTTCGCCCCAGTAAAGCATGCCAATCTCCCCGGTCGGAGCGGTCCAGGCCAGGGTCACAACGTAGCCGGTGGCATTGGGGGAGGCCGGCATCATCGCCGCGGTGATATCCGCCCTGGGCGTTTGCCAGACCCCGGAAATCACCGCCAACGACGGGTGTTCCCAGTGGGAGTACTCTTCATCGCTTTCGTGATGGAAGACTGCCCCGTTGACCGGATGGGGCCACTTGGAGCTGATCTTGTCGCCGAACTTGAAGTCGAAGGAATACGGAGTGCTTTGGTTGTAGATTTCACTAGTGCCATCTTTGTCTCGGTCGTACTCCATATAGCGGCCGACTGGCAATCCGGTACCAGGGTCAGTGGCATCGGTGATCTCAAAGATGATGCGGTAGACCCTGAGGGTGCAGTAGACATTGACAATGGTGGAAGCATCGGCTTCAATCGTCGCCGGTTCGGTTTCCTGCCACTGGGCCCAGCGCATCGGGTCTTCGACATCGAAGTAGTTATAGGAAGGGATTGAGGAGATGATGATATCGGCGCCCGAACCCGGGCCGCCGATGGTTTGCCCGGGCATGCCAAAGCCGCCGATTGTGACCGCATAGCCATAGTCATAGTGGGCGGGATTACCGGGCCTGGGCGAAAAGTTGACACCTAAGTTGGGCTTTTCCACCCAGTAGACAATCTGATAGGGAACCCCCTCCTCACTGGTGTATACCGTAAATAAGGTGGTGTCGGAATTGAAGATGTAGTGCTCGGGAATCTCGCTGCCGGAGCTGGTCAAGGACCAGTGCAAAGGCAGGGAGCCGGTTTTTGAAACATTGGTGACAAGCGGCAGGTTGACATCGGTAAAGGCAGACCCTTTCTTGATTTTAATCGGGTCAATGCCCAAACCGCCGACATTTCCCCCCTGCAAATCAAAGGAAATCCAGACGGCATCGCTGAAGATTGGTAACAGGGTCGCATTTTCATGGACCAAATCAACCCCGAACTGTATTTCGGTGCCATTGGGTTTTTGCCAGGTGTTTTCAAAGTACTGATTGCTGGCGATGGTGAAGTTGGCATTGGCGAGCTCCGGCTCGGATGGCCGGGGATAGGACATACCCTCCGGCACCAGCTTGTACATAATCAAATCGCCGCCTACACTATAGCGGTAGTCGATCTTGTAGCTGGTGGACATCACCGCATAGAGGTCGAGGTTGCCGTTTATTTTGGTACTCAGATCCACCAGGGCACTGTCTTCGTCAGGCGTGCTGTCTGTGCTCCAGCCTAAAAAGGACTTGTAGTCCCCGTAATTGCTGTTGGATAAATCCGGCTCTGTGGGCAAGACAATCTCGCCGTCATTGATGGTGGCGATGCTGTCATAGATACTCCAGTTGTCCTGCCCATAGCTTTTCACATAATAGGTAACAGTGTATTCCGCTGCCTTAATGGAAATCGTCCCCACTAGTGGGAGCAGCAGGATGGTACTCAGGACAAAAAAAACAACTTTGTGCAAACAAAATGAAACGCGCTTCATCAGCAAAATGCCTCCGCATATTTTCTCTTTAAGCCCTTAAACATTGGCATTCTATCACAAAATCAAGGAAAATCAACTTTGTTGATGAAAATTTCTACAATCAATTATTTATTCTGTTGTTTTGCGGTTAAATTAACACATTTTTAGCAGTTATTGTGATTTTAGACAAACAAAAGACCCGCTGGGAAGTGTGCGGGTCTTATCAAGAATGGATGCCCGGGCCGAAGATGGTAACTTGAACAGATGCCAGCCGCTTCTTCCTTAATGCCGTGGCCTTGATGCCCACAAGCATGCAGGCGGACGGCATTAGAATCAGCAGAAACAAATCGAAGAAATGACCAAGACCGAAGGGCAAGTGCGAAAACAGAAGCAAATAGAAATCATTGAACGTAGCCGCGAAGCCGGCATAGGTTCTGGCAATCATTGCAATCGCGGGGCGTACGACAAGCAGGGCTGTATTCTGATTGGTCACAACATTTTGGGGCAGGTTGCGATCAATCACAATCAACAGCCAGAACACCGCTATCGCGATCAGGCGGGAATCAAGAAACTTTGAGCAGGTACTATCGAAGATGGGATAGAAATAACCTGCCAGCCAGTAAGCAACAAACAACAGCAGGATATGAAGTATGCGGATACTGTCGTTTCCGGTCAGAGTGACCAGATAGTCGCACATCACATCCACAATCAGCATCATAGAGCCGATTACAAGCATTACCAGAATCATTGCGTACCACGGCACTTTGGGGCGTAGTCCGGGGAACATATCAAACCTCCTCCCAAATTCCTCTATAAATATATTCTACCTATTTTCCAGGGATTCATCTGTGAAAGTTTTTGATATTTTTTGATTTTAAAAAAATACCTACTATTTTTATATTCATTTTAAATTTTAATACCATTCTCCCTCTTCCCGGGGAAGAACTTGGAAAGATCGATTGTTTTCAGGAATTTGTCCTGTTAATCCAAACGATTTTGATACTTTTTCCTATTTTGAAATTACCGGTTTGAAAATTTCAGTTTTGAAAATTTCACAAAAACCAAAAAAAAGAGAGAACCGTTATGGATCTCCCCTTAGAAAAGAAGTGGGCTTTAATTGTCATGGGGTGTGAAGATTTCCTTGAATATTTCCCTCACATGCCGCTTTCGGGTCCTGGCCCCCTTCAATAACAGCCAAGTCCCCCCGCAGGGAAGTAACAGCAGCAGCAATAAGTCAAAAAACCTCCCCAAACTGTAGGGCAGGCTGTCCCACAGCAGGTAGTAGACATCATCAAAGATGGTCGCAAAGCCGGAGTAGAGCTGATTGGCGGCGCCAACCATAAAGCGCAGGGACCATTCAAAGGACGGGTAGTGGTAATTGGATAAAGCCGGCAGATTGCGGTTGAGAACCAACAAAAACCAGAAGATTGTCACGGCTACCGGAAAGCATAAGGTCAGATTCGCATTTTCCTCGGCAAAATGCGGGTAGAGGTACCCGACCAGCCAATAAAGAGTAAATAAGATACCGATATGGATGATCCGGAACAAGTCCGCATACCCGTATAGACCGGCACCCAGGGCACAAAGACCGGTTACCGGCAGCATCGCCACCCCGATCAAAAACATCGCCAAAGTCATGGCGTACCAGGGCACTTTCAAACGGTATCGGGTCAACATCCGAAACTTTACTTCAAAGCCGTGCTTCTTTTTGACACTGGTCATCTTCCGCTTTCCTTTCTGCCTAACTCTCTCAACACCAAAATGTCCGCTCCGGTTGCTTGCGCATTTCACCTGTTCGGACATCATCAAAGCGGGGCTTTCTCACAAGCCCTGTTTTCCATTTTCGTGTTTTTTCGCAAAAACAAAGAGTAAGCCCAAACTGCTTTGCGATCACGAATTAAAACCTGTTTCAACATAAAACCTCCAGTTTTATTTCATGTATCGCCCTTAAACTAATATCATTTTACCGTATGATTCCCAAAAAGGCAATAGATTGCGTGTCTGTTTTCACTTATTTTGTGATGTGTTTGGGAGGAAGTTGGGAATAGAAGATGTTTTTATGATGAACTTTTTTCAATCCACCGCCCTTCCAGCACAAAACCCGGCATCACCGGGTTTTGTTTAACTTACCAATTCATTTTCCTTTTACGCTTCTTATACGCCATCACCACACCTAACAGCGACACACCCCAAAGGGCACTCAGCCAGCCCCGCTGATTATTCACCCCGGTCAAAGGCACCGGGTTGCTGCTGAGAGCTGGTGGATCAATCTCCTCTTTCTCATCGAGCGGATCGTCCCGGTCTTCTTCGTCATTTTTCGGGGTTGCCCGATAAATCGCATACAAAGTGGTGTCGTTTTCGATCACAAACTCCGCTACCCCGTCTTCGGTATAAGTCGGTTCTTCGGCATCCGGGTCAGTATCCCAGCCCAAGAAGGTATAGCTGAAGTCCGCATCCTCATAGTTCTCAATCCCGGCAAACAGCACCGTCACCGCATCCTGCGGGTCATACTCGTTGTCGTCGTGCATATGGACATCATAGCCATTGGCATCATAAGTGACCATATAAAGCGGATCCCAAATCGCATAGAGGATGGTGTTGGCGGTAATCGCAAAGGTCGTCGTGCCATTGGGCGCAAAGATTGGCTCTGAAGCCAGGGGGTCCTGGTTCCAGCCCGCAAACTTGTATTTGTGGTTGTCATGCGAGGTATAGCGGTTCAATAAGCCAAAGCGTACGGCTACCCCGGCAGAATTGACATACAGGGTGGTATCCATCGGCACCACGCCGGTAAAGCCGTTGCCGTTATAGACCACCAGGTAGGCCGGCTGCCAGATCGCATAGAGGACGACATCTTTCTGGATGTTTAGATGATTGAGTCCGCCGGCTTTATAGGTGGGGTCACTTGCCTGCGGGTCTTCATCCCAGCCCACAAACAGGAAGTACTCTTCACTCTCGGCAATCGCATAGCTGCTATTGATATCAAAGGAAAGGGTTACATCGGTATTTTTGAAATACGGGGTATTGTCTACAGGAACCACTCCCGGGAAGCCATTGCCCAGATAGGTGATGCTGTAGCTTTCCTCCCAGACGGCGTACAGGTCGGTGTTTTGCGTAATGGCGAAATAATTCAAGCCGTCAAAGGTATAGGTGGCACTTAGCGCATGCTCATCGCTGCTCCAGCCCCTGAAGGTATAGGTCTTGCCGTTATAGATGAAGCTGCTGTCGATGCCGAATTTGACATAGACCAGCTGATCCTCTAAATATTCGCTCTCATCCAGGGGAACACTCAAGTCCGCATAGTCGGTATTGTCATGGTAGGTCACGCTCAAAGCATCCCCGTATACAGCGTAGAAAGTCTGATTGCCGCTGGCAATAATCTCCGCACCCGTCGGGTAGAACACCGCCCCGTTTTCATTGGGATCCGGTTTGGTGGACCAGCCCTTGAGTACACTGCCGGATTTCTTGAACAAAGGCAGCAGGGCTGCTTCCGGCAGATAGAAGTTGTTGCCGTTGACGATGGTGTATTCCATCTCCGCAATCCCGTCATTGTCCAGATCCCCGGCAGTACTGCCGGACGCTCCGGTATTGGAATAGAATTCCACCTTGTTCAAAGACAGCGGATAGGAGGTATAGTTGAATAACGGATACAGATGGATGATGCCATCGATACTGACCAGGCTGTCTTTCTTGTAGATCAAGCCGGTCCCGTTGATGCGCCAGCCCACAAAGCTGGAGGAAGCCGGGATTGTGAGTGCGGAGAGCTCGCTGTCCGTCTTGTCCTTGACAGCGACCTGGGTCCCTACGGAGTAGCCCTGTCCGCCATCCCCCAGATCCGTATAGAGCACACTGTAGTCGGTGTTGTGGTATACCACATACAGACCGTTGGACTGCCACTTGGCATACAGGGTCACATCGCTGTAAATCGGGGTGTTGTTGTGGAAATCCACCATCGTCCCATTGGTTGATTTGGTCTGCCATCCCAAAAATACACCCTTTACCGGGTCGAAGGTTTCACCCGGAATATAAATCACATCGCCGATGGTCAAACCGTCAAAGCGCACAGTGCCGCCATCCTTGACGCCCTGCTTGTCGGAGCCGTCGGTGGCCAGCGGTGAATTGTCACTGTCACGGAAGGTCACCGTGTGGTCAGTTGATTCAAATAAGGCATAGACGACCAGGTCATTGACCGGCATCGTCTGTGAAAAGTCAAACTCATAGGTCAGCTCACTTACCGAGCTCCAGTAGATGAAGGTGTTGCTGGTCTGACCCTGCTGGTTGAGCAGGTTGGGGATGTCGATGTCCATGTCTGAAAGGCTCTGGCCATACATCAGGGTCTTTGGGGCAACCAGGGCATCATAGGCCGCTTGGCCAAGCTGGTCTATCAGCTGGCTTTCAAAGCCGCGCAAGTCATAGTAGAAGGTCGCGCGTACGCGGTCATAGAAGAAGTTGCTGCAGCTGCCGGGAGTCGGCAGTGCCGGTGGCATCGCAATGGTACAGGCACCGGTTGTCATCAATGAGGGTACCGCGTCGAAGCCAAAGATTGCCTTATGGTAGGTTCCATACCCGGAATTGGTTCCGGTATGAACCGGGGTATAGACATAGGTTACGGTTTCCCCCCGCACTGAATTGTAGCGGTCCTGACAGATTAAGCCATCCCGGTCACAATCCTGCTCCGGCAGAATTTCCAGCCAGTATAACAAGCCATACGCAGTCGCGCTGTTTACCTGCAGGGTAACGGTATAGCCGTTGGAATCCCAGTCGACCGGCATCATTTCCACACCTACGACATAGCGCGGGGAGATGAAGCCTGATTCACCACCCAGGTTCAGATATGAGGTTCCCCACATATAAAAGTGGTTGTTTCCCGTAAACCCGCTGAAGGTGGTGCCGAAGGTCGGGTGCGGGAAAATATCATCAATGGTTTGCCCGAACTTGTAATCGATGGTATAGACCGGATAGCTGGTGCTGGTGTTGCTGTCATAGGTGACACCGTTGACCACCATCCGGTAGTTGTTGCTGCCCAGATTGAAGGTCATGGTATATTTCTTCAAGCGCACGTAGACGTTGACGATGGTCGAACCGTCGCCGGCAATCACCGTCGGTAAGGTCGCCTGCCATACAGCCCAGTGCATCGGGTCATCCGTCGTAAAAGTAGTATAGGCTGGCATGGAGTCGATGATGATATCCGCCGCGCTGGTCGGTCCGCCGATGGAATAGCCGGCGGTCCCGTAGTAGGTGGTCGGATCGATGTAGCCGACATCATAGTGGTTGATGTTTCCGGGAGTCGGCGTGAAGTTGGCACCCAAATTCGGTTTTTCCACCCAGTAGGTGATGTGGTAGGCGATGTGGTCATTCCCTGCCCATTTCAAATACAGGTGCACCTCGGAAGTATTGATCAAATCAGAGGGATCAATCAAATCCAGCTCCGGACGGGTGGGGTCACTCAGGCTGTCGCCAGGCAAGAGCGACCAGCCCACCGGGTGATAGCCGGTGCGGCTGAAGCTGTTGATATCCGGCAGGGCAACCTCCCCAAAGCTCAGGCCTTCCTTGACTTTGATGGAGTCTGCCGGGGTCGCATAGGTATTAAAGAAGATGGTGGCCCCATTATAGAGAACCGGCTCCAAAACCAGATCGCTGCTGACCCGGTCGTCATCAAAGTCCACCGCACCGCCCCCGCGATAAATCCATTCCCCTTCAAAGACTTTGTCGGAGGGATAGATAAAGTTGGCACTGCTGAGGTCACTGTCAGAAGGCTTGGGTACAAAGTCGTTGTCCAAAGCCACATAGGACAGAATTACGGTGCCATAACCATCGACATACTGAATCAGATGGCCTTCGTTTTCCACATATTCCAAGTCGGAGAGGTCCGCGTTTTCATTGGCGCAGTACGGATACATGTGCAGGTTGCCGATGACATTCAGGTTGTCACCGCCGTTGTAGACCGCCCCGGTCCCGTCAATCCGCCAGCCCACAAACACGGAGGTGCCGCTGCAGGAAATGCCGGAATCATCGCGGGTGGGGATGATGACACCCAGGTTGTAGCCCGCATCGTTCTCCCCGTCATCGACTTCCAGCACGGAGCCGGAAGTGCTGTGATACATGACGGTCAAGCCGGTACTTTGCCAGACGGCATAGAGGGTCTCATTTCGCCACAGGGTGGTGGAAGTGTCAAAGGGTACCCGTCCGCCGGTGGAGTACGGGATGTATTCCCAGCCCACCAGGGCTCCCTTGTTGGGATCGTTGTATTCGTTTAAAACATAACGGATGCCATTGAAGGTCAGGTTGCTGAAGTTGATGCGGCCGTACATCTGCACACCTTGGGTGCCCAGAAAAGTCGAGCCGTCGCTGTCCATAAAGGTGACTGTCAGATCGGTGGATTCCCACTTCGCAAACAGGGTCAAGTCGGTGGATGGCATGGTGTTGGAAAAGTCATAGGCCAAAGTACCGGCGGCATCCTGGTACCAGCCCAGAAAGCGCCAGCCGGGTACATCGCTCACGCTGATGTCAAAGGCTGCCATCGAGGTTCCGTAGGGGATGGACTCATAACCGGGCAAGCCCAGCGGATTGATGGATTCGCTGTAGGCGATTCCGGCATCCGCCAGATTGGGGGTGCCGTGTCCTTCCATGTTGTAGTAGAGATTGGAACGGGTCCGCAGATAGTAGTGGTTGACATAGTTGTGCCAGTTTCCGTAGGCATCCAGGTTGGTGGTATAACCGACCCCATCCGGGGTATCGGAAAAGTCACCCTGAATCCCGGCTTGAAAGCCCGGGATCGCCTTGGAAGCGATGTCGGGTGCGGTGTCGGGGATGATGGCACTGTAATCACTCAGAAGAGCCCACCAGGTGCCATTGTATTCGCGCTTGGTAACCGTTGGATCCTCCAGCTCTCCGGGTAAAAGTTCCGCCCAGTAGTACATCCAGATCGAGCCGGAAGCCGGGGTCCAGGCCAGGGTCACCACATAGCCGGTGGCGTTGGGGGAAGCCGGCATCATCGCCGCCGTGATATCGGTACGGGGCGTTTGCCAGACCCCGGAAACCACTGCCAAATCGGGGTGGTTCCAGTGCGAGTACTGGTCATCGTTTTCATGATGGAACAGGGCTCCATTGACCGGATGCGGCCATTTGGTATTGATCTTATCCCCGAACTTGAAGTCGAAGGAGTAAGGCGTGCTTTGATTGTAGATTTCCATGACCCCATCGCCATCGCGGTCGTACTCCATATAGCGGCCGACCGGTAAGCCGGACTGGGGATCGGTTTCATCGGTGATTTCAAAGATGATGCGATAAACCCGCAGGGAGCAGTAGACATTGACGATGGTGGTGCCATCCGCTGAAATCGTGGTGGGTTCGGTGTCCTGCCACTGCGCCCAGCGCATCGGGTCCTCCACATCGAAGTAGTTGTACGCCGGGATGGAATTGATGATGATATCAGCACCGGACCCGGGGCCGCCGATGGTCTGGCCGGGTAAGCCAAAGCCGGCAACGGGAACCGAGTAGCCGTAGTTGTAGTGGTTGGCATTGCCGGGCCTGGGTGAGAAGTTGACACCCAGGTTGGGCTTTTCCACCCAGTAGACAATCTGATAGGGAACACCTTCATCGCTGCTGTAGACAACATGCAAAACCGTGTCCGCATTGAATATGTAATTGGAGGCAATCTCAGAACCGGTGGCACTCAAAGACCAGTATGAGGCAACGGTACCTACCTTGGATACTTCTGCGACTAAAGGAACCCCGCTGATCTCTTCGAAGGTACTGCCTTTTTTTACCTTGATTGGGTCGATGCCATTGCCGTTATAGGTGCCACCTTGCAGATTAAAGGAAACCTGCACCGCATCATAGAATACCGGAATCAGGGTCGCATTGCTGTAGACCAGGTCTGTTCCGAATTGAATCTCAGTACCGCTGGTGGTCTGCCAGCCGTCTTCAAACCACTGGTTGGACGCAACCGTGAAGTTCGCGTTTTCCAGCTCCGGTCCGGAGGGCCGGGGATAGGACATGCCGGGCGATACCAGCTTGTACATGATCAAATCACCGCCAATGGAATAGCGGTATTCAATCTTGTACTCATTGGACATCACCGCATAGAGCTCGATATTGCCGGTAATCTTCTCTCCTTCAAGCGTCAGCACCGCATCCTCATCGGGATCTGAGTTGGTGCTCCAGCCTAAAAATGACAGGTAACTGCCATAGTCATTGGTCGTCATATCCGGCTCTGTGGGAAAAACAATTTCGCCATCATTTGCCGTCGGGATTGGTGATCCATATTGTGTCCAGCCGCCCCCGAAGGCACGTACATAGAAGGTGACGTTAAATTCCGCCGCCTGAATCTTCGTGTCCGCCAGAAATGGCATCAAAATGATTAAACTCAAGGTCAGTAAAACCAGTTTGCGGGCGCGAAGTAAAACAAACTTCAACATGTATGCCTCCTGTTTTATTTTGTGTATCGCCCTTAAACTACGCTTATTTTACAACTAAAGAAAGGAAAGCACAATAGGAAAAATACGGCTTTGTGGGAACATTTTGGAGGCTATCGGTTTTATCGTACATGAGCCCTTGGAGTGTGGGTGAGAGTTTGACGATTGCGCAGTCAGTTTCCCATGATTGAAAAACTGCTAGCCGGTTGGCAGGTGGTCTGGCAGCGAGCCGACCACGATGATTTTTTGGGTTTTGTCTCGAAGAAAATAGATGCGCAGAAGGTCCTTGGGCTTCACTCCGATTTTCAGATGATGGTCCAGGGGATTTTCTTTGCTGGGACTTCCCGCAAGCGGGTATTTGATATAGTAATCATTGCGGTAAATTGTAAGCGAATTTCCGGTCACCATGGTGACTTCAAATCTTCGGCCATACTTTTCATCACATAAATCATTGAGCTGATCTTTATCTATTTTCGCAAGCCAATTATCACGGTACTCTGATGCCAGAAAATCCAGGCAGTCACACAGCACCTGAATATCCAGGCGATCCGGGGGCAGCTTTTTCAGCTGATCCTCTGCCCTTTTATGTAAAATCAAACGCCCATCAAACCGCTCCTTTGCCCAGTCCGCAATTTCACTGAAATCTTTGGGACGCTCAAAGCGGGTCCAGAGCCATTGAATGACTTCCTGTTTTCTTTCAAGCTGACTCTTGAGTTTTTCTATCCGCTGTTCAAAGGGTTTTCCAGCTTCGCTTTTCTCTTTTCTCAATGTTTCAATTTCACCTTGCAGACGGGAATTTCTGCTTTGAAGATCTTTGATTTCTCCTTCTTTCGCTTGCAGTTTGTGGTCTTGTTCTTCTTGGCCCAAGCTAATCTCCTTTTGAAGCTTTTGTGTGCTTTCTTCACTGCTTGAAGCTTTACGCAAAATCCGGTCGATTCGCATATCCCGTGCTTGGTAGACAAAGATACAGTTGCCGTATTTGACCTTCAAGTTCATTGGATAATTACCCACCCGCTCATCATAGTTTGCCAGAAATGCGTCTTGATCTTTCTCAATCTCTTCTTTGGTGACACGTGTCATCCGCTTGTTCACATGCTGCGGCTCAAACATGCAGAAGTCCCCTTCCTTAATGTCCAAGCCCAGTTTGTTGGCAGTGGGAATCATATTGTAGGGAAGGATAAAATACTGGGCGAAGCCCATGCGGTAGCGACCGATGTTGTTCAAGCAGTCAAGGATTTTAGCACCCGGATCAATTTTCGGCAAGCTGCCATGCGTTTCAATACGAGCTGTCCCTCCGCTGGGGGACTGTTCTAAAATCTGCTTTGATGAAAGATCTGATTTTGAATCCGGTGTTGGCAGATATTCTGCCATGACAATCATCGGCAGATGGTGTTTTGGATCCTTCCAGTATTTATTAAAATTCCGCAGTTTCTCTTTGTTATTCAAAGTGATGGGAGCATCTTGCAGTTTGAAGCCCTGCACTAATCCCACATCCTGGTTGCGGGCGATTGCCTTGACACAGGTGGGGCGGTACACTTCCACTTCCTGCTGTACTTCCTTCGGCTCTTGTACCTCTGTCCAAAAAGCACTCTCCACTCCATCCAAAATCATACGGAAGGCGACATGCGTTGCGAACCGGCGTCCCGGAAGCGCCGGTCTGCCGTCTCCGGTTTCCGGGTCAGAACCATGGTCCGGCTCATTCAACATCATCGACCAGTTTTTCTCTTCCGGCAGCCAC
>JAISTR010000013.1 GCA_031272515.1 Erysipelotrichaceae bacterium | reverse complement strand
ACGACCGCCTCTGTTGGCAGCGCCCCCAAGGGAGCGCGGGTTGGCATTCATACCATCCCTGCCGATAAGCGGTCGCCGGGGACCCCTGAAGCCCAAGGCTTTAGCCTTGGGTAGTTCACTCCAGCTCCTTTTCAAATGTGTACTGGACAACAACCTTTTTGCCAAAGCCGGTGATTGCCTGTTGGGGACAGTTGGCATAGCAGCGGTAACAAAGCGTACACTTGGTTCCATATTCTTCCTGGTAAGGACACAGTTTCTTGCACAACCCGCAGTGATTGCATTTTGTTTCATCGATTTTCATTTTCACATCACTGTTCACATGCGTGCTGACTGCCATCCGCAGGCCCTTCTGCGGGTAGTCCCCACGCTTGATCTTGGCTGCCAACAGCTCTATGCCGATCTCTGCCTTGACGATTTTTTTGTTGTTGCCGGATGGTGGCAGCACCTTCATAAACAAAGCATTGTCACCGATGTTTTCCGGCATTTGAAACGACATGCCGCCAAGAATCGCAGCACCTGCCGCTTTCAAGGTTTCTGCCATGCTCTTGATGGCACCGCCATTCATCAAACCGCAGGTTGTCAGTAAAAAGACCTGTTTGTTTTGCCAGGTTTGGCTTTCCACAAACTCACTGATAATCTTTGGCGGACCGCTGAAGTACACCGGATATGCCAGTATGACTTGCGCACTTTGGGCAAGTTTCACTTCTGTTTGTTTTTCTTCAATCGAACTGCTTTCACAGTTCAGTAAAGCAGCGAGTTTTTTTGCTAAATGCCGGGTATTTCCGGTCCCGCTGAAATAAACAATCAACATCTCTTTACCACCCCTTCTTTACTTCATTATAACAATGATTGCGGCCTTGCTTTTGCTGATTCTTTCGCTATTGCGAATTGTCTTATCGCTTTTGGCATTTTCTTTACATCATAACGAAAGCCGTTTTGTCCCAATTGGACAAAACGGCTTGGTTTCACACACATTCAATTTCAGGGCAACCGCACCCGCTTGCGCGCTTTGGGAAGCGGCACCAGCGGCTCCAGGGTGGACACCGCCTGCACAAGCAGATCCCGGTCATCCACATCCACCACATAGTGTTCCTTGGCCCCATTGTAGGGCACAGCGGTGGACATCCGCGCAGCCAGCGATTCCAGCGCCGGGTGCAACTTTACAAATGCGGTGTCATCGCATATCAGCACCAGCGGCTTGTTGTTGACATACACCATGTACTCCCCAAACATCTTGCGATAGCGGATCTCTCCAATGCCAGAGAGCTGCTCACAGACATATTCCACATAATCGAGGGATGATGCCATCTTATTCTCCTCCTTTTTCTAATGTGCCTCAGCAATCGTGATGACATAGCCGCTGTTGTCTGCCAGGGCAAATTCCTTGGTTCCGTAAAATGTCGTATGCAAGTCCGTCAACGGTTCCCTTTTGCTTTTGACGGCTTGGTAGCAGGCATCGAAGTCTGAAACCATCACAAACAGCGAGATGGAAGGCTTGGTGACCTTTGCGGCTAGAATCGGGTATTCCGCCACCAGGCTCTCCCGCTTTTGAAACATCAGCTGACAGCTATCTTTGATCACAATCGCAAACTGCAAACTGCCATCGTTCCCCGGTACACTGTCTACCTCCATAAATCCCAGGATGTCCTTATAAAATCCCAGGGACTCCTCAACACTCTCCACCATCAGATTTGCGGTAATCGATTGAAACATACATCACAACCCCTTTCTTTTTTATAGCTTCATCTTAATAAAAAACAGGGCTGGGGGATTGTAAATTTTCGTCATCTTCGCGACATCTTTGAATCAATTCCAAGGGTGTCAGACCAATCGACTGCTTTACATCCTTGATCAGATGCGGCTGGTCATAATACCCCTGTACCCGCAGAATATCACTGGGGGAGGCATCCTTCGCGGTCAAGGTCACCAGGGCCTGCTGAAAGCGGATGATGCTAAGCACAACCTTGGGACTCAGTCCGTAGTTCTCCATAAATAAGCGTTCCGTCTGTTTTTGCGAATAGCCAATCCGCGCACAGAGCTGTCGCACCGTTTCCACCGGCTTTTGGTACAGCTCTTCAAACAGTTCAATATAGTCGCCCGGGTTTCTGTTGGCAATCAGCTTTTGCAGGGTTTCTTTCATATACTGCTGCTTTTTTGGCAGGGACAATTGGCTGAAGGTTGTCGCAGAGAAAGCCGCATCCAGTTTTTCCAGGGGCAAGAAGGCATCCATTGCCATACTCGCTGATAAGCCGGTCAAAGCCTTAAAGGTACCGGGGCGAAGCCGAAAGCCAAAGGCTGTGGTACCAGCGGGCACCGGGTAGTGAAAATCGGTTTTTTTCATCCCGGAAAAGCCAATTGCCATCTCATTGACATTGGCCAAAAAGTCAATGCAGCCATCCGGCAGAATGATGTTGTCCACCGTTTCATTCGGCAATATCCGCGGGCTCATCTGCCAAAAACAGATCGCAAAGTCGGCACACTCCGGTACCATGGTTTCTGTATAAAGCAGGTTTCGCTGAAAGCGCCGGTTCAACAGTGCCGGTACCTGGACTGGGCTATAACAAAAATGATGGTGGTTAATCTTTTCCACTTTGCTTCCCCCACGCTTGACAGGATTATTGTACTATGGTCATCCTGAAAAAACCAAATGTGGTTATTATATTGCATTGATTCCGTCTTGTTTTTGTCCTTTTACTTTAAACAATTAAACCGTTTCTCATAGATCCCTTCACACTCCACATACGAAAAGCCCAAAGACAATAAGAGCTGAATCGAAATCAGGTTCTCTGCATCCGGATCGGCAATCACCCGCTTCGCGCCTTCCTTTCTGGAAACCTCCCCTACTAAAAGCTCTACCAATTCTTTGCCATAACCCTGTCTCAGATATTTGGTTTCACCGATAAAATAGTCTATCCCATAACATTCCCCAATTTCCCCGGCAATGTCCACGCCGCCGATTGCTGCGGCCAGCTTCACATCAGCGTATTGTCCAAAGCCGATCGGTATTCCCTGGACTTCCGCTATAAAATGTTCGATAAAACTGTACGCTTTGTTTTCATTTTGCAGCTCACTTAGCCAGTCATCCAAATCCTTGAACCATTTTTTAACATGGGGTAGATGAAACCACTTAGTTATCAGGGCTTCATCATTTTGGCTATATCGCCTTAAGGACAATTCCGTTTTTTTCATTCTGCGACTTCCTTGCGGTTCAGGGTTTCTTTTAAAATCTGCCAGAACCGCTTTTTGTCCACACTCCGGGTAATTTCTACATTGCCTGAGCGATCCGCTTCAAATACCGTTGCCCCGTCTTCTTCATCCACCTGCACAATCCCTCTTTGATACTCGCAAAGCTCGGGATAGAACACCGTCATGGCCGCCAGTACATCATGGAGGGTAAGCGTATTTGCATCCTGTAGCCAGGGCTGGCCAAAGGCCAGCACGGCCTGATGCAAGGGCGTTTTCTCATCAAACAAAGCTTCTGCTTCTGTCGCAGGTAAACTCAGGGTTTCGGTTATTTCGATACTCATCGCCCGGTGCCTTTTCACCCTTTTCTCAAAGACGATTTTCGAGGCTTTGGCATCCGCCCAGCTGTTGAAGTTGTACATGGGATCCGCTAGAGGCTCTTTTCCAAAGTACCCGTTCATGACATGCAGACCCGCTAAAAGGTCTTTGGCATCGGGATAGCGGGTGAACAGGTTGGCGATATTGGTCATAGTGCCAATACCGACAAGGGTAACCTCATGGGGGTGCTGTTTAATCTGTTGGTAGAGAAATACCGGCGCATCACCCTTTTCATAAGCGTCATGGGGCCATTTAGCCAGGGCTGGGGCGCCGGTCGGTGTCGGGTAGAGCACAATTGGCTTGAGCGGCAGGTCTGCCCCGGCTACAATCAAAATCTTTCGGTTTGCGGCTTTGCATATCGCACTGGCAATCCGGGCGCGAACCTCCGACTGCCCGCAGACACTCGTAATTCCCAATAATTCACATTGCGGTTCTTTTAATAAATAAGCCAGACAGACAGCATCATCGATGTCACCGCCGATGTCCGTATCCAGCAGAATTTTTGTCATCATTTTCATCCTTTCAAAAACAGGTCCAACAAAAATCCGTTGAACCTGCACCGTAAACGTCTTTACAACAAAATATCTCTAAAACCAGGGCTTTACTCCAGTTCGCAGTAATCCGCTCCGTAATAGTCGGCTTCGGCCGCATCCACCATTTCCAGGGTGATGTCGTTTTCGTAGTCATCCGGAAACATGGCCTTCCTTACACTGGCATAGAACTCCGGGCCATAGGATACCGTAATCACCGGATGTCCGTCGCCATCGAGCTTGCCGCTGATTTCAGAGTCCTTGGAAAAGGACGCATAGTAATCAAGCAGTTCCAGATATCCTTCATCATCCGTGGAGTCGAAGGTCTGATACTTGTAGCTTTCGGTATAGGCGATGCTTTTGAGCGGATCGCCGCTAAAAGTCAAGACCGTTGTCAGATTGTCTTTATCAAAGGTGCAGACAAGCTTTTTGTCATTTCCGCCGCCTTTTTGGCAGCCAACCAAACCCAACAGCAACAGTACACACAGCAGCTTCTTCATTTTTGTTTCCCCCTATTTGCTTTTGCAATAGATATTGGTGCCATCGGTCGCAGCCTGAATATCCGAGAGTGCGATCGATTCGAGATTGAGCGGTTTGTGGGTGATTTCCTGCAGCAGCTGTGCCGACATCTCCTTGGAGAGCTCGACATGCACACTCACCGACCCGTCATTGTATTTCAGGGTGATTTCAGAATCCGGATAGGCGCCTTCATACGTGCTTTGCAGTGATTCCTTCTGATCTTCAAACTGCGCTTCGCTTAATCCGGAGTAATTGAGGATGTTGTCCAGATAGACTTTCTCAATCGGTTTTTCCCCGACAAAGGTATAACTGAGATCAGAATAAAAAGCGTCCTGACATACCAGCTGTTTTTTGGTGCTACAGGCACAAAGCAGCAACAATAGACCTGACAGCAAAAAATACTTCTTCATCCCTCTCTCCTTTGCATTCCTATTGTAACAAAAAAGAGACAGTGGAAACAATATTATCCGAAAATTTTCAAAAATCGCGCACAAATCGCATCAAAGCGGAAATTACAGGCAATCAGTATCAAAAGCACAAGGTGCAAGGGATAATAGGCGTAGAACAGCTGGCCCATAGAGCGGCCTTTTTGGCCGTTGTAGCACTTTAATAAAAGGTAGCTTACCAGGGCTCCGCCCGCCAAAAACAGCACATCCATCAAGCTGGCAAGGCCGCCCTCCCCCAGCACTGTCAGACTCATCGCTGCCTGGGCGATACAGGGAACCAGATAGGGATCCTTGTAATTGCGGCAGCGGGCAAAAAGGAAAACCAAAACCACCCCGACATAGGGCCAGTCACAAAAGCCGCTCACCAATACCAACAAGAGATACAGGACAATAAACTGCCAGTGCTGCTTTAGATTTTGGCGCAGGTCCAATACCAACAGTCCCAAAAGCAGCGTAAAAAGCACATTGCCGGCGACCACCTCAAAAGCCAAACAAAACGGCAAGAAAGAGAGGATTGCCCAAAAGCAGAGACGCATTTCGTATTTGCGGAGGTTACGGGTATAACGAAAGCCCTCGTTGAGGAAGAAGGCCATGATGGGAAAGGTGATGCCGCCGATGCTGTAGAGTGCCACCAACCAGAAATCGCTGAGGTTTGCGCCAAAGAGATGACTGATGTGATTTGCACTCATGGCGAGAATCGCAATCAGTTTAATGCTAAAGGCATCCAAGCCCCGGTTTTTGTTCATGGACTTATGATAGATTCTCCATTATGGAAAGTCAAACAGAGCTGTTTGTCCTTTCTCTTTTTTGATAGAATAAAAGCGGAAGGAGAAATTTCATGAAACAATACGATGCAATCATAGTTGGCGGCAGCAGCACCGGTTCCTACTTTGCCAGACAACTGGGCAAGCAGGGCTTTTCGGTTTTGGTGGTGGAAGCGAGCAGTGAAGACAAGGTCGGCACAAACTACAACATCTTCCATATGAACAAGACCGACTTTACCCGCTTCAATCTGCCCTTGCCAAAGGAAAATGAAGACAAGGCTTATGAGTTTACCGGCAGCGATGCCCTCTCCGCTTACGACCATTATCCCAAACCCCATGAGCTTACCATGATTGGCATGCACAAGCATGCCTGGCTGATGCGCTTGATTGGTGAAGCCAAGAAGGCAGGCGTCAAGTATCAGTTCGCCTCGCCCTTGACCGATTTGATTCTCAAGGACAACCGGGTTATCGGGATTAAGTGCAAGGATAAAAAAGGCGAAAAGGAATATTACGGCAAGCTGATTGCGGACTGCTCCGGGATTCCTTCGGTTGCCAGGGTCAAACTGCCTGAAAATTACGGTGTGGAAAACTTCGAAATCTCCGATACCGAGCAGTTCTATGTGACCCTGCGCTATGCGAAATACAAGCACGAAAAGGATTATGTCAAGCGCCAAAGAACCTGGCCTTTCTACAAGACCTGGGAAGCCCCCTCTGCCGATCCCACAGGCGCCATACTGGGTGTGGGTGCGACCTTGAACTTTGAAAAAGGCGAGCGGATCTATGGGGAATTTGAAAAGGCGGTGAAACTGCCGGAGTATGAAGTCGAATACCTGGAACGGGGCACCACCCCCTACCGCCGTCCGCCCTATTCCTTTGTCAGCGACAGCTTTATTGCCATGGGGGACTGTGCCTGTTTGACCAAGCCGCACCTGGGGGAAGGTGTGACTTCCTCGATGGTGCAGGTGGATATTGCCGCAGATGTAATTGGCAAGCTGTTAAAGGAAAAAAAGGATTTGAGCAGGGAGAATCTCTGGCCGATCAATAAGTTTTATGTGGAGGAGCAGGGTAAGACCTTTGCGGGGATGCTGGCGACGCTGATTGGTGCGACCACCAGCACCGCCAAGGAAAATGAGTTTTTCTTCAAGGAGGATATCATCTTTTCCAAGGCCTCCTTTGCGGCGATGGCCAAAGACCAAAACATCACCTTCTCCACCTCGGAAATGATTGGGGTGGCGATGAAGATGGTAAAAGGTGTCGTGACGGGAAAGCTGTCCATCAAGACCATCAATATCCTACTCAAGGCCATGAAAAACAGCGAAGCGATCACGCTGCACTATGACCAGTTCCCAACTACCCCAGAAGGCTTTGAAGCCTGGTGTGCCACTGCTGACAAGCTCTGGCAAGCCTGCGGTAAGATGACCTGATTTAAAAAAACTCCAAACGGAGTTTTTTTAAATCAGCCAGTCATCATCAAAGCTGATCAGCTGGTCTTTTATATGGTAGTGGTAATCATCGCTTTCAAAGCGGTGCAGCAGCTCGCTGCCAAAGTCCGCAAAGCTGTTTGCCATGACAAAATCATCCGCCAGAAAATCCATGCCCGGCCAGTATTGAAAGACCTGCCCGTAAGTGCCGTTTTTACCCGGGTCAAAGTCCATCAAAAGCATCTGCCCATCCAGTGACGCAAACGGCAGCCATCTGGGATTCCACTGGTAGTCCGTGCGGATTTTGTTTTCCCGACCCAGGTATTCACTGCTTAAAAAGTCCCCCAGGTTTTTCTGATCTTGCCAGACCCGGATAATTTCAGCTACGGGCAAAAAACGGTTACTGCCAAGCAAGGGATGCAACTCCCCTGCTTCATTTTGCCCTTCAAAGGTCAGCAGGTAATCGCAAAAAGGTTCAGGCAGGATTAAATTGACGCTCTCTTCCAGTATCTGAATCGTTTCCAGATTCGCCGGGGGATTGACGGTGGAAGCAATCATGGGGGACAGTTTTTGAATAAAGGAAAGAGTTTTTGACCAGGGATAATAGGACATATATGGACCTCTTAATTAGACTTAGCCATATCACAAACTGCTCAGGTATGGTTTTTTTGTTGCTGGAGATAGCGCTCCAGCAGCCTTGTCAGCTCATCAAATTTCATGCTTACAACCGGGTAGTTCTTGTCGATGACATAGTAGATCAGTACGACCTTGCATTCGACAAAATCAAATTGCAGTTCATTGAGGTTGAAACACATCACATCCTCATCCTGCGTACTCATATTATTGAGTACCCGCTTGGCCAATTCCAAAGAGAAATTCTCCTTGGATAAGAAAGCCTTCAGGGTATTGCCGCCGCCATTATCAAAGTCATAGCGGATGATGCGGGTGATGATACCGCGGCCGATGACTGCCAAATCTTCCAGAATGTTGAATTCCTTGCCCACATAGAGCTTTTTGATATGGTCAAGCGGCTCCTCCATGCGCAGGTAGGCTTTCACCGTCTCCCCCAGTAAACAGGTTTCCTTGTCGATGAATTCCTGCACCGCTTCAAATTCCTTTTCATCATAGCTGATGCACACTTCTTCGCCCGAGTAAACAGGTTTCAGCCGGCCGGTCTGCCAGGCAGGAAAATAGTGGATATCCGCTTCCACTTCCGGACTCTTCAGATGTAAATTGGTCCAACTCATAATAGTCCCCCCGAAATACAAATGCCTGTTGACTTTAGTATACCTTATTTTTAAGTCCTTTCGGACAATTATCCTTTGAGATAGCGTATGTAAGCCATAAAAAAAACAGCCCTTGCAGGCTGTTTTTTTTCTGAGTTAAGCAAACAGATAGGCACCTTGCTGAATATAGGCAAAATACTTGAAATCCGGCAAACCCGCATTTTCCTTCTTCCAGCGCGCTTCACAAATCTTGCACAGCTCCGTGATGTTTTTGAGTTCCCTTGCCTGGGCAACTGTGCCCTGGAAAATCTCATCGGTCTTGTCGGTGTTGATGGTATAGCAGTCATCATAGAGATGGTACTTGGTTCCCGACTTGGTCCAGTAGACCGAGTTTTGTCCGGTCAGCTCTTCCACATAGGCCGTCTGCTCCGCATATTCCTCCACCGAGGCCGGATGGAAGTCGATGCCCAAGAAACCGGCAACCAACAAGGCCACCCCGGCGACCCCGGCCAGTATCGGCTTTTGGGCACCCTTCAGGTTTTTATCCAGCAGAATCAAAACAATCAGCGGCACAAAAGCCAGAATGGTAATAAACACACCCAGCTGGTTTTGGAAAAAGAAACGGACTTTGTCCTTCTTGGAAGCCGGGTCCAGGCGGTTGGCATGCTGCCACTGGAAGTGTCCGAAAATCGCCAAAACCGCATCGACAACGATGGCCGCAATGATGATCCATAAAAATGAGGCAGCACTGGCATCCTTGGTCTTGAGCCAGTAGAGCGCAAAGACCTCACAGCCAATCGCCAAAACCCATAGCACAATCGCCAATAAGCGCAGGCTTTTGGCCTTGGCCTTGGCTTCGGCAGTCGGCACAAAGGTCTTGGTGCTGGCGGCAGCGGTCTTTGTTTTTACCTCATCCGTCACTTTTGTTACTTTTTTATTGGTAGGCATAATACCCTCCTTTTCTTCCTAATTATAACAAAATTCAAAAGCGTTCAACCCCGAAATTTTCAACCCTTACGCGGTTTTCCCGGCATACAGCAGTATCGCCGCGGCCACATTGACATTCAGCGACTCAAAGTGTGCCATCTCGATGGTCACCCTTTCATCGCATAATTCACCAATGCTTTCGCTGATTCCTGACCCCTCATTGCCCACTACCAGCGCAAAGCGCTTGGGAAATACAAATTTTGATAAGGGCACTGCCTGCTTGACAAAGCTTCCGATTACAGACATCCCCTGTTTTTTGATTTGTGCTAAGTACACACCCAGATCCCTTTGGATCACCGGCAAATGAAAGAGTGCTCCCTGGCTGGCCCTTAACAGTTTGTCGTTATAGAGGTCAACACAATCCAAAGACAAAACCACGCCATCATAACCAAAGGCCAGGGCGGTGCGGATGATGGTGCCGATGTTGCCCGGGTCCTGCAGCTGGTTTAAAACCACGATTTTATCCGGATTGACAAGTTGTGGCTCGCTGATGGTACAGACCGCCATATATGATGGCAAAGATTTGGTGAAGGACAGCTTTTTCATGACATTGTCACTGACCACTACCATGTCTGTATGATTCAGAGAAGACTGTCCTTCCAGCACAATCAGAGTCTCTAAAATCCCGGCTTTTTTTGCCTCTTCAATCAAATGTTTTTCTTCCACCAGAAAGCGGCCGCTCTCCTTGCGTCCTTTGGCCATCTTCAAGGCGGTCCATTTTTTGATGAGGGGATTGGCAACTGAGGTGATCCTTATCATGACTCTTCTAAAATTTTCGCACAGCGTGCACAAAGTCCGGCTTCGTTGACGCTCTCAACGATATTCCAGCAGCGATCACAGACAAAGCCCTCTGCTTTTTGTACCAGCACCGCTTCGCTTTGTGAAACAAAGCTGACTTTCGAGACGGTCAGCCACTGGGCGAAGCTGTCCCCCAGGCAGCGCTTTACCACTTCCTGCAGCTCAGGATTCTCCTTAAGAAGAATGTGGGCTTCCAAAGGCTTGCCGATGACTTTCGCATCCCGGGCAACTTCCATCGCCTTGAACACTTCCTCCCGCAAGGCAAACAGTTTGGTGAAGTCTCTGATCAAAGCCTTTGCGTCATCATAGGATTTCACGGGGCAGAAGGACTGGTAGTGGATGGAATCCGACTCATCGTCCTTGATCCGGTCATAGACCTCTTCACTGGTAAAGCAGAGAATCGGGGCGATATCCCGCAGCAGGGTGTCAAGCACTTCCCACAGGACACTTTGTACCTGCCGGCGGCGCTTGGCATTCTTGTTTTCGATATAGAGGATATCCTTGGTGAAGTCCAGATAGTAGGCACTCATGGTATTGGCCAAAAACACAAACAGGGTCTCCGTCACTGCCAGGTAGTCATAAGCCTGGTAGGCTTCTACAATTTTCTGATGCGCAATCGCCAACAGGACCAAGAGATGCTTATCCACCGGCTCCAGTTCTTCATAGTTCACCAGATCCCTCTTGGAATCAAAGTCCTCTTTGTTGAGATTTCCCAATAAAAAGCGGAAGGTATTGCGAATCTTGCGGTACTGGTCCGAGACCTGCTTGAGGATGTCATCACCAATGCGGATATCCTGGCGGAAGTCGATGTTGGCTGCCCAAAGCCGCAGCACATCGGCCCCGTTGACCTTGATGACATCCAGGGGATTGACGACATTGCCCAGCGATTTGGACATCTTCTCGCCTTTCGCATCCAGCACATAGCCATGCGAGAGCACGCTCTTGTAGGGAGCCTGCCCCTTGGTGGCCACCCCGACAATCAATGAGGAGTTGAACCAGCCGCGATACTGGTCACTGCCCTCAAAGTAAAGGTCGGCGGGATAGGGATAGCCCCGCTGATTCAAGACATTATGGGTGGAGCCGGAATCAAACCAGACATCCATGATGTCCTGCTCCTTGGTAAATAAGCCATTGGGGGAATCCGGGTGGCTATAGCCATCCGGCAAAAGCTCCTTCGCCTCTTTCTCAAACCAGATATTGGAGCCATACTCCCCGAACAATTGGGCGACATGTTCAAAGACTTCCGCATCCATAATCGGGGTTTTCTTCTCCGTATAGAAAATCGGAATCGGCAGACCCCACAAGCGCTGGCGGGAAATGCACCAGTCGCCGCGGTCGCGGATCATGTTGTATAGACGCACCTCTCCCCATTCATTGAGCCAGTGCACCTGATGAATCTGCGCCAAGAGCTGCTCTCTGATCTTATCAATCGAGGCAAACCACTGCACGGTAGCCCGAAAGATAATCGGCCGCTTCATACGGTCATCATAGGGATAGCTGTGGATTAGGTTGACGCTATAGAGCAGATTGCCGCTGTCTTTTAGTAAAGCAATCACGGTCTTGGAGGCATCATCGACAAACTGGCCAGCCAATTGCTCGCCGGCAGCAGCAGTCATACAGCCCTTTTCATCCACCGGACAGAAAGCCGGCAGGTTGTATTTCGTGCCGATGTAGAAGTCCTCCGCCCCGTGCCCGGGGGCGGTATGCACGCAGCCGGTGCCATCTTCATCAGTGACATGTTCCCCCAGGATGACCAGGGATTCTGAATCGGGATAGAGCGGATGGATGCAGAGAATGCCTTCCAGTTCTGCCCCTTTGAAGGTCTTTAAGACCTGATAGTCGCTTAAGCCAAACGCCTCCATCAGCGAAGGCACAAAGCTCTCCAGCATCACCAGATTGCCCTTGGAGGTCTTCACCAGGGCATAGGTGA
Organism: Erysipelotrichaceae bacterium; assembly: GCA_031272515.1. Taxonomy (GTDB): domain Bacteria; phylum Bacillota_I; class Bacilli_A; order Erysipelotrichales; family Erysipelotrichaceae; genus JAISTR01. Next base: position 30,386 of record JAISTR010000013.1, on the reverse strand, counting down.
AGCTCGGATGCAGGCAGATGGCCAGGTTGGCCGGGATGGTCCAGGGGGTCGTGGTCCAGATGACAAACCAGTCGCTTTTTGGATCCAGGATCCCCTTGCCATCCTTCACCTTGAATTTGACATAGATGGTCGTATCTTCTTTGTCCTTATATACAATTTCACTCTCGGCCAAAGCGCTCTCGGAGGCTGGTGACCAGTATACCGGCTTTAAGCCCTGATAGATCAAGCCTTCCAAAGCCATCTTCGCAAAGGTGCGGATCTGGGCGGCTTCAAACTCCTTGGTCAGGGTGATGTAGGGATGATCAAAATCACCGATGGTGCCCAAACGCTTCATGGTTTCCCGCTGAATATCAATCTGTCCCAAAGCATAGTCGCGGCACTGCGCGCGAAAATACATCGGGGTCACCGACTTGCGGTCCACCCCCTGACGGATCAGCGCATTTTCAATCGGCAGCCCGTGGGTATCCCAGCCCGGGACAAAGGGTGTGCTGTAGCCCAGCATCGCGTGGGAGCGGATGATGAAATCCTTGATGATGCGGTTCATCGCTGTTCCGGCATGCAGGTTGCCATTGGCATAGGGCGGCCCGTCATGCAGGATGAAAAGCGGCTGGCCTTCATGCTGCTTCAGGATGTTTTGGTAGTGGTCCTGCTTTTTCCAGCGCTCCACAAATCCCGGCTCCTTGTTGGCCAGGTTGCCCCGCATCTCAAAGTCGGTCTTGGGCATCTGCAGTGTTTCTTTGTAGTCCATCTTTTTTTCCTCTTTCTAACAAAATAAAGGTGGCAAAGGACGCAAGAGCGTGGTACCACCTTTTTGTTTCACTTCCATCCTTAACGCGGAATACGGCCGGTTCTACCTGTCGAAACGGCGACTCGCGGGTGATATCTTATCAAATCCTGACTGCTGAGTTTCAGCCTTCCTCAGCTCTCTGTGGGCCCTGATTTGACAGCCTGTCCCGGTCCTTGTCCTTCTCTCTAATCCTCTTCCTCTGCCTTGGGCAGCGGTTCTATCGTAAAGTCTTTAATCGTCTCTGTCAGTTGGTTGAGTTTTTCAAATATCCTGGCCCGGTTGCCCTGGGCATCCTTGGAAATGCGGGTCGCATCCAAGAGCAATCCCCGGGCGGAGACCAGCGCATCCTTGACAATCACATCGGCATTCACCTGCGCCGCATCGATGATGCGCGAGGCTTCCTTCATGGCAATGCGGGAAAGCTTCTGGGCAGCCTGTTCCTTGAGTTGCAAATCATCAATCAGATCCTGGTAGGCCGTCCTGATCTGCTCCAGCTGCTTCGCCTGAAGCAGTGCCTGTCTTCGGTAGAATTCCGATTGCCGGCGCAGGTCATTGATCTCCTTGTCGAGCGCTTCAATGCGGTTGTCGACCTGCTGGGGATCATAGCCTCTTCTCTTGCTAAGAAAGCGAATGCTGTCACTCATGAACAGTCATCATTCTTCGCTGTGATCGAGACTGATTTCCCCTTCTACACCGATGGTCCTGGGCGTACACAATATCACATTGGTACCCACCTTCTGAATCGAACCATCCAGTGCAAAGACGACTCCGGAAAGAAAATCAATGCAGCGCTGGGAGAAATCCGGGCGCAGCCGGTGGATGTTGACCACCGCTGCCTTGCGTGCTTTGAGATGTCTGGCAATTTCTTCCGATTCCTCAAAGGTCCGCGGTTCGAACAGTACCATGGTCGTGGCACTCGAGGGTGTCTTCACCGGGTTTTTCGGCTGTTCGTATTCACTCAACTTTTCCGCTTCCTCTTCTGAAAATTCCAGCACTTCGGACTCTTCATCCGGAAATACGAAGTTTTTGATTTTTTTACTGATGCTCATAATAAAAACCTCCACAGTTTAACTATGGTTTCATTATAGCACCGCTAAAGTGAGAAAAAAAGGCGCATTTCGTGAAGATTAGACGAATTATTCAGGAACCCATCCGGTTTTTGTCAATGGGTTTCCATCTGGAATCAGCTGGTATTTCAAGCAGTTATGTGCTATTGGGTTTCCAAGAGTCCGTAGCCGCCGTCATTGCGTTTGTAGACGACCGCCGCCTTTTTGGTCTCGGCATCATTGTAGACAAAGAAGGAGTGTCCCAGCATTTCCATCTTCAGGATTGCTTCCTCCAGCTCCAATTGCTGCAAAACAATCTGCTTGGTCCTTACCACCACATCCTCTTTGGAAGTCGGTAAGGGCTGGGCGTTTAGAAATGCTTCCGCCAATGAATCCTTATGTCTTCTTGACAAGCGGGTCTTCTGCTTGCGGATTTGATCTTCGAGCTTGTCAATCGCCAGATCAATCGCCGCATAGACATCCTCATGCTTGACCTCAGCCCGCAATAAGCCGATTTTGCTGGGGATGGTCACTTCAATTTTTTGATAGGCCGGATAGACCTTCACGACCACCGAGGCGGTCGTGTCCGGACGAATCAAGATGTATTTCTCCAGACTGGACAGTTTCTTTTCAATCTTCTCCCGTAAAGCATCACTAATCAAACCATTCTTGCCATGAATATTGAACTTCATATACATGTCCTCCTGCGTATACAATATTATTATAAAACAGACACCAAGCTTATGAACGATGAAAATTTAGTAAACAGACGAAAATTCAATCATTTCCGAAAATTCCGAAAGCCCGTTTTCATAGTTGCGGTTGTCGATGAAGCCTAACAAACCCTGCAACTGTCCGCTGGCCAAAGCCTGCTGCAATAATTGCAGCACCTCGATTCCCTTGTTGATTGCCAGTTGATAGAGTTCCAGAAAACTGGCGGAAGAATGGATGACCGGCTTGCTGGGATTCTTCCATTCATTATGAAGCAGGTTGAAGATGTCATGCTGGTGGTCCGGTTTGCCAATCACCATATGGCTGGTGAGCTTCCACTTGATGCCCAGAACCGTTTCCAGGCTTTGCATGAACCGGAAAAAGACGGTCTTGGGGGAAAACAGCCAGTGCAAAACCGAGTGGAATTCCTTGAAGCAGTAGGCAATGGTTGCCTGGTCCACTGCCGTATCAAAGACCTGCTGTAAAACCGGGATATAGAGGTCCGCAACGGCATCGATATCCGCTTCATCGTGCTCCAGTACCCTTTGGGTCGGGTATTCTGACAAAGGCTTATTGAGCACATCCGTAACCATCAGGGTATCCAGCATCGATTCATAGCGGGAGTGCCAGTATTGGGTTTTTTTTGTGAAGCCGTTGGTGCGGTAGAAGATAAAGGGGTGCACGGTTGAGTCCAGTGCCCAATGGCAGAGGTGCCCGGCCAGATAGGCAATCATCGCCATGCGGCTCTCCGGCTCTGCTTTTTTGATTTGAAGCAGAGCAGCCTCATAAAAATCATTGACATGGAACTTGTGTACCTGGCCGCCAATTGCGTAGATTTTCTGGTTGACCTTCTGGTTTTGCCAGGGATAGACATTGTAGTAAAACAGAAAGTCCGGTCCCTGCGAGCCCAGATTGAACAGCCTGGGGTGTTTGGCAATGGCATTTGCCAGGGTCCCGTCAACAAGCCCCTTCGCTACTTCCTGGCTATGCAGCCAGTGTGTCAGTACATTCGGCATAGGTCTCTCCTTTACTTAGGCTTATCAGCCACTCCACCATCAGAATCATCGCATAGGTATCCAGATTGCAGTATTCCAACAGTTCCTGCTCTTTTTCAGGATCCCGGTTTTGCGAGAGTTCACGGTAGGTCAAAACCGCATCCATGGCCTTGCCAATCGGCAGGTCGGTGTAATTTTTTTCTTTTTGAAATAAGGGCAATAGTTCCTTTAGGGAGTAGTTGCCGCGCATGCGCAGGTCGTAGATCATTCCCGAGGTAAACAGCACCGAGAGGTCGACAATCCGCTCGCACAAAGCCAAAAGCGGCTCTTGGTAATCAGGAAAGCGCTCTGCCAGCTCCCGGATGCGCAGCTTCTCGGCATTGTCCCCGCCATAGGTGAGAATGCTGCCGCTTTGCGGCAGGTCTTTGAGCAGTTTCTTTACCAGTTCTTTCTGACAGTCCTCAAAGCCCAGAAAGTCATAGTGCTGGCGCTCTTTCTGGTTTATTACATCCAGGGAGTACTGAAATAACAGGTAGCAGTTGGGTTTTGTCCCTGCGTAGGGCGGAATCAGGCAGGTGTTCCACTCAAAGTCCAGAAAGGACAGCGGTTCTACCAGTTTCTCTTGCAGCCACATCTTCAAGCCCAACCGGTCCGCAAATAACCCCCCGTTTTTGGCGGCCATAATCTGCGCATACTGCTGGCGGTTGATGTCCTGCAGATAAGGGATTGCCTCGCTGATGTGGCGGATGTTCTGGTCATAGAGGTCGTACTTGTCCGGGCAGCCATTGAGGTAAAGCACCGAGTCATCCGGTACTTTTTGAGAGCCAAAGCAGTCTTCAAAGTACTGGCAGGTAAGTCTGCGCAGGCAGGCGGGAATCCGCCGCTCGATTTTGGTGTTTTCTTCATCTGCCAGCCGCATTGCTTCTATGACCGGCTGGTAGTCTTTTTTATGGAAAGCCAGGTGTTCGCGGATGGTGCGGCTGGCAGGTCTTGCATAGTCGTTGAAAAAGCGGTCGGTGAGAGCCAAGAGCTGGTCATAGTCCAACTCTTCACCCCGGATATAGTCGGGATTGAAGTAGAGGATGTGCCAGTCTTCCACCGGCAGCTTCAAGTTTTCCAGCACCCATTGGTGAATCAGGTAATACTCAATCAGTTGGGCTTTGGGCAAACCGCCCATCTGCAGATAATAGAGTTCCAATCCGCTGGGGGTGACATGGATAAAGGGAATATTGATGCGCAGCTCTTCGTATTCAAAGCGGGCATCACAGAGCCATTCTGACTGTGATAAAGCGTCCAGGGTGGCTTCATTTGGATCGCCGCGCTGGCCACAAAAAAACTCACTTAAGTGCAGTTTTTTTCGGCCCAACAGACGCAGCGGTTCATCGAGCTGCAGAAAGCGGATGCTTTGCGGGCGGGATTGTCTGGCCAGCCAGAAGGCGCGCGGACAGCGCAGCCAATTGCGAACGTCGTTTACATGAAACATAGAACTCCTCTTACGGCTCTATTATACGAGTTTTTTGGCGTCTGCTGCAAAAAAATCAGTGTGCTTTTATGATTGTGATGGATGGATTGCCATGAGGGAGTTTGGCTGTATCGTAAAGGCTTTGTATTTTTTCAAAACAAAACCCCATGTTGTTTCGTTTTAGTTATGAAACGCTCATGGGGTTTTGTCAACTGCTAGTCTTTCTCTTTTTTCTGCGGTCCTACACGATCGGTGTGACGGATTGCAGATAGGCTCCTATCTCGTCGTCACTCAGCAAGTCGAGTTGGGAAGCTTCCTCTTCCTGCGACAATACCGCCTCCAGGAAAGCGACCATCTTTTCCTCATCGTTGCTTTGACTGATTTTCTTTCTTTTCAAAAACATTTCTTTAGCCCTCCTTTAGTACTATGTGTATATGACACCCCCTTTACACAAAAATACTATCACCTAAATGTGGGGAAAAGATGGTAAACTTGTGCGTTTTCGCGAAAAATATTCACACTAAAGTGCCGTAAATTTCACATTTTCGATAAAATCGCATTGGAATTTACGAAAATGTGAAGATATTTTCATTTTCCTCACCTCTTTTTCAATTTCTCCGCGATTTCTGCCGCAATTTTATCATGGAGATGGAATATTGAAGCGGCTTGAATCTCTTTGTACCGCTTTTAAGTACATATATCCAAGCCAAACACAGGAAAAAGAAATATCCGGAATTATATGCCTATTTTTAGCTATGTTTATCGATTCTTGTAAAAAACCTGCACAGCAGGTCGAATATTCTTGCAATTTTCTTGCTTACACGTATTTATATCAACTTTTACTACCATCCATAACAACAAAGAGCCGCTCTGTGAGATTATTATTCTCTACAGAGCGGCTCTTTATTTATTCAAGACTATTATTAATTCTTATCTTTGATCGCCGCATGCGCCGCAGCCAAACGGGCAATGGGTACCCGGTACGGGCTGCAGGAGACATAGGTCAGTCCCGCCTTATGGCAAAACTCAATCGACGAGGGATCACCGCCATGCTCACCACAGATTCCCAGTTTCAGATTGGGGCGGGTCTTCTTGCCCAGCTTTACCGACATCTCAACCAGTTTGCCCACACCATGTTGGTCCAGTCTGGCAAAGGGATCCTGTTCGTAGATTTTCTTGTCATAGTAGGCTTGCAGGAAAGATCCGGCATCATCCCGGGAGAAACCGAAAGTCATTTGCGTCAGGTCATTGGTACCGAAGGAGAAGAATTCCGCCTCTTCGGCAATCTCATCCGCCAATAAGGCAGCTCTGGGAATTTCAATCATGGTACCGACCATGTAGTTCATGTCAATATCCGAATTGGTGATGATTTCATCCGCAACGCGGTTGACAATTTCCTTGACATATTTCAGTTCCTGCTTGTCCCCTACCAAGGGGATCATGATTTCCGGAACCAGTTTCCATTCCGGATGCTTGCGCTGCACATTCAGGGCAGCTTCAATGACCGCCCGCGTTTGCATCTCCGCAATTTCCGGATAGGAGACCGCCAGCCGGCAGCCGCGGTGCCCCATCATCGGGTTGAATTCATGCAGGGAAGTGACGACGTTCTTGATTTCCTGAGCAGAAACGCCAAGTTCCCTGGCAATCTCCTCGATATCTTCATCCTTGGTCGGCAAGAATTCATGGAGTGGCGGATCCAGGTAACGGATGGTTACCGGATAGCCCTGCATCGCCTCATAGATGCCTTCGAAGTCGCTGCGCTGCATCGGCAGCAGCTTCGCCAGGGCTTCCCTTCTGTCCTCTTCCGTTTTCGCAATTATCATTTCCCGCATCGCCTTGATGCGGTCCGCCTCAAAGAACATATGCTCCGTACGGACCAGACCAATCCCCTGGGCACCAAAGGCATAGGCCTGGGCAGCGTCCTTGGGGGTATCGGCGTTGGTGCGCACTTGTAAACGTCTGGCTTCATCCGCCCAGTTCATCAGTACTTCAAAGTCACCGGAAATGGAAGCCGGGATAGTCGGGATTGCCTGGCCATAGATGGCTCCAGTCGCCCCATCCAGTGACAGCCAGTCCCCTTCCTTGAAGGACTTGCCGCCCAAGCTGAAGCTCTTTTCGCCGGTGAAGGTCAATTCACTGCAGCCGGAGACACAGCACTTGCCCATGCCTCTGGCGACCACCGCCGCATGCGAGGTCATACCGCCTCTGGCGGTCAGGATGCCTTCGGCATTGTGCATGCCTTCAATATCCTCCGGAGAGGTCTCCAAACGGACCAGCACCACGCGTTCCCCGCGACTCTTCCAGTCCACGGCATCGCCGGCAGAGAACACGATGCGGCCGCAGGCTGCTCCGGGTGAAGCCGGCAGGGCTGAACCGATTACTTCTGCGCTCTTGAGCGCTTCCGGATCAAACTGCGGATGCAAGAGTGCATCCAGCTGTTTCGGGTCGACCTGCAGTACCGCCTGGTCCTTAGTAATCATGCCTTCCTTGACCAGGTCCACAGCAATCTTCAAGGCCGCTGCCGCGGTCCGCTTGCCGTTTCTGGTTTGCAGCATGAACAGCTTGCCGCGCTCAATGGTAAACTCCATATCCTGCATATCTTTATAGTGCGATTCCAAAGTCGCACAGATTTTTACGAACTGGTCATAGGCAGCCGGCAGAATTTCCTTCAGCTGGTCGATGGTCTTGGGGGTACGGATTCCCGCCACGACATCTTCGCCCTGGGCATTCATCAAGAATTCGCCGTACAGCTTCTTTTCCCCGGTCGCCGGATTTCTGGTAAAGGCTACACCGGTACCGCAATCGTCACCCATGTTGCCAAATACCATCGACTGCACATTGACCGCAGTTCCCCAGGAACCGGGGATATCGTTCATGCGGCGGTAGTAGATGGCTCTGGGATTATCCCAGGAACGAAAGACCGCCTTGATGGCTTCGGTCAATTGTTCTGTGGGGTCACTGGGGAAGTCAGTGCCCTTGTTTTCTTTGTAGAAGGCTTTGAACTTAACTACCATTTCCTTTAAATCGTCAGCGGAGAATTCGGTATCCATCTTGATCCCCTTCTCCTCTTTCATCGCATCGATGATTTCCTCAAACTGTTTCTTCGGCAGTTCCATGACGACATCCGAGAACATTTGAATAAATCTCCGGTAGCAGTCATAAGCCCAGCGGGCATTGCCCGACATCTTGGCAACCGCCTCTGCCACCGCATCATTTAAACCAAGATTCAAAATCGTATCCATCATCCCCGGCATGGAAGCCCGGGCTCCGGAACGAACAGAAACCAAAAGCGGGTTTTCAGTTGACCCGAATTCTTTGCCGGTCAACTCCTCCAGCTTCTTCAGATGGCTGAAGATTTCTTCCATGATGGAAGGATGGATTGACTTGTTGTCCGCGTAGTAGCGGGTACAGGCTTCGGTGCTGATGGTAAAACCCTGGGGAACCGGCAGACCCAGGCTGGCCATTTCCGCCAGATTGGCGCCCTTGCCGCCCAGCAGCTCACGCATGCTGCCATTTCCCTCAGAAAACTGATAAACGTATTTCGTACTCATTTGTTTCCTCCAAATTTTCAACGATTCAATTATACTTTATTCGCCATGGCTTTTCCAGAGCTGACACATACAAGACCCACAGTTTCAGGCATTTCTCACACAAAAGCAGATTTACACTATTCTGATAGGCTGTCATTCTTCCTCCTTTGCCTACTTGGTTTTGTCGTTACCAAAGATAGACTTGATCAGATCGTCTTCTGACTTTCCACCTTTGTTACGATCTGCGCCAATCTTGATGACTTTTTCCGATTCCTTCCCGGCAGCTGTGCCTTTGAGTTCCGGAAATGCCTTCAACAGATCAGCTACACTCGAGTTCAGTTTTTCTTCACTGACTTCGTTTTTGTCCAATACTTCTTCCGGTGCAATCAAACGTACTGCACGATCCAGCTTTTCTGCGCTGACACCGTTTTTTATCAGAGCGTATTTAATCTCAGAATTAACGTATTTGGACAACAACGCCGCAGGGTCGCTTTGGACCTCTTCTTCGCCTTCTCCCAATGCGCTTTTGACTTTCTTCTTTTGCGTTTCTTCAAACGTCTTGAGAGCCTTCGATACGCGGCGGTCAAACTCAGATTTGAACTTCTTGTCCGTCAAGATATCGTCAAAACTCAGTTCATCATCGTCTTCTTCTTCGTCTTGTTCGGTTTCTTGATCTTCGGCTTCAGTTGCTTTCAAATCTTTGTTTTTATCACTCATGTTTTTTCTTCTTGCCGACAGTGTTGTTTGCCTGTCGTATTAAGTGAAAAGCGATACTCAGTATAAACGCCTGATGTATCGCCAGTAAGCAGTTTTATGACTTGCCCAGGTCATATAAAAAGCACCTTGCGGTGCTTCTTACCAAAATCCTCGTACTACTCTATTTGGGTCAGCTTCAGAAGGGTGTTTGATTTTCCCCGACATCAGCATCCGTGCTTCTTTTTCAGTGATAGCTTCGAACCACTCATCATTGATGTTGGCGAAGCATTTTCGCAAAGTCCAATTAGAATCATGCTTCCAATACTTATCGAATACTTCAACATCTTCGTTTTCTAAAATACGGAAAACTTTGTTGATGCCATCACCGACCCAATAGTACTGTGGATACGTTTTTTTGTTTTCAGTCATGGTTAACCCTCCTTCCAACATCATTATACGATATTTCAAAATAGCCGAAGATGTCCGTTCTTCCCTTACAAACCCATTATAGTATTGCACTGTTACAAATTCAATCTTTTCTGAAAGCATCCTTCAGCTATTATCAACCCTTTATCAAAAGCTACCTCTCCATATAAAAAAGCCCTTGAAGAAGGACTTTGCGGGTAGTTGGTGGAGCGTAAGGGGATCGAACCCTCGACCTCGTGATTGCGAACCACGCGCTCTCCCATCTGAGCTAACGCCCCGTGCTTATTATTCTAAATCAGAGTCAGGTAAAAAACAAGAAAAATCAGACTTTGTCTTCTTCCAGGACAATTTCCTCAAGGTACTGTCGGTCTTTCTTGTCAAGATCGATCTTCTCCAAGAGTTCCGGGCGATACTTCCATGTCTTGCGCAGCGACTCCTTGCGGCGCCACTGGGCAATCTTTTCATGATGGCCGCTCAACAGTACCTCCGGTACCGTAAAGCCGTCTATGGTATCCGGACGGGTGTACTGCGGGTATTCCAACAAGCCGTTCTCAAACGATTCCTCTTGTGGGGAATCTTCGGCAATCACCCCATCCACCAGCCGGGTAACCGCATCCGCAACCACCATCGCCGCCAGCTCGCCTCCGGTCAATACATAGTCACCAATGCACAAAACCTCATCCACGTGCTGCAAGATCCGCTCATCAAAGCCTTCATAGTGCCCGCAAATCAAAATCAGATGTTCATATTCCTTCAGCTCCCTCGCCCTTTTTTGTTTAAAGAGGTATCCTGCCGGAGCCATCATGATGACATGGCTTTTTGGTGTTTTTACAAAAGCCAGCGCATCCACCACCGGCTGATAGAGAAACACCATCCCGGCGCCACCGCCAAAGGAATAGTCATCCACACGGTTGTGCTTGTCCTTGCTGAAGGACCGGATGTCGACCAGTTCGTATTCCACCAGCCCTTTCAAGCGTGCCTTTTTGATGATGGAAGTATCCAGAAAGCCCGCAAACATCTCGGGAAAGATGCTCAGTATGGTAATCTTCATACCAGCCCCTCGATCGATTCAATCAGAATCTTCTTCTCTTCCCTACTAACCGACTTCACAAAAGCCGGTACATAGGGAACCAGAATGACTTTCTCTTTACCCTGAATCCTTAACAAAGTCTGGGCGGCTTTGCTGGCCTCTATCACCTCGCCCAGATAACCGTTCTGGTCATAGACCTGCATCCCCACCAGCTCAAAGAGGTAGAAGCCGTCTTTGAGCGGTGGAATCGAGGCTTCATCCACCAATAATTCCACATCCCGTAGCTTTTCGGCATCATCCATGCTTTCAATCCCTTCGAAGCGGACCAAAGCTACGCCATGGTGATGCCGGAAGGAAGCGACTTTCAGCTCCTTATGATCTGCTGTCTGCACCGTTTTGCCTATGGCCAAACGGGCAGACAAAAACTCGGATTCACTGGCAATCTTCACTTCCCCTTTCATCCCGAAGGGTTTCAGGATTTTTCCTAGCTTAAGCATGCAAAAAAAGGATGTGAACGCACATCCTAGTAGGATTCAAATTTGATGGACAGCCGCTTGTTTTTAATCCGGGACGCGACGTTCATCATCTGTCTGAGGGAATTGGCCATTCCCCCCTGACGGCCGATTAAGCGGGAGATGTCCTCTTTGGATGCATACACATACAGGACAATTTCCCGGCTGTCCAGGGAAGACATGGTCTTGACTGCCAGGCTGTCTTTGTCTTCCACAAGCGGTGCCGCCAAATCATACAGGGTTTGTTCTAAATCAGTCATGCTTTCTTCTTCTTGCTGTCGTGATACTGCTTCATCACCCCGGCTTTGGACAGCAGATCACGGACGGTATCCGAAGGTTGAGCACCCTTCTGCAGCCATTTGAGTGCAGCTTCACTGTCGACTTTGATATCCGCAGGTTCACTGGTGGGATTATAGTAGCCCAACTGCTCAATAAAACGGCCATCACGCGGATAGCGGGAATCCGCCACCACGATACGATAGAACGGATCTTTCTTTGCGCCCATGCGGCGCAGACGAATTTTTACAGACATTCAATTACCTCCATACCGGAAGAGTATAACAAATCAAAAAGCGACTGTCAAGGTTATTTGCTTGACAGAGCGATGTGAACCCTCCCGGTAATCCCGATTGTGATAGTGTCTGTTTTGTCAGCAGTTTTCTTCCTGTTTCGCCTCTTTTGCATAGGAAAGCATCAGCTTGATTCGGTTTTCCTGGTTCACCTGACTGGCGGAGGGGTCATAATCGATGGGCATGATATTGGCTTGGGGATAAGCCTGGCGGATCTTCGCAATCATCGCCTTGCCGCAGACATGGTTGGGCAGACAGCCAAAAGGCTGGGCACAGATGATGTTGGGGGTACCGCTTTGAACCATGTCCACCATATCCCCGGTCAATAGCCAGCCCTCCCCCATATTGGCTCCCAGGCCAATGAATTCTTTCGCGGAACTCACAATTTCCTTGAAGCTGGAGGGCACATGGAAGCAGGAAAAACGGGCGACCTGCTTCTTCGCGATTTTCTCCATCCGGCTCAGCACTTTCAGCACGGTATTATAGACCAGTCCCTTGACTTTATGCCCGCCGTAAAGCGTCGCTTCTTCTGGTACATTTTTGACGCAGTACTGCACAAAGCCAAACATGGGCGGCGTGATTACTTCACAGCCCTGCTCTTGTAAAAAGCTTACGAGGTGATTGTTTCCCGCCGGGGCGTACTTGACATAGATCTCGCCAACCACCCCGACCTTGGGCGCATCCTTCTTGTCGGTTTCAATCTTCGCAAAGTCAGCGGCAATCTGATAGGAAATCCGCTTCAATAACAAACCCACCGGCAATTTCGGACGCTTGCGCAAAAGCTGGCCAATCCTATCAATCCAGGTTTTCACAACTTCAGAACTGGCACCCTTGAGTTTTTCAAAGGGGCTGACCTGGGACTCTAAACACATCAGTTCATCGCCAAACAAAACACTCAGCAGCAAATTGATAAAGCAGCGAAACGACATCGGCAAAGCCGAGTTCTTCTCCAGCCCGGAAAAATTCAGGCTGGCGACCGGAATATGGGCATAGCCGGCCCGGTACAAAGCCTTGCGCAGCATCGAGAGATAGTTGGAAGCTCTGCAGCCCCCGCCGGTCTGACTCATCACCAGGGCCACCTTGTCCTCATCATACTTTCCGCTCTTTAAAGCGGCGATCAATTGGCCGATGACCAGGGTTGCGGGATAGCAGGCATCGTTATGTACATAACGCTGCCCGGTATCCCGGATCTCACTGCCCTCGCTTTTTAACAGTTCGACATCATAACCCTCCGCCCGCAGTACATGCGCCATGATTTCGAAGTGAATCGGCGACATCTGCGGTACCAGAAGCTTATGGGTGTATTTCATTTGCGGGGTAAACTCGGTATATTGCATTCTGCTTTCCTCCCTTCCTCTGTTTTTTTGCCAAAGCCGCAAACAAACTGCGGATGCGGATTTCGATTGCACCCAGGTTGACGATTTCGTCAATCTTGAGCTGGGTGTAGAGCTTGTTATGACGCTGGAGGATTTCCTTCACCTCATCGCCGGTAATCGCATCCAGCCCGCAGCCGAAGCTGACCAGCTGAACCAAATCCATGTCCTCGCTTTGACCCACTGCCAATGCCGCATTATACAGGCGGTTGTGGTAGGTCCACTGATTGAGGACCTGGTGCTTTTGTTTTTCACCAAAAAGAAAGCAGTCCTCCGTTACAACCGCGGCGTTTTGCTTTGTAATCAGGCGGGAGATGCCGTGGTTGACCTGCTCATCCAGATGATAGGGCCGGCCGGCCAGAACGATGATATGGCGTCCCTGGCTTCGCGCTTCCTCTATGATTCTCTGTCCTTCCTTCTGGACTTTCGCAAGGTAATCATCATAGGCTTTGTAAGCTTTGTCGGCTGCCTTCTGGAGGTCACGCTTGTGCAGTTTGGGCTGAAGTTTTTTTAACACCACGCTCATCTGCTGTACAAATTTTTTGGGCTGATGCAAACCGATGTAGGGATATAACAAAAGCGGATGGGACTTTTGGTAATTGACCGCCACGGCTTCCGGATAGGTTGCCACCACCGGGCAGTTGTAGTGATTCTCGCCCCCGCCCTCGTCGATGTTATAGGGCATGCAGGGATAGAAGATCGCCGCCAAGCTTTCATCACTTGCCAATTGGCGGATGTGCCCATGGACAATCTTGGCCGGGTAGCAGGCCGTATCCGAAAGCACATCTGCCTGGCCACTGGCATAGGTGGTGCCATCTGAGGGTGAGGAGACGCATACCCCAAAACCCAACTCCGTAAAGAAGGTATGCCAAAACGGCAGGGTCTCAAAGAAGTTGAGCACCAACGGCAGGCCAACATTGATTTGTTTGGGTACATAGTTTTGGTATTCTGCCAAAAGCTGGCGCTTATATACCGTCAGGTCCAAGGCCGGCTGCGTTGGTTTTTTTGCCAGCGGCCGCTCGCAGCGGTTGCCAGAGAGATAGAGGCGGTCACCCGCAAAGCGGTTGATGGTCAACAAGCAATGGTTTTCACACAAGCCGCAGCGGCTGGTGGTTCGGCTATGGGTAAACCCATCCAATTCATGGACTGATAAAGCATTGGAGAGACTCTTGTGATCCCAGTTGTCCTTGCCATAAAGGGCTGCCCCGTAAGCTCCCATTAATCCGGCAATCTCTGGCCTTGTGACTTCCAGATTCAATTCCAGCTCAAAAGCCCTGAGCACCGCGTCCGAGGCGAAGGTGCCGCCCTGGACCAGAATATGGGCACCCAACTCTTTGGGGTTGGTGGTGCGGATGACTTTGTACAAGGCGTTTTTGACTACGGAAATCGCCAGACCCGCCGCGATGTCTGCCAGGGTGGCGCCATCGCGCTGGGCCTGCTTGACTAATGAATTCATAAAAACCGTACAGCGGCTGCCCAGCATCACCGGCTGTTTCGCAAATAGCGCCAGCCGGGAAAACTGAGCCGGGCTTAAGTCCAGGGCTTCGCTGAAGGTTGCCAGAAAAGAGCCGCAGCCGGAAGAGCAGGCTTCGTTCAAAAAGATATCGGAGATACTGCCATCGGCAATCTTGAAGCACTTGATGTCCTGTCCGCCGATGTCAATCACAAAGTCGCACTCCGGTTCAAATTCAACCGCTGCCCGGTAGTGCGCCATCGTCTCCACCAATGAGTCATCCCCGTTTAGCGCCTGCTTGATTAACTGCTCCCCATAGCCGGTTGAGGTTACACTGGCCAGCTTGAGATTTGGATATTTTTGATACAGGTCTTTGAGTACGGAGACGGCCATTTCCACCGGATTGGTGTCATTGGGGGCATAGGTACTATCCAGAATCCTTCCGTCTTCACTTAACAATACCGTTTTGAGGGTGGTGGAACCGCAATCAATTCCCAGATGCACAAACCCGTCATAGTCAATATCCAAACAGCGTAAGACCTGCGCTTTCTGATGCCGCTTTACAAACGCATCATATTGTGCCTGATTTTCAAATAAGGGCGGCAGGGCTTCATAGGTACTGGCAAAGTTCTGCTGAAACAGCTCTATCTTTTCCTTGAAGTCTACTATTGTATTGGCATACAAGGCGGCCCCAATCGCCGCAAAATAAAGCGAGTCTTCAGGTAACAAGCCCTCTATACCCAGTACATCGTCAAAGGCTTTCCTCAGTTCACTCAAAAAGGTCAGCGGACCGCCCAGATACACGACCTGCCCCTTCAGCTTGCGCCCCTGCGCCAGTCCGGCCACCGTCTGATTGACCACCGAATAGAGAATGGAGGAAGCGACATCCTCGCGCTTTGCGCCCTGATTCAAGAGCGGCTGCACATCCGATTTCGCAAACACCCCGCAGCGCGAAGCAATCACATAGCGGGTCGTGGCTGCCTTGGCCAGATCATTAAGCTCTTCGGTGGAAACCTTCAAGAGCGAAGCCATCTGATCGATAAACGCCCCGGTATCGCCGGCACAGGTCCCGTTCATCCTGGCATCTTTCAAGCCGGTCAAAAACACCACCTTGGCATCCTCCCCGCCCAGCTCAATCAAAACATCCGCCTTGGGGACAAGCCGTTTGGCGGCCAGCGAGTCGGCGTAAACCTCCTGCACAAAGTCGATTTTGGAAAGTTCGCTGACGCCCAGACCGGCGGAGCCGGTAATGGCGACAGCCAGCTTTTTCTCATCACCAAAACGCGCTGAAACCTCCGTGAGGATCTCCCGGGTCTTTTCTTTCACCTGGCTTTTATGACGTGTATAGGTACGGTAGACAATCTGCCCTTGATCATCCAGAACTACCGCTTTAATGGTTGTGGAACCGACATCCAATCCTAAGCGCATACATCCCCACCCTTCTGCCAACATCTGAAAAACAGTTTAAGAACTTCTGATAACTCATTTTAAGTCTTTTTTATGGCAAGTCAATGCATGATGCCTATGAAAGCGTCATCATTTCCGATTTCTGACACATTTTGAAATTTCCGGGTTTTTATGACTGGTTTATCCTTGTGTTTGCGGCTGGCCCTGGGCCTTGAAATAATGCTTACTCGCATAACAAAAGCAGTCCAACAAAAACGCCCTGGCCTCTTTTGCCGGGGTGCTTTTGGGACAGGAAATATCAAAGGCGTGGAAGCAGCCGGGAAACTCCCTAAAGAAAACCGGTACCCCGGCAGCCTTCAGGTTTTCCACCAAGGTTTTGGTCTCCGCATAAAAGGGTTCGATGGTACCCACATAGGTGCACACAGGCGGCAAATCACAGTAGTCTTTACAGCGGGCGGGCACGGCTGTATCCGGGATTTCTGCTTGTTTGAAATATTCTCCCAAATATACCTGCCAGGCGACATCGTTGGATTTGCTGTTCCAGATTGGGGCGTCATTATTGACATTAGTATCCGTCGGCCTATCATCCAGCATCGGATAGATCGGCATCATATAGGCAATCTTGACTTCTTTTTTAGCCCTTGCATAGATGGCCAGGGCTGCCGTCAGGCCGCCGCCGGCACTCTCGCCGCCAATAAAGATCTGGTCGTCTCTTACACCCAGATCTGTGGCCTGGTCCCTAAGCCAGAGCAGCGCCAAATAACAGTCCTCAAGCGCTGCCGGATAGGGTTTACTGAAGGACAGGGTATAATCCGGGGCCACCACCACACAGCCGGTCTTCTCAATAAACGGCTCAAAGAAGCCCTCATCCTCCTCCGGTACCCCCAGGGCATAGCCGCCGCCATGCATCCATAGTAGACCAGGGACATTTTCCCTGGGTTCTTTGGGCGTGTAAATGCATAGGCGCAGCCTGCTGCCATCAGGACGTTGAATCGTTTCCTGCTTGAAGCTGGTTTTCCTCTTTAGGCGGATTTTTGAGATACCGGAGAGCTTTGCGGTCAGCTTCAGGGTGAAGCGGTTGAAGTGCGGAAAGAAAAAATGCGTGACACGGCCAGTTAAGCGTAACTCCGGATGGATTTCTTTGGCATTCATCAATCATTCCCCTTTTTGTTTGACAGCTTTATTATAAGGCAAGTTGACCGGTGCCATCCAAAAGGGCAATCCGGTCCGCAATCTTCAGGGTGGAGGCT
Source organism: Erysipelotrichaceae bacterium (assembly GCA_031272515.1). Classification (GTDB taxonomy): domain Bacteria; phylum Bacillota_I; class Bacilli_A; order Erysipelotrichales; family Erysipelotrichaceae; genus JAISTR01. The sequence goes on along the minus strand of JAISTR010000013.1, from coordinate 13,139 downwards.
TTGTGCGAAACCAGAATCATCGCGTGGTTCGCTTTCTCTTTAACCAAAGCCTTCAGTATGATTCCCTCATTGAGGCCATCCAGATTGCTGGTGGGCTCATCCAAGAGAATCACCGGGGTATTGCGCAGAAAGATCTGTGCCAGGCCTATCCGCTGGCGCTCGCCCTGTGAGAGCCGATCACCCAATAATCCGACCTGGCTTTCATAGCGGCTGTCCAAAGAGAGGATGAAATCGTGGATGGCGGCTTTGCGGCAGGCTGCCTCCATTTCTTCTTCACTGGCGTCCGGCTTGGCCAAGCGCAGATTGTTGGCGATCGTATCATTTAACAGCGTGGTATGCTGGGTGAAAAGCGAGACATTTTCAAACAGGCTGGAGGTGTTGATCTCCTCAATCTCGAGCCCGTTGTAGCGGATTTCTCCGCCCTGCTTTTGATAAAAGCGCAATAACAGTTTCAACAGGGTGCTCTTGCCGCAGCCGGATTGTCCCTGCAAGCCCAGAATTTCCCCTTTGGCCAGGGTCAGATTGATGCCATCTAACACCCTGTGCTCTTGATAGCCAAAAGTCAAATCACTGACTGTAAGCGATTTGAAAGCGAAATCCTGCCCGTTGACAACCGGCTCCACCAGCGGTTTTTGGGCCAAAAGCGCCAAAACCCGACGGGCGGCCGCGAAGGTCTGACTGAGGTTGCCTGGAAGTGCACTTAGGGCCAGCACCGGGCCAAAACTGCTGTAATAGATTACCAGCGAAAGGACCACACTTCCAACAGATAACAGACCGCTTTGGTATTGCTTGATTGCCAACCATAGTGCAAAAACATAAAAACCAGTCAAAATGATTTGGGTCAAAGCGCTCAGGAAACCGTTTTTTTGACTTAGCTGATGGCTGCTGGATAATAACTGTCCGGTGCGCCTGGACATTTCTTCTTTTCTTTTCGCACCAGCCTGATGCAGGATGATTTCCCTTACGCCCTTGATGCTATCGAGTAAAAAAGCATTGAATGCCGCAAAGTGTTTGCGGTATTCAATCGCGGTCGCAAACAGCACCTTACTTCCAAGATAGGGCAAAAGAATGCCAATCGTGATAAACCCTCCGGTCAATAACAGCGTCATTAACGTACCTGCAACAATCGACTGCAGAACCAGCACCCCAGCACAGACACAAAGGGCAATGGCGACTGGGGAAAGCGTATGGGCATAGAAGACCTCCAGGGCTTCAATATCCGCGGTTAAAACCGCCAGCAGGTCCCCCTGCTGTTGGTCCAAGAGCTTTGCCGGAGCCAGCCTGCGCAAGGCTTCAAACACCTTGTCCCTTAGGCGTGCCAAAAGCGAAAAAGCCAGATAGTGATTGAGGTACTGCTCCAGATAGCGCAATACCCCGCGGCCAAGACCACAGCCCAGTATCAAAGCAAACAGAGCCGGATAGGACAGGGAACTTTGTAACCCGAGTATTTTGGCCAAAGCCAAAGCTCCAAACACATTGACCCCGATGGCCGCAAAAAAGCCAAGGGTACCCAAAAGAATCGCCGCCAGCATCGCCCAAAGCAGGCTGTCCACCAGCTTAAACAGGGAAAAAGCGATTTTGATATTGCCTGGTTTTTTCATACAGCCTCTTTTGTACCTTCCATTAACAGTGCCTTTTGCGCTTTTAAATAGCGGGCATAGAGACCATTCTGTTTTACCAGTTGGTTTAAGGTCCCCTGCTCCTTGATCCTGTTATTTTCAATGACAGTAATCCAGTCTGCACCCTGCAGGTTGTACAGGCGGTGGGTAATCAAAATCACGATTGCCTTCGCTTTCAGGCTGGTAATCCTTTTCATGATGATTTCCTCGCTTGCCTGGTCGATATTATTGGTCACTTCATCAAAGAGGTAAATGTCCCGGGGTTTACTCAATACTGTCGCTAAGGCCAGGCGCTGTTTTTGCCCTCCGGAAAGATTGCTTGCATCCTCATGCAGTACAAAGTCCAAGCCGCCGTTATCTTTAAAGTGCTCTGCCAATTGAACGCTCTCTAAAGCCTGCCAGATTTGCGCATCACTGACCTGCGGGTTTGCCATAAGGAAGTTCGCTTTTACACTATCCGCAAACAAATGGGTTGTGGAGCTTACCAGGGCTAAGTGCTGATGGAAGTTCTCAGCTTGCAGATCGTAGATATCAGCGCTCTGCTGCTGGTTTTTAAAAAGGATCCTGCCGCTTTGCGGCCGGTAAAAACCGGATAAAAGGTGCATCAGTGTGGACTTGCCGCTGCCGCTTTCGCCAACGATGGCGTACATTTCGCCTCTTTTAAATTGCAGACTGACATCAGAGAGTACCGGTGTATCGCTTTGATAACCAAACTTAATATGTTCCATGGTAATTTCTGTGACTTCATCGATTGTATCGCTTCCCCACTTTTGTACCGGCAGATCCAATAGTGCCAAAATTTTGCGGCCGGCGGTGGCACCGTTATTGGCAATGTGAAAGGCACTGCCCAAGGCGCGCATCGGCAAGAAGAACTCACTGGCACCCAAGAGCAGAAACAAAGCCTGGATGGGACTAATCCAGCCTTGCAGGGCAGTGATCAGGGCACTGATGATGGCGGCACCGGCTCCGCCATAGGCAACCGCATCCATGATGGTGACCGAAGCCAGCTGCATGACAAGCACCTTCATCGTAATTCTGCAAAATTCGAGTGCCTTTTGATTCATCTTTTCCTGTTGGCTTTTGTCACTTTGGAAAATCTTGAGCAAAGTCAAACCCTGTACATTGTCCAAAAAGGAATCCCCCATACCGGTGTACTGGTCCCAGTACACCGCAAAGATCCGCTTGGCATATTTGGAAACCCCAATGATGGCTGCCGGGATTAAAAAGACACAACAAAGCAGAATCAGGGCTGTCCTTAAATCGATCTGCATATAGATCAGAAATAATAAAACCGGCGCTATAAGCGCATAAAACAGCTGCGGGAGGTAGGTCGCAAAGTAAAGGTCCAGCTGCTCAATCCCCTCCAGGGCCAGCTGACTCAAGCCGCCCATGGAGAGATTGTCAATGCTGCGCTGACCCAAAAGCAAAAGCTTGTCATACAGCCTTTCCCGCAGGTCCTTCTTGACCTTTGCTCCGATGCTGCTGCGGGTATGGCTAATGACCATCGTCATCCAAAAACGCAATAGTACAGCGAAAAGTATCATCCATAAATACCCAAAAGAAATCGGTAGACCTTTGATTCCCTCTTCTAAAACCAGACAAAAACAGCCAGTCACCGCCAGGGTACAAAACATCGAAAGACACTGGGCAAGCACACAGAGAAACAAGTCCATCTTGCTGTTAGAGCAGAGTTTCAGCAGTTTCAAATCAATCACAGGCTTGCCCCCGCTTTTTTGACTTTACGCATTTCATGCAAGTGCTTTAGTGCCATTACCGGGTGATACAGCAATAACCGCGGACCACTAAAGCGCATCACCTCTTTGATTTTGGTGCGCATTTCCGGTTTGTAGCAATGAACATGACAAGCTTGACAGAAAGTCTTCTGATTGCCAAAGGGACAGTGCTCCAGTCTAGATAGCGCATACTCATGCAGCATCTGACAGTCTTTACAAAGCGGTTTGCCATGATGCTTAGAATGACAGTACAGCCCAATCATGGTGGCGACTGTCTTTTTTTCCTGCTCTATCCGGCTCATACAATCTCCTTTTGTAAACTTTCTTTTTTCTTGGCAAGAAAGCCGAAGTAAATCACATAGACCAAAAGAATCAAGCCAAAGGCAATCTGAACAAACAGATTGTGATAAAAAAGAATGCCGAATAACAGCACCAGGGAAAGCCCAAAGGCAGTCCAGCGGCTATTCACAGTTGCTTCAAAGCGGTTGGTGGTTTTCACAAACAGCAGAAAGTAACCGTACTTGATGCAGATCAGAATAACAAGTACCGCATACATGATTGGCTTGTTGATTAAGGTCATGGTTAATACCAGCATTGCGGATACCCCTGTTAAGAGCAAAATTTCCCGGTCCATGGCAATGCTTTTGTTTTCGACAAAGGTCTTGAGATGCTTTTTATATACTCCGGTAGACATAAACCACTGGTAAAAACGCTCTGACCCTTTCGAAAAACAAAAGAGCGTAAGCAGATAGAGCGGCACCGTCGGCAAAACCGGCAGAAAGATACCAATGGTTCCCAATACCAGGGCAACTAAGCCCAAAGTCAGATAGATGACTTTTTTCATAAAACCCCTCCGTTTATTAGACACAGCTAACTGCTATGGAAATAAAATGTTAGCAATCACTAACTGATACTATCGTACTGAAATCCGCCCGCAGTGTCAAACAAAAGATGCGAATGGACACCGGCTTCTGTCCGCATGACACTGTGCTTTTTTTGGTGTATCCAGTTCGATTTTTCTGGACAAAGACCGGCAGACGTGTATAATAAAAAATGCGCACGGGGCGTTAGCTCAGCTGGGAGAGCACAAGGCTGGCAGCTTTGGGGTCAGGGGTTCGATCCCCCTACGCTCCACCATAACGCAAAAAAAAGCCTGTTTCGGGGCTTTTTATTTAATCCAAACAGGTCTTTATTGCTTGAAACTCATCAAGAGCCCTTCCCTAAAGATTCCTTTCTTTCTTTTTGGACATCTTTTGGTCCGGTTCATATAAAAAAGGCAAAAAGCGAGTGTTTCTCATTGTACAATGAAAGCATCAAAGGCGTTGATTCTTTTTCGTCAGGTACAAAAGATATTCGGTTAGGCAAGGAGAACCGCTATGACAAAACAAAAACCCGTTTCCCGCTATCAAGCGCTGGTTGATTGCACCAAATTCAAGGCACATCCGCTGACCCCCTTCTATCGTATCTACCAGTGGGGACTGCGTATAGCGATGTGCTTTGTCAAGTGGCCTTACCCCAAGGTGCTCAAGGGGGACGGCTGCCTTTTGCATCTGCCCAAGCTTTTAAAAGAAAATAACCTGCACAAGGCGCTTTTGGTCAGTGACAAGAACATCCGCAAGCTCGGCTTACTGGATGGCTTGTGCAGTGAGCTCAAAGCCCAAAACCTGGACTATATCATCTTTGATGACACCGTCGCCAATCCCACCATCCCGGTCATCGAGCAGGCGTACCAGAACTACCTGCACCATCGCTGCGACCACGTCATCGCGATTGGCGGCGGTTCTGTCATCGATTGCGCCAAGGTAGTTTGTGCCAAGGTAGCCAAGCCGGAGATGACCATCCAGCAGATGCGCGGTCTGCGCAAGATTCACCGCAAACTGCCGCCGCTCTATGCCATACCAACCACCTCCGGCTCCGGCAGTGAGTCCTCGCTGGCAGCGGTGGTCGTGGATCCGGACACCAAAGACAAATACGCCATCAATGACCCCTGCCTGTTTCCGGTGTTGGCCGTTTTGGATCCGCAGTTATGCGCAGGCCTGCCGGCTAACTTGACTGCCTGGACCGGAATGGATGCGCTCACCCATGCAATTGAGGCCTACTTGGGGCACTCTAATACCAAAAATTCCCGGCGCCAAGCCAAAAAGGCGGTGCGCTTAATCTTCGAAAACCTCAGGCAAGCCTATGAGCATAGTCAGGACTTGGATGCCAGGATGAATATGCAGGAAGCCGCCCTGGCAGCGGGAGCAGCCTTCACCAGGGCCTTTGTCGGCAATATCCACGCCATCGCCCATACCCTGGGTGGGTTCTACAACACCCCCCACGGGCTGGCCAATGCCGTGATTCTGCCCTATGTACTGGACAGCTATGGCCCCCGTATTTACAAAAGGCTGGCCGAGTTGGCGAAAGCCAGCGGCTTACAGGGCAATTCCAATTCAGAACTTGCCCAATCCTTTCTTTTGGCAATCCGCCAGCTCAATGAAGACATGAAAATACCCAGGAAACTGGAAGGCATCAAAAGCGAGGACCTGCCTTCCATGTGTCAGCACGCCCTCAAGGAAGCCAATCCCACCTACCCGGTACCTCTAATCTATACCAAAGCCGACTTTGTCATGATTTATGAAGCAATCAGAACAGGAGGCACAAAGTCATGAGTACCCTGGAACTATTGCAAGCGCAAAGAGCCTATTTCCAAAGCGGAGTCACCCGCGATTACCATTTCCGGCTTAATCAGCTTGACACCCTGAAAAGAATCATTCTGAAGCATGAAGAAAGAATTGCGGAAGCCTTGAAAACCGACTTGAACAAGTCCTTCTTTGAAGCCTATGAAACTGAAATCGGGATTGTGCTGATGGAAATCAGCCATGCCCAGAAACACTTGAAAAAGTGGATGAAACCGCAGAAGGTCAAGACCCCCTTCGCCAGTTTTCCCGGCCAAAGCAGGATCTATCATGACCCCTATGGGGTGGTTTTGATTATGTCTCCCTGGAATTACCCCTTTCTATTGACAATCTCACCGCTGGTCGGGGCGATTGCGGCCGGCAACTGTGCCATCCTAAAGCCAGGCAGCTACAGTGAAGCCACTGCCAGGATAATGGATGAGCTGATTCGCGAAGCCTTTGATCCCAGATACATTAGTGTTGTGCTGGGGGGCAGAGCGGTCAATACCGATTTACTGCAACAGCAGTTTGACTGCATCTTCTTCACCGGCAGTGTGAATGTCGGCAAAACGGTCATGAGTGCAGCCGCCCGGTATCTGACCCCGGTCATTTTGGAGCTGGGTGGCAAGAGCCCCTGCATTGTTGATGAGACTGCGGATTTAGACCTGGCGGCCAAGCGCATCGCCTGGGGCAAGTGCATCAACAGCGGTCAAACCTGCATTGCCCCGGACTATCTGCTGGTACAAGAAAAGGTGAAGGACAAGCTGCTTGAGAAGCTGAAGCAAACCCTTACGAGCTTCTGGGGACAAGAACCCCAAAACCACCCCGATTATCCGAAAATCATCAATCCAGCCCACTTTGAGCGTCTTGCACAACTGCTAAAAAGCGGGAAAATCTATTGCGGCGGCCAGTGCAATCTTAAAGATTTGAAAATTGCGCCAACACTGCTGGATGCGGTTGACTGGGATTCACCCGTCATGCAGGAGGAAATCTTCGGACCAATCTTACCGGTGCTGAGTTTTTCCACCTTGAAAGAGGTTTCGGACTTGTTGCAGGAGAAACCAAAACCGCTTGCCCTTTATCTGTTTACTTCCTCCAAAGAAAACGAACAGTTCATCATGAATCATGTAAGCTTTGGCGGCGGTGGGGTCAATGAAACCCTGATGCACATGGTCACCCCCTACCTGCCCTTTGGCGGGGTGGGTAACAGCGGTATGGGACATTATCATGGAAAGTACAGTTTTGAAGCTTTTTCACATCAAAAGAGCGTACTCAAGAAATGGCGCTATGAGACCCCCACCCGCTATGCGCCCTATAGTAAGAACCATTTGAAAATACTGAAAATGGTGATGAAATAAATAAAGCGGGGAAGGATGATTGATCCTTCTCCGCTTTTTGTGTGTCACTTTTTATCATAGGCTTTCATGATTGCCATTAACAGCCGCTCAATCTCCTGGTCAGTGGTCAGCCAGCTGGTCACAAAGCGGATGGCCGTTTCATGGTCACTGACCTTTCCCCACAGTTCAAAAAGCGCCACCTCTTTTAACCGCTCAACGATTTTGTCCTCAAAGATCGGAAAGATCTGGTTGGTGGAAGTGGTTGTCACCATCTCTACCCCCACAACCTTCAGCCCTTCTCTTAAGCGGTCCGCCTGCTTGTTGGCAGCTTGGGCAATTTCCATAAACAGGTCATCCTGCAGGTAGCGAAGAAATTGAATGCCCAACAAGAAGCCCTTTGCCAGCATGCCTCCGCGCTGCTTCATCAGATAGCGGAATTCACTTTGCAAAGCCGGGTTGACAATCACCAAAGCTTCCCCGAACAATAAGCCGTTTTTGGTGCCGCCCAGATAGAAGGCATCCGTCAGGGCCGCGATGTCCTTTAAGCTTGCATCATTGTCAGAGGCTGTCAGGGCACTGGGCAGCCTGGCTCCATCCAGATACAATAGCAGCTGATTCTTATCACAGACCTCACGCAGTGCCTTGAGCTCTTTCAAAGAATAAATCGTGCCGATTTCCGTTGCCTGGGAGATAAAGACCAGCTTCGGCTTCACCATGTGCTCATCACTGTGCAAATCGCATAAGGCCTGCACGCTGGCGGCCGAGATTTTGCCATCTTCACCCGGAACGGTTACAATCTTGTGGCCGGTCGCTTCAATCGAGCCGGTCTCATGGACATTGATGTGTCCGTTGTCCGGGGCGATAATCGCTTCGTGCGGACGCAGAAAGGCGGAAAGCGAAATCAGGTTGACGGGGGTTCCACCCACCAGAAAATGCACTGCTGCCTGCGGTTTGTCAATCTTGCTTAATAACAGGTCTTTGGCCCTGGCACAGATTTCATCGGTGCCATAGCCGACAAACTTGTGGTCCAACTCTGCCTCTAGCGCTTTTAGAATCAGCGGATGGCCTACCGCATTGTAGTCATTTTTCAGATTGATTTTATCCATAAAAAGTTCCCTTCCTTCTCGTGTTTTGTCCTTTTCATTATAGCTACTTTCACTCTCCTTGCGCAATGCAGATAATCACACAATCACCACAATCATCCCCTATAATAGAGGCAAAGGAGAATTGTATGAACAAGCAGGAATTGATTGATGCCTACGAAGAATTTGAAATGAAGTATTCTGCCTACTATCTGGCAATGGCCACAATGGAGTGGGATATCTCCACAACCAGCCCCAAAAACGGCAAGCCCTATGCCGCGATGCGGATGGGCGTCTTGCAAGGGGAGGCCTTCGCCGCCATGATTGATCCAAAAAACCTGAAGATGCTCAACGATTTGGCGGCGATTGAGGACCTCGATCCGCTGACCAAGCGCAGCGTCACCGCCCGGCTGAAGGATCTGGCCGGGATGCAGCTGGTACCCCCGGACCGCTATACCTATTTTGAACAAACCAAGCACCTGGCAAATCACATCTGGGAGCAAGCCAAGGCCGAGAACAACTACAAGCTGTTTGAACCCCATCTGCTCAAGGTCATCGAGCTGACCAAGGAGTACTACTCCTATTATCCCAAGAAGGACGAGCTCTATGACTGGATGCTGGATGACTATGAAAGGGACATGACCACCAAGGACTATGATGCCTTCTTTGACTTGATTAAAGAGAAGCTTGTGCCCTTTATCAAAAAGGTGGTCGCTGCCAAACAAATCGACACCTCCTTTTTGCATAAGGAGTACGACCCGATCAAACAGCGCCAGTTCATGGATACCATCATGTCCTACATCCACTACAACCTGGATGCCGGCATGATCGCCGTCAGTGTGCATCCCTTCACCTGTGGTCTGTCCATTAACGATGTCCGCATCACCACCCGCTACAATACCCATGATGTCGCCTCCGGCATCCTGTCCACCATCCATGAACTGGGACATGCCACCTGCATGGGACAGTTTGATCCCAAGTATGACGGCTCCTATATCGCCCATTGCGTCACTTCGGGCATCCATGAATCCCAGTCGCGGCTGCTGGAAAACTACCTGGGACGCTCCAAATCCTTCTGGATTCCCAATTATCCGGCTCTGCAGGCGCTGTTTCCTGAAAACCTGAACTCGGTCCCATTGGATGACTTTGTGGCTGCCATTAACGCTTCCATGCCCTCTTTAATCAGAACGGAAGCGGATGAGCTGACCTATCCCCTGCACATCCTGATCCGCTATGAACTGGAAAAGGCAATCTTCAGAGACCAGGTCGATCTAAGCAAGCTCGATCAAATCTGGGCTGACAAGTATGAAGAATACCTGGGCATCCGTCCCGACAGCGATGCGACCGGCATCCTGCAGGATGTGCACTGGTCGCAGGGGTCATTTGGCTACTTCCCGACCTATGCCCTGGGCACTGCTTACGCGGCCCAGTTTATGAAGGCCATGCGCAGTGACCTGGATGTGGACAGCCTTTTGGCAAACAGCCAGATGCCGGTGATCAAGGACTGGCTCAAGGAAAAGATTCACCAGTATGCCGGCCTTTATACACCGAAGGAAACGTTAGTAAGGGTGACGGGAGAAGCCTTCAATCCCCAGTACTATATCGATTATCTGCTGGATAAGTTCTCCAAACTCTATCACATTTGAAAAGGAGGCAACATGGAAAAAATCACAAGCTTTACCATCAATCATCTGGATTTGGTTCCGGGTTTGTATGTGTCCCGCATCGACCCGGTGGGCGATACGGTGGTCACAACCTTTGATGTGCGCATGACCAGGCCCAATATGGAGCCGGTCATCGATACCGCTGCCATCCATGCCATCGAGCATCTGGGCGCGACGTTTCTGCGCAATGACAAAGAAACCAAACCGGTGACCCTGTACTTCGGACCGATGGGCTGCCGTACCGGCTTCTATTTGCTGTTAATCGGTAAATACTCCAGCAGCGATGTTTTGCCCTGGGTTGAAAAGATGTTTGCCTTTATCCGTGACTATGAAGGTGAGATTCCCGGAGCCAGTGCCAAAGACTGCGGAAACTACCTGGATATGAACCTGGAAATGGCACACTACTACGCCAGAAAGTATTTGGATGAGGTCTGTGCCAATCCCAGTGACAGGGTCTTGATTTACCCTGACTAAACTTATGAAAGCGATTGTCTGCAATACTTTTGGCGAGGAGTCCGTTTTGGGTTTGCGGGAAGTCAGGGAACCGGACATCGGTGAATCCGATGTCCTGGTTCGCCTGGCTTACGCCGGGGTCAACCCGGTGGACGCCTATATCCGCAGCGGCAGCTATGCGCTTTTGCCCCAGCTGCCCTACACCCCTGGTGATGACGGTGCCGGGGTGGTGATCGCAGTCGGTGAGAAGGCCTCGTTTCAGATTGGCGATGAAGTCTTTGTGGCTGCTAACCAGGCCAAGCACAATACCGGTACCTACGCCCAGCTGGTGGCGGTGGATGAAACGGCTGTCGCCCTTTTGCCCAAGGGTATTTCCATGGCCCAGGGGGCGGCTTTGGGCGTGCCCGGCTACGCTTCCTCATTGGCCTTATTCACCAAAGCCAAAATCCAGCCGGGGGAAACAATTTTAATCCATGGTGCCAGCGGCGGCATGGGGACCCTGGCAATTCAGCAGGCATCACTTTCCGGTTGTAAAGTCTATGGAACCGCTGGCAGCCAGGAAGGCCTGCAACTGTTAAAGAGCCTGGGTGCCTTTGGTGTCTATAACCACAAAAGCCCGGATTATCTTATGGATATGAAACGGGACAGCGGCGGCTTTGATGTCATCATCGAATCGCTGGCCAACATCAACCTCAACCATGATTTGGACTTGCTAAAGAAAAACGGCCGGCTGGTCATTGTCGGCTCCCGTGGCAAGTTGGACTTTGATCCCCGGGCGGTGATGGCCAAGGATGCAGTCATTTATGGCCTGGCTGTACAAAACAGCACCCTCAGGGAGCGCCAGGAGGTCCTGCAGCGCTTGACCTATCAGCTCTATCAGGGCTTAAAGCCGGTGGTCAGCCAGGAGTTTGCGCTGGCGGATGCCCCGCTGGCGCACAGGGAAGTCCTGAATAAAAAAACCAGCTATGGCAAGCTGGTCTTGAAGATTTCCATGCAGGATTAATATTTCAAGCGGTCATACCACTTGCCGGTTTCACTGGTTTCCACCGCCGCCAGATACATCTTGCGGCGATGGTTGCCGCCGATGAATTCCTCCTGATACAAAACCGTATCGGGATCAGGCAGCTCAGTAAATAAGGCGATGCGGTACTTGCCGCCAGGTTCAACAAATAAATTCAAATCCAAAGAATCAGAGACCCAGTTGGTGTCGAACTGCCGGCCATGGGTGGTCGCACTGAAGCGGCCGCGGAAGTGATGCTCTCCCGGTACCAGACGGACAACCGCCTGCAAATTCGAACCGATGACGTAGTCCTCACCCCGGACCGGGTGTCTTCCATCGATTTCCTGAACCTGACCGAAAAAGTCCACAAAGGCATAGACCGGTGCAGTATCGTTTTCCTCCGATTTCCGCAGTAAGCCTTTCTGATAGGAAAAAAGCGCGAAAGCAATCGCGAGCGCAAATGCTAAGGTTCCCAAAAACACGTATGCAAGGTTCATAATTCCCCCGAATCTTTTTTTAATTATAAAAGAGATTTTAAAAGAAAAGCAAGGTTTTTTATTAATGATAATGATTATTAAGAGAAGATTTTTAATGTTTTTGTAGAAATTTGAAGCGATTGCTTAAAAGAATGAACGGTGAACAGAACCCAAAAAGTTAGACAAAATTTTCAATTAAGTGACAGAGAGGGCTTGTTGCCTGTGTAAGGCAGGAGGCATGCCCTTTCGTTTTACCTTGAAGCGGCGGGTATTGTAGTAATCCATATAATCTATAAGTTCAGCTTTGAAATGCTCAACTGAGTCAAACTCCTGCAAATATAGCAGTTCGCTTTTAAGCAGACCGAAGAAATTTTCTATCATAGCGTTGTCAAGGCAATTTCCTTTGCGGCTCATGCTTTGTCTAATCCCTTTTTCAGCTAGCATCCCTTGATACCGTTTATGTTGATACCGCCAGCCTTGATCAAAGTGGAAAATAAGTTGTGTATCATTCGCAATATTCTCAAATGCTTTGTCCAGCATCTCTGTTACCATTGATAGCACCAGCTTGTCTGAGATGGTGTAGCTGACAATGTCCTGGCTGAACAAGTCCAGAATCGGTGACATCGCTCACCCACTTCAGATTTGGTGCTGCCGTTTCATTGCTCTTGGTCGCTTGTAAAAAAGACAATCGCATAGTCGCTGTCGAATGTATTTTGGAAATCATAAAGTGGCATTCCATATATAATATCAATGAGAAGTACGAAACCGTCATCGAATTTATTTATATCCATTACCCGTTCTATATATTCATCCAATTTTAATTTATAAAGAATATTTATGTTTTTATCCAGAAAAATAACGTAATATTGATATTTATAACCAAGGGAACCATTTGTTTTTATGCTGCTGGTCCAAAAATCAATTTCTGCGCCTTTGACTATTACCACAAACCTGTCATTAATCTCTTTGACCATTGTAACTGAATTCACTATTAAACCATCCCCAAACAGTTTTGCTTTGGAGTTATCAGGATTCAGCACATCTATATCAAACACATATCCCCGTGATAAACCATTGATAATATCTGTACCAAGGATATAGTAATGATCTTCACTGAA
>JAISTR010000011.1 GCA_031272515.1 Erysipelotrichaceae bacterium | reverse complement strand
GCAATAATTTTCTTTGAACCGTCTTCCATTTTATAAATATAATAGAGTCCATCTTCGAAAGTGAAATCCCATTGCTTTGGTATATAGAAACTCAAGGTAAATCCAGGAGCATTATTAATTTTCTTCCATCCTATGTGAGTAATGGCTTGGTAGATAGGTTTCCAATTGAATGCCAAAAAGACAGTCAACCAAATAATGAAAAAAATTCCACTTTTTTTAAGTATTCTTTTCATGAAACCACCTCCCCTATATTAGATCAAAGCAGATTGCTTTGTTTCACCTTTCCATCCCCCGTTTATCAGCCTTATTGTAACGCGTTTCTTTAATTATGAGAGTGAAAATGTGTAATCTTCATAGAAATTCGACAGTATGAAATGAAAACGAAACATTTCACTGCTTTGTGAAATCATGACTCCCCGGTTGTATAATCCCCTTAGAGAGGTACCACCATGAACAATGAAATCCGTCAGGCCCTGCTGGAAAACTGGCGACAAGTCGGGATTGAAGACCAGAAGCGCCTGGCAAAGCAATCAGCACCCAAAGACACCGAAGGAATTAAAAGCATTTCCTATCAAAATGACAGCAACCCTGCCCACACCCTGGATATCTGGTGGCCCAAAGGCACAACCGGATTATTGCCCACCCTGATTGATGTGCATGGCGGCGGCTGGGCCTATGGCTCCAGCAGCCTCATTTCCATCTTTGCCAGGTATCTGGCAAAGCATGGTGTTGCGGTGGTTGTGCCCAACTACCGGCTGCTGCCTGAAACCGACCTGAAGGGCCAAATCCAGGATCTGTTTTCCGCCCTGCACTGGCTAAGCAGCAATGCCCATCAGTATCATTGCGACCTCAACAACATCGCCATCACCGGTGACAGTGCCGGAGCGCATTTGTGCTCCCTCTTGACCGCCATTGACCTGGATCCTTCTTTATTATCCCTTTATCAAGTAACCAAGCTGTCCTTTTCTATCCATGCGGTGGTCGGCAATCACGGGGTCTATGACTTGAGCCAGGGTTTAATGGGGGATTCCCCCATCTCCAAGGAATATGACTGCATGTTCTTCGGGGATAAAGCCAAAAATCCAATCTATGAAAAAAGCGCTTTGATCCAATGCGCAAATGCCAAAACATATCCCCGCATGCTGGTGATTACCAGCGAAGCGGATGGCATCAAGCATTACTCCTATCAACTGATGGCGTTTTTAAAGGACAATGGCTTCTCCTATGAGGTCTTTATCCCCAATCAAAAAAACTATCCGCGCAAGCTGGGTCATGAGTATAATGTAACCTATCCCCACTACAAGATTTCCAAAGAGACCAACGACAAGCTGATCCATTTCTGTTTTCCCGATTTAAAGTAGTGCTGCTGTCTATTTAAAGCCGGTTGATAAAGCTTTGCCTTTTTGTTTTTTCAGTCGGTTTTTTCACGCAGAATCAACGTTGAATTCGCGCAATTTTTCCTTGACAAGCAATAGGCACAATGGTATATTAGTAAAGCATTTGGTACAAACGGGCCTGTAGCTCAGGTGGTTAGAGCGCACCCCTGATAAGGGTGAGGTCGTTGGTTCAAGTCCATTCAGGCCCACCAAATACTGGGGCATTAGCTCAGCTGGGAGAGCACCTGCTTTGCAAGCAGGGGGTCAGGGGTTCGAATCCCCTATGCTCCACCAAAGAAACCACGAAAACCTCGCATCCGCGAGTTTTTTATTTTATACAAGCTGGAATTCATTCACCACTGCAATTCAGACTTTCCCCAGAGCCCTATTTCCCCGTAAAATCCTGATTTCTGCTTGCCAGAGCGCCTTTTGGGGCTTATGATTATAGCAGGTAAATTCATTTTTCTGCGGGACGTGACGGGGGTAGCACCCTCTCACAGGAGGTGAGCATGAATCAGGAAATTAAAAGTTCCTTTGAAAAGCTGCTGGCAAAAGAGCCGGTACAGGCTTTAACGTATCTAGAACAACAATTCCCCGATCCCCAAAATGATCTGCAGGCTTTGGCTGCCTTTGCCCGTACCTACCGTACCCTGGGCCGGCCGGAAGAAGCCATGAAAATACTCAAACCCGCCGTGACCAAACTCACCGGTTCCACCAGAGCGGAGGATGCCTCCGCCTTATTGTCTGAACTGGTTTTAACCTACGCCAAACAGGACAACAGCGAAGAGGTCATCCGCCTTTGTTCGGAGTTCAAAGCCTTTCTGGAAAACGACAAGGAAGTCTCCCAGGCTTTGACCAATGCGCTTTTGGAGCGTGGTTTGGGCAGTGATGAGCAGAACCTGCCCGCCATGAGTGAGGAAGAACTGCTGTTTACCTCCGATACCTATCTGTCGGTTTTGGACAACTGGCAGGCGGAAGGCTATCCCAAGGATGCCAAGGATATCATCGGTCAGATCCGGGACCAGCTGCCAATGCTGGGAGAAACCCTGTTTGCCGGAACCGATACCATGGAACCCAATTATCTGGTATCCGACAAGATTTTTGAATGGCTGGCCAAGCTGAAGAAACCGATGGGGTATTTCTACCAGGGTTTATTCAACTACAAAGGCCTGGCCCAGGATCCCGACACCAAGAAAGCCATCTACTGGTTTGAAAAATACCTCGGCAGCAACGATACCAATCCGCTGTTTCAAAAGACCAGCCAGGTCGCCTTGGCTGATTTGAAGAAAACCCAGGCACAAGAGGAAGCCAAGGCGGCTGCCGCCAAAGCAGCCAAAGCCAAGGCTCCGGCCAGTGAACCCAAGATTATCGGCAAGCACATCAAGAGCGAAAAAAGCGAAGCGGTTGACGCAGATGTTCGCACTTATCAAAGTCCCGCCCCCGCAGCCCAGCCTGCCGCCAAGATGACTGCCACCCCAATTGAAAACAAGGCGCCGGTGGTGGAAGAGGAAGAGGAGTATGAGGAGACCAGCCTCTTTGGCAGGCTGCGTTTACCGATTCTTTTAATCGCCGGTGCGGCGGTACTGGTCATGGCTGCCTTCCTGTTTCTGCCCAAGCTCTTCAATAAGAAAGAACCGGATGTCGTGGATGAGCCGGATGATCCGATTGTAGTAGTGGAGGAACCGGAAACCAGCTGGTTTGACGAGCAGTACAACATCTTCTCCGTATCCGGACATGTCTATCTGTTCAATTCCTCCATCCCCAAGCATTTGATGCTGACACCGGCGGAGTTGAAACTGCCGCCTGAGGATGCTACGGATGAGGAAATTGAAGCCTTCGTGGATGAAAATGATTCCGGACAGGTGCTCTACCGCGGTACCTATCATGTTGATGGCTTCAGCCAGGATATGATGGATGGCTACTACTGGGTCCACCTGACTGCTGAGCATGGCTATCTGCCGCTCAAGCGCACCCTGGTGTTCTATCAGGCAGGTGACTACTTTGCCTTGGCTCCGGAGATCAACAACACCACCTATGACTGCCAAAATGAGGGGTCCTTGAACCTGGATGGCAACGACTTCACCTACAAGACCGGCGACTTCAAATATACCGGCAAATATCAGCCGGTGGGCAATGAATATTACTTCGTGGATGCGAAGGATGGTGACGATATCTTTTTGACCTACTTCGCCATCTCCGGCAACTCCGTTTACTTCGGCAATATCGAAATGCTTAGCTCCACCAACTGGGAGGTCTACCTGAGTAATCCCGAGACTACTGCCCAGTGCTGGCTGCCTTAATAAACCAAAAGACAGAATCACAGATTCTGTCTTTTTTTATTGTAAAAAATACGTCACCAGAGCGATTAAACCCACCCCAAATAACAGGGCAACAGTCAGTTTCGGGTTATCCTCTTGTTTCTGGTCCAGGCGCGGGATGATGTCGCTTAAGGCGATGTAGATAAAGAAACCGGCCACTAAGCCCAGTAAAGCTGCCATCGGCAGCTGGATGTGTCCGCCGCCAAGATAAACCGCAACCGCGGCGATGGTGGTCGATAAGGAAGACAGGACATTAATCATTACCACCCGCTTCTCGCTGAATCCCGCATGCAGCATCAAAGCAAAGTCCCCAATCTCCTGGGGAATCTCATGGGCAGCCACCGCCAGGGTCAAAGCGATGCCGGTAGGCACTGAGGTCAGAAATCCAGCCGCAATTGCGATTCCGTCAAAGGCGTTATGCAGGGTATCCCCAACGATAATCATGGTGGTAAAGGGGGCGCTGTGGGGATGTTCGGGATGATGGTGGTGGTGAAACCAGTGCAGGCTGCGCTCAAAGCAATAGAAGGCCAAAATCCCCAGTAAAACAAAGGTCAGGGTATGATTGCCATCCGCTTCTTGCAAGGCCTCCGGTATCAAATCCAAAAAGGCAGTGGCCAAAAGAGCACCGCCCGCAAAGGCAAACCCGGCTTCGCCGGGGTTAAAGCCTTTGCGCTTGGTTAATAACAATACAAAGCCGCCAGTCAAGGAGAACAGCCCTCCTGCCAAAGAACAGAGAATCACCAGCCATAAATTTTCCATGTCTCTATCCTACTCTACCGACTTCAAGGATTCAACCATTTTTACCCCGCGAATCTTAAATCCCAAAACAAAGTTGACAATCAAAGCAAAGACCAGCGTCAATCCCATCGAATAGAAATAGCTTTGGGTAAAGATGTCGCGGGTGAACATGACATTATCCAGCTCCGCCGCATTCATGACAATGCCATGCAATACCAGGCCCAAAAAGATACCGGCAACCGATCCAATCAGGGTCAATAGAATGCTCTCCCGGTTGATGTAGGAGGCGGTCTCCTTGGGTAAAAAGCCTAAAACCTTGATGGTGGCGATTTCCCGCTGCCGTTCGGTGATGTTGACGTTGTTTAAATTGTAAAGGACCACAAAGGCCAAAGCCCCGGCAGAGATGATCAAAGCCACCGCCACAAAGTCCAGGCTCAAAATCATATCATCGATTTCATCGGCGAGGGTCTCAAAGTTGAGGATATAGCTGACCCTATCATCGGTGCCAATCTCGCTTGCCAGCGCCACCTTGCCCTCCCGGTCCAAATCCTTGGTCTGGATCAGGATGGCGTTGTAGTTGGTGCTGAGCTTATAGCTGGACTCATAGGTGTCGTGATTCATGTAAATATAGTGTCCGGAGTAATTCTCGACAATCCCGTCCACTTCAAAGCTGGCAGTAAAGCCCAGGTTGTTTTCAATGCTGACGGTATCCCCGGTTTTGATGCCCAGGTCGCGCGCCAGTTTATAGCTGATCAAAATGCCGTCCTCCAGATAGATCTCTTTGTGCGAGCTGGGGGACTGGAAGCGGATGAAGTCATCCAGCTTGCCATCCTGGTCCGAGACCATCAGCGTCACCGCTGAATCTTTTTTGCCATAGGTGATGGTGGCACTGGTCTGACTGATCAAAATCGCATCCTTGACCGCCTGTTTTCCCTTAATCAAATCCAAAAACTCTTCTCGCTCAAAGGTTCCATACTCCTCCTTGAGGGTGATGTTAAGCTGGTATTGAAACAGCTGCTCAAACTGAATCGGGACCACCGCACTGATGGAGTCGCGAATGCCAAAGGCAGTAATCAAGAGGCAGGTACTGCCTGCTACCCCGATGATTGCCATCAAAAAGCGCTGCTTGTAGCGAAAGAGGTTGCGCATTGTGACCTTCCAGATAAAGGACAGCCGTTTCCACAAAAACGGAAAGCGTTCCAATAAGATGGTCTTGCCATTCTTGGGGGCTTTGGGACGCATGAGCATCGCCGGGGAGGCCACCAGCTCGCTAAAGCAAGCCGTCAAAGCCGCTAAAATACTGACCCCGATGCCAATCCCTGCTGACAGCAACATCAGTCCTGGCTGGCTTTCAAAGTACAATCGCGGCACATTGTAGACAATTCCCCAGGCCTTAAATACGAGTAAGGGAAATAATTGCATGCCAAAGGCCAGGCCGATGATACTGCCGATGAAGGAGGCACTGAAGGCATAGATGATGTATTTCAAGGCGATGGTGCCTTTGGAATACCCCAGAGCCTTGAAGGTGCCAATCAGCTGGCGCTGCTCATCCACCATCCGGGTGATGGTGGTCAAAGCCACCAGGGCGGCGACCAGATAGAAGAATAAGGGGAAAATCGAGGCGATGGCCGCGATGCGGTCTGCCGCATCACCATAGTTGACATAGGAAACCGTCATCTGGGTGCGGTCCATGATCACCCACTTGGGGTCCTGCAAGAGTTCAATCTGCTGCTTGGCCTCCAACAGCTGGCTGGCCGCATCCGCAAGTGCTGCCTCCCCTTTCTTCTTTTCAATCCCCAGGGTGATCTGCGCCTGGGTCAAAGTATTGGTCATGGCATTGATTTTCCGCTGCCCGGCCGCAATTTCAGCCTTGGCATCGGAAATCATCTTCGCCAGTTCCGCCTTCGCGTCCTCATACTGTTTGGTGACAGCCTGAATCTGGGCGTCGGTGGTGTCGATGGCGGTTTGCAGGTAACTCAGGCTGCTGTCGATATACTGGACTTCCGCCACCAGCGTCTGCCGCTCTGTTTGCGCAGCCGCAAGCGGTGCCAGCTGTGCGGTCAAGGTGGTAATCTGCGCCTGGCGCAGGGCTACCGCTTCCGCCTTCTGGGCGTCGCTCAAATTCGGGTCCAGCTGAATCTGGATGATTTCCGTTTGCAGGGTGGTAATCTGGTTGTTGAGACTGATTACATCATTTTGTAAATTGGGATACAGGGCATCAATGGCCGCAATCTGGCTGTTGAGTTCGTTTTTACGGGTTTGCGCGGTGCTTTTGGCGGCTTCGTACTCGCTCTTGCCGGCATCGTATTGATTCTGTAAGTCCGCCAGGGTCTTCTCGAATTCCCCCAGTTGGGTCTTGGCGAGTTCCTCGACCATGGTCAGATTGGACTGGTTGACATTCAATTCGACCTGCGCCATCAAAAGCTGGTCCTTGCCAGCATCGATCTGGGCCTGGGCCTTGGCAATCTCCTCTTCAAACTGGGCTTTGCCCTCTTCATATTCCTTTTGTTTTTCGGCGAGCTGTGCCTCGGCTTTGCCGATGACCTCATCCTTGCGGATCAGGGAGCGCTCATTGCCCAGGGTCTTCAGCGAGCTGTCAGTAGCGCGCAGAAAGGCAAAATAGTCATCCTTGTAGCTGTTGAACTGCTTGGCGTCGCGCACCGTGACAAAGGCACTCATGTAGACGTCGCTCTTAAACACCTCTTCCTTGACAAACAGAAAGGCATTGACGGTACCGCTGCCCACATTGGTGGCAGCGGAACCTTCATAGTCGAGAATCGTCGGCGACTGCACGATACCCACAATCGTCAGGGTATCGTAGCGCACCTGCTGGTTCAGGGGGGTCTTGTTTCCGGTCTTCAAGTGGAAGACATCGCCGATTTTATAGTCGTAGAAGGTGCTGGCGGCGACCACCGCTTCATTGGGTTTTTCCGGCATCCGCCCTTCCAACAAAATCAACTGGTTGATGTAATTGGGGTTTTCCTTCACCAACAGGTCCGGAATCGACTGCAGGCGCAGTACCGGCTCACTGTGGGCAATCCGGCCCAGCAAATCCAGGGTATAGCTGCCATAGACCCCATGAACCCCGGGTGTCTGCTTCAAGGCTGCGATATCATCCTCGGTGATGCCATAGGTGGAATAGATGATGTAGTCCGCAAAGTTGGTTTGATCAAAATAGGCATCCGCCGAATATTTCATATCCGGGTCGGCCGCTTTCAAGCCCGCAAAAAAGGCAACCCCGATACAAACGATTGCGAGGATGGAAAAAAACCGTCCCAGTGAATGGCGGATCTCCCGCCAGGTATCAAGAAAAATCATCGGCAATCACCACTCAATCTGATCGACTTTCTTGGGCTTGCGGTTAAAGACAGAGCTCTCGATTTTGCCGTTTTTGACGCGGATGACCTGGTCCCCCAAGGGTGCCAAGGCCGAGTTATGGGTAATGATGATAACGGTCATTTCATGCTTGCGGTTCATTTCCTGCAACAAATTGAGGATCTGCCTGCCGGTTTGGTAATCCAAGGCCCCGGTCGGTTCATCGCATAACAAAAGCTTGGGGTTTTTCGCAATCGCGCGGGCGATTGCGACCCGCTGCTGCTCCCCGCCGGAAAGCTGAGCCGGGAAGTTGAAGCGGCGCTCCTTGAGCCCCACCGCTTCAATGGTGCCGGGTACACTCAAAGAGTTGGGGCAGATCTGGGTCGCCAGTTCCACATTTTCGGTGACATTGAGGTTGGGCACCAGGTTGTAGAACTGAAAGACAAAGCCGATGTCATTGCGGCGATAGAGCGTCAGCTGCATATCGCTGTAGGCAGAGACCTCATTGTCATCCACAAGAATCGAACCTGAGGTAGCCTTGTCCATGCCCCCCAGTATATTCAGGATGGTGCTCTTGCCGGCACCGGATGGTCCGACAATAATGACGAAAGCGCCTTTTTTAATCGCAAAGTCCACCCCGGACAGCGCTTCGATATCCACCTCTCCCATCTTGTATATTTTCTTTACATCTTGAAATTCTATAAATTCAGCCATGGTACGCTCCACTTAAAAGATCCACATATCCGTCCAGATACACCTGCAGGATTGTATGAATATCACTTTTTGCTTTGATTTGATGATAATGCTCAAAAAGCCAGACCACACCGGATACCACCGATTGGGTATGCAGGTCCGCCATGATCTCATAGAGGCTGTCTTGTTTCTCCGCCCTTAAAACCGGAGAAGCACTCATGATTGCCCGGGCCAGCTTTTGTACCAGCAGAATGAACTGGTTGTGTACCTCCTTCTTGTCCAAAAGGATGATCACTTCCTTCTGATAGCTGTCCACCAAACCCAGAAAGTGGGAGATGATTGCGCCAAGCTGCTGGTGGATGGCGCTGACATCATCCGCCAAAGCCCCCCAGTCCAAAGCAATCCCGTATTGCAACAGCTCGGTAAGCTGCACCATTGCCGGCAGCGTCACCGCCTCTAACAGTTCGTCCTTGTTTTTAAAATACCGGTATACATTCCCCGGTGTCATTTTTGCTTTTTCCGCAATGCGGCGCAGCGATGCTCTGGATATGCCATATTCGTAAAATTCCTGCCGCGCACAGTCGAGCAGCCGTTCGCGGATTTGCGGTTTCAGTACTTGTGCCATGTGTTTAATATACACCTGTTCATTTTTGTAGTCAAGAAAAACACCTGAACGGTGTGGAATTAGGGAAAAACGTGCCGGTTTCAGGCCGCAATGATGACTACCGGCTCCTGTAGGGACAAATGATCCAGCAGTTTCCCGCTGTGTCTTTCAAACAGCTGCAGCACTCCCCCGCTCTGGCAGGCAGCCAGAAGATAATCCTCTATTACAAAGATATCCCGCGGTTGGGCGGCGGTGGTGATAAAGCGCGGATTGGATAACTGATTATCATCAAAGCGATAACAGACGACACTGTCGTAACCGCGATTGGATACATAGAGCTCCCCTTCTCTTTCTTGCCATTTGATGGCTGCCAGGCTGCTATCACCCGTGAAGTCATCCGGCAGGCTGGAAACACTCGACATTGCTGTCCAGAAGGGTTTGCGGGTATCGCAGATGGTGATGGTGTTATTGATTTCATGGGCTACAAAGGCAAGCGGCTGACCTTCAAAAAGCGCAACCTGACGGGGTCCGCTGCCGGCTGAAAGCGTCATTTGGCCCTGGTAATCAAGCCTCCCCTGGTTTAAGCGATAGAAGAAAATGGCATCCAGACCCAGGTCCACCGCCGCAATCCGCTTGTCTTCAAGTCGCTTGACAAAGTGGATATGGGAGGACTGCTGCCGGGTTGGATGGATGCTGTGACCCTGGTGTTGAAGGGTGTCACGCAGTTTGAGTTCGGGGGTTAAAAGGTCAAAACTGCTCAGGATTCCCTGATGAAAGCTGCCGGCAATCAGATAGCGGCTATCACTGCTTAAATCAAAGTGGGCATAGTCCACGCCCGGGGTAACTAAAAAATCCTGCCAGCCGTTTTGGTTTAGGTACCCCACACCCCCGGGGTTTTCCCCACTGTGTTTTGCCGTCGCATAGATTTTATTGTCATGGACCAAAAGATGGGTTACAGCCGATTTGGTCAAGACAAAATCAGTCAAGACCAGTTTGTTGTTTTCAATTGAAAGAAACGCAACCCCGGGCTGTTTGCCATAGCAGCCGCAAAGCAACTTCACCATGATTCGGTCAAACGGATGCCCCGCCCCAATAGGTAGCGCTCTGCCGCCTGTACATTTTTATAGTCATAGTAGTGCATCGGCGAGTGGGCATCAATGCCAATCATCGCGGTGTTGCCCTCCTCGGCCACCACCCGCCAGAATTCGGGATGGGGATAGCCGGACTTGGCCCGGATTCCGCCCAGGTTGTACTCCAAAATCGTGTTGGTCTGCTTTGCCACCTTGCAAAGCTCATGCACCATCCCTTCCACAGCATCATCCCATTTCCCATACGAGCGCATGAAGATATCCGGATGGGCCATGATTGAATAGATACCGGTCCTCATGCCGGCAACCGAGCTTTCCAGATAGTCATACAAAAGGGTCTCGCGGTTGTAGTAGTGACCGAAGTAGAGGTCATAGCGGCCGCGCTTATAGAAGTGGTTGCCAAAGATTACCAGGTCCATCTGGTAGCGCATCATCTGCTCCTTAAGCCAATCGATGCGGTCGGGGTAGTACTCGCACTCCAGGCCGATGTCGATGGCAATCTGGTCCTTGTAGTGCCGCCTGAGATTCCTTAGGGAGCGGAAGTACTCCGGCATCTGCTCCAGGTCCATGCGGATGGAGGCATTCTCATCCGGCAGTAAAGGCCAGGGCGAGTGGTCGGTAAAAGCCATGCGCTTGTAGCCGTTGGCTATCGCCGCCAGAACGTAGTCTTCATCTTTGCCGATGGCGTGCTTGCACCGGTAGGTATGGGTATGGTAGTTCGCTAGCATCAATATTTTACCCGCATCAAATAGAGTCCGCAGCTGGGTACATTGCCGTCAAAGGCCTGTTTGCTGGGATTTTTCAGTAAATATATGATATCACCTTTATCAAGCTTGTGCTGACCGACACGCACCAAAGCAGCAACAATCATCCGCACCATATAGCGCAAAAAGCCGTCAGCGGTGATTTCAATGCGCAGGTGCTTTTGATTCTGGATAATCTTTAAAGCACTAACCGTCCGACTTTGATCCGGTACCTCGACAATCGGGGTGGAGTTGAAGCTGGTGAAGTCGTGAGTGCCCATAAAGGCCGTTGCGGCTTTTCTCATGGCTGCTACATCCAAATCCTGGCCCAGCTGGTATTCCTGCTTGCGGGCGAAGATGTCACTTTGACCCATATTCAGGCGATAACAGTAGGTCTTTTCAATCACATCAAAGCGGGCGTGAAAACGACTGTCCACCCGTTCAATCTTTTTTAGCCATATATCAGCAGGCAAAAGACCCCTCAGGGCGCTTTTCCATTCTTTCAGGGTCAAAGGCAGCTCTGAGTCAAAATGGGCACACTGCCCTTTCGCATGCACGCCGGCATCGGTGCGGCCGCTGCCGGTGACAGCTGTTTTTTGTTTGTTGATGGTGGAGACGACGCGCTCCAGCTCCTGCTGGACACTGCGGCCTTTCGCCTGCACCTGCCAGCCGCAATAGTCGCTGCCGTCATAGGCGATGGTGATTTTGTACCTCATCGCACAATGCTCCACCAGATATAGATGACCATGACTGCCAGTCCGACAAATAACAAAAGCCAATCATAGAAACCGATTTTCAGGGTGCGGTAGCGGGTGCGTTTGCGGTTGGGCTGATAGCCCCTGGCTTCCATGGCATCCGCCAGATCCTCCGCCCGCTGAAAGCTGGCGACAAATAAGGGCACAATCAAAGAGACAATGGCCATGATTTTCTCCTTGAGGCTGCCCTCCTCCAAATCCACCCCCCGCGAAGCCTGGGCTTTGCGGATGCGCTCGGTCTCTTCCAATAAAGTCGGAATAAAGCGCAGCGCTAAAGTCAGGATCATGGCGATGGTATGAGGATTGAAGTGCAAAATCGCAAAGGGAGCCAGCAGGTCTTCAATGCCTAAAGTCAGATCAATCGGTTTGGTGGTTACGGTCAAGACCGTGGTGATGGTAATCATCAAAATCAAACGGACGGCAATATAAAAGGTCTGCAGCAAGGCTCCGCTGTAGATGGTGAGTGGTCCAAGGGTAAAAAGCGGTTCCCCGGTCTGTAATATCAAAACATTGATGACCAAAAGAAAGCCCAGCATCATAATCATCGGCCGCATCGCCTTGAAGACGATGGCAGGGGAAAGCTTGGAGAGAACCAGTGCCAGGATTGCCAGAATCCCCAAAAACAGATAACCCAGATAGCCGGTGTCCATAAACACTGCTACCAAAAAGAAAATCATGCACAGGATTTTGATGCGCGGGTCGCGCTTGTGCAAAAAAGCGTCAAGGGGCAGGTAGCGCCCGAGCATGAAGCTGTTCATCGCTTGAGCTCCCTGCGCACTGCTTCAAGTACAGCGTCCAACTCCAGACTGTCGGTTTTAACCGCAAAGCCCGCCTTGCGCAGCCGCTCAATCAAGTCCACCACCGGCGGCAGCGGCAAAGCCAGCTGATTGAGCAAGGTGGTATCCAAAAAGAATTCCTTCACACTGGTATAAGAGAGTACCTGACCATGGTCCAGCACCACCACATCGTCGCAAAAGTTGAGAACCTGCTCCATGTCATGGGTAACCATCAGCACCCCTTTCTTATGTTGTCGGTTGTAGTTGTAGAACAGTTTCATCAAGCGTTTGACGCCAGCAGGATCCAGTCCTGCCGTCGGCTCATCCAAGACCAGAATGGATGGATCCAGGGCTAAAATTCCGGCAATCGCCGCCCGCCGCTTCTGACCGCCGGAGAGCTCCAGCGGTGACTTGTTATAGTCGCTTGGTTGAATTCCAACAAGCTGTAAACAATAGCGGGCGGAAGCTTCCGCGTCATCCTTGTTTACCCCGAAGTTTTTGGGGCCGAAGGCGACATCATCCAGTACGGTCTCTTCAAAGAGCTGGTACTCAGGAAACTGAAAGACCAGCCCCACCTGCTTGCGCAAAGATTTCAGGCTCTTGGGCTTGACTCCGGCTTCGATGACTCTCCCGCAGATTTCCAGCGTCCCCTCTGTAGGCAGTAACAGCGCATTGAGATGTTGAATCAGGGTGCTCTTGCCAGAGCCGGTGGCTCCGATAATCGCCGTGATTTTGGTGTCATCAATACTTAAATTGATGTCCTTTAAAGCCACAAAGGACATCGGCGTATTGGGGGAGTAGGTATGGCCTAGCCCTTTGCACGCAATTGACATAGCGCCTCCACCAGTCCTTCCATGGTAACCGGAGCACCGATACGGTGTCCGCTTTGTTGCATAATTTCCGCACAATGCACCGCAAAGGGTGCCTCCAGGCTCAACTTTTGCAGCTTGCTGCTTTGCGTCAGAATTTCTTTGGGACTGCCCATCATGGCAATTTCACCCTGATTCAAAACGATGACCTCATCGCTTTTGGCAGCTTCTTCGATATCGTGGGTAATCGCAATTACCGTCATCTTTTTTTCTTTGTGGAGACTGCCAACCAGTTGGTTGATTTCCTTTTTGCCTTTGGGGTCAAGCATCGAGGTCGCTTCATCCAGTATCAAAATCTCCGGACTCATCGCCAGTACCCCGGCGATGGCAACCCGCTGCTTCTGGCCGCCGGACAGCTTCCCGGGTTCCTTATCCAGGAAGTCCAGCATATTCACCTCACGGGCAAAGCGTTCCAGCACCGCCTGCATCTTCTCTGTGGGCACCTGCTGGTTCTCCAAGCCAAAAGCGATGTCATCGGCGACAGTGGAGCCGATGAACTGGTTGTCGGGATTTTGAAAGACAATCCCGACCATGTCGCGGATTTGATTCAGGTGCTCTTGGTCCAAGGGAATGCCATCATAAGTGATACTCCCGCTCTTGATCTCCAACAACCCAGCCAAAAGCTTGGCAATCGTGGACTTGCCGCTGCCATTGTGACCGATGATGGTGGTATAGGAACCTTTCTCTACAAAAAAAGAAACGTCTTTGATGACATTTTCTTGCCCATTGTAGCTGAATGTCAGGTGCGATACTTCCAGAAAGTGCATAAGTCCCTCTTTTTTAAAAGCTTTCTTCATTATACCGAGTCCGACCTTAAAACTCAATGGATTGACCCAGTGGGATAGTGTAACATCAAGTGGGGGTGACGGTAAGTAGATAAAAAATGAGTGTAAAGTCGCAAGTTAAGTTGTAGTGTTTGGGGGCAAACCGGAAAACAGTCTGCGATAGACTTACAGATGGAAATCAGTATCCAATAAAGCTCCAGATTTCTGGCTGGATTGACTTATTAAGAAAAGGAGGAAAAAATATGTCAATACGGGGAAGACACCTGACCATTCAACAACGCCAGGTAATTCAACAAGGAATCGAAAATGGAGCTGCGAATGCAGATATAGCCAGAACAATTGGCAAGGATGCAACAACCGTAGCCAAGGAGATTAAAAGCTACCGCGAAATAAAAGCACGCAGTTGGAAAATCGAAGTATGTTATGAAACAGGCAGGATTACCAGTTATCAGCACCGGCTTCGAGGTCTCGAAAACACTACAAGGACTCTCTCATCCGAAACAGTAAAGCGGCGGTCGCTATGCTCCCCCTGCTTTACTCACCTCCAACAATTTGACACTACCGATTTGACGCGATAGCGCAAATAGGCTATGATTTGTCTACATTGAAAAAAGGAGTGTGTATTTGTTTGGAAAAGGATCAGATTCCGATACGAATTTCTTGCAAGAAAAATAATTGTAGTGTTTTTATGGTGATGCACCATGGATGATACCGGCACCCTGATTGTTTTAACCGTTCTACTGTTATTACTGGGAGCCTATTTCTCAGCCACCGAAACCGCTTTTTCCTCCGCCAACCGCATCCGGCTGAAAAATTTAGCCAACAAGGGTTCCAAGGCGGCTGGCAAAGTGCTTTTGATACTGGATGACTATCCCCGCTTTCTGGCGAGTATCCTAATTGGCAACAACATCGCCAACATCGTCGCCACCACCCTGGCTGCGGTCATCTTCACCCGCTTTCTGGCAGGCGAAGGCCCGGCGGTTTCCTCGGTGGTCATGACCGTGGTGATTCTTTTATTGGGGGATATCACCCCCAAGACCCTGGCGAAGAAATTCGCCGAAGAGTTTTCGATGTTCTCCGTCGGCCTCTTGCAGCTGATTCTGTGGATTCTCACCCCGGCCAGACTGGTCTTCTCCCTATGGGAGAAGCTTTTGGACCATTTCATCCATGATGATGACCCCTCTGGCATGACGGGTGAAGAGCTGATTACGATGGTGGAGGAGAGTGAGAAGGACGGCAACATCGAAGAGGATGAAAGCGAGCTGATTATCTCTGCCATCGAGTTCAACGATGCCGAGGTCCGGGATATCTACACGCCCCGGGTCGATGTGACCGCTGTGGATATTGAGGATTCCCTGGACCAGATCGAAGACGTCTTCCTTAACAACCAGTATTCCCGTCTGCCGGTCTATCAGGACGATATCGACAACATCATCGGCTTTATCCACCAACATGACTTCTACCGCCTGATCAAAGCCAAAAAAGGCACGATCAAGGATATCTTGAGTACCCCCATCCGGGTTCCGCTGTCGATGAAGATTTCCGACCTTCTAAAATCAATCCAAAGCCACAAGTGCCACCTGGCCATCGTCATTGACGAATACGGCGGCACCGCCGGCATCGTTACTTTGGAGGACATTCTGGAAGAGCTGGTCGGTGACATCTATGATGAGCACGATGAAGTCGTTGAGCAGATTGTCAAGCTGCCCGATGGCAGCTATCTGATTGACGGGGCGACGGATGCCGATGAGGTCTTCGAGCTCTTCGATATCAAGGACCCGGACTCAACCGCCAATACCATCGGCGGCTTTGTCAGTGAGAGCCTGGGGCAAATCCCCAAAAAAGGCAGCAAGCTCGATGCCTTGGGCTTACACTTTGTGGTGAGTGAAGCCGACCTCAAGCGGGTCATCCGCCTGCAGGTCAAAAAAAGTTCCTAGTCAAAAAAAACGGTACGCTCAACGCGTCCGTTTTTTTCGATAAAGCAATAGACACCCCAGGGCCGCTAAGCTTCCGGCAGCTGTCATTTGATGTGTGCCAAAAGCGGAAAAGGCACTGGTGCTTACAATCGGGATGCGCGGATTGGTGCGCTGCCAAAGCATGCCGCCCTGCTGCTCTTCACTCTGGTAAACAATCTTCGCACAAGCCCGGTCATTTTGATATCCCAAGGGTGCCCGCTCTTCGCAAACCATGTACTTGCGCTGGTACACCAGCTCTTCAAACACGGCTGTGCCCTCTTCAATCTGCTGCACACTGAGTGTGTCGCTGTTTTGTCTGATATAGTAGCTGCCTGGCAGCACCGCTTTCTCATAGGCTTCGCCGTTTCCCTCAAAGCTGTCAATCACCTCTTCAAAGGCTTCATCCAGGGCGACTTCGTAACTCTCCCCCGGGATGGTTTCGGGCAGATAGAGCTCGCCGCTGGCGCGATAGGCCATCGCTTGATAGTTGTCTTCTTCATCCGCCTCATATAAGGTAAACAGGGCCCCGTTGACCAATTCGTTGGAAGCAACATCATGCTTCTCAACAACCAGATCGGTGGTCTTGAGCTTATTTACAAAATAGATGCTCTCATTCTGGTTGGCAGTGACTACCACTTGTCTCACCTCTTCATTTCGCTGGTACGGGTCCACGGTTTCACTCTCAAATAGATAGTAAGTGCCGATGGGAAGATCAAAAGCCGGCACCATGCCGTTTTCATCGGTTTGAAACGTATAGGCAGCCTCTTGTCCGTCTTCATCCAAACTCAGCACAAAGCGAAAGCCTTCCTGCCGAATCACTTCACCCGCTTCATCCACTTTGGTGATGTTCAGCTTCCCCAGCGCTACCCCGACATCCACAAAGCTGTTTCGAAGAGGCTTGTCCGGCTGGATCTTTTTGAGCACCTTCTGGGCGTCGTTGATGTTTCCATACACTAATCCGCTGTTTACCGTGCTGTCCTGATTCTTCGCAATCAGTTCAAGCCGGTATTCACCCAAATCAGAAAGATTCACGGTAATCTGATTGTTTTGTACCTGACAGTCTATACCAGCCGGACAGACCACTTCAAACTGGCTCAATACCCCATTACTGTCATTTAATACCAGGGGATATTGCAGGGAGCCAAGCTGCCTTGTAGTCGCAAATGCGGGCAGGTTGCGGGCATCATTGATCCTCGCTTCGATTTCCGCCTTTTTGTCATCAATATTCAAGGGGTTGCGGTTTACATCCTGCAAGGTCACCCAGTGCCCCAGCGCCTCCCAAATCATCACCTGGGTGGCGATGAAGGATTCATCCGAGCCATCGCTCTGATAGCCATAGTAAAGGACCTCCGCAATTCTTCTGCGGGTGCTCTCGGACAATTGCCACCAGGTATCCACCGGCTGATAGTCCGTGCCTACGCCTGCCAGGATATTGGGTTCAATGCAAAAGACCGTCACCCCGTCCAGGCTCATCTTCGTGATGTAGGCTTTCGTGGAGCCATAGACAAAAGCCGCCACCCGGTAGTCCTTGATCAGGGTGGAGCGCAGGCGCGGGTTGGGCACGACCGCACTGGCCAGGCGTTTGTTGAATTCATCGATGTCGATGACATCGTCCTGCTGTGCTTTCACACTGATTTTTGTCAAAAACAGCGAGCTGATCACCAGCAACAAACAAAAAAGGAATTTCTTCATAAGTACCTCCACCTTATCATTGGCAGGTTCTTTACAGAAATTCCTTAAACAAACCTTAAATCGGAAAA
This sequence comes from Erysipelotrichaceae bacterium, assembly GCA_031272515.1. Lineage (GTDB taxonomy): Bacteria > Bacillota_I > Bacilli_A > Erysipelotrichales > Erysipelotrichaceae > JAISTR01. The sequence continues at coordinate 10,601 of JAISTR010000011.1, read as the reverse complement.
TCGAAGCGGGGATTGATGATCTGGTCCACCTCCCCATGCTTGCGGTACACCCGGGTGACCCGGTCCGAGATGGAGGTGTAGATATCCAGGGGGATGGTTTTGAGCCGCTCTGCCATCTCCTGAATGGGGATGTGTGGCCCAAAGAGCTCCACCGTTGTTCCCAGTGGCAAAAAGCTGTCCAGCCGGATCATCGCCTGGTCCATGCAGATACGCCCGACAAAGGGGTAGCGCTGGCCGCTGATGTAGACTTCATAGCCGCTGTTGGCCCTGCGCAGGCCATCCGCATAGCCGACCGGCACGGTCGCAATCCACTCCTTTGCTTGGGTGGTATACTCGCGGCCATAGGATATCGCCTGCCCTGCCTCCAACTGTTTGAGGTGGTTGATTTTGGTGTAGAAGCCATAGACCAGCTTGAGCTCACTCGGGGCGGCAGGCACCCCCAATAGCGCACAGCCGGGCCGAAAGGCGTTTGTGTGTTCTTCCTTGTAATGCAAAGCGGCATCGGAGTTGGAGCAGTGGATCCATTGAAAGGGATGGTCCAAAGACTTTAGTACCTTGACAAAGCGATTATACTGCAGGTCATTGTAGTCATTGTTGGCATCATCGGAACTCGAGTAATGCGTGAAGATTCCCTCCACGCTTTGATCCTTGAGCACCACCAAAGCAGCTTGCGCCTCTTTGGGGGACTCCAGTCCCAGCCGGTTCATGCCGGTCTCGATTTTCAGGTGCAAACGCAGTCCGCTGATTCCGCTTTGGGCAACAGACTTGGCCCAGGTCAATGAGGGCATGGTCAAAATGATGTTATTCTTTTTGGCCGCCAAAACCGAGTCGGGGCGGGTGACTCCCAAGACCAGGATGTCATCACAAAAGCCGCGGTTGCGCAAATCCAGGGCTTCATCAAAATTGGCAACCGCCACCATCGAGGCGCCGGCCGCCATGGCCTCCTTGGCCGCAACCAAAGCCGTCATGCCATAGCCATTCGCCTTGACCACCGCAATCATTTGTTTTTGTGTGTGTTTGAGCAGATAGCGGATGTTGTAGGCATAGGCATCCAGATCCACTTCCAGCCAGGTATCACGATAAAACATACATCACCTCATATTGACCGTAATCCGGGAGTTGAAGAAGGCCATGTAGGCACTGCTGGCGCGTATTACCAAGCCCAGCACCACCGCCGGATTTTCGAAAAAATTATAGAATCCGTTGAAAACAATCGGATACACATCTCCCAAAAGGTTCAGATGAAAGAAGATATCCACACCCAGCGCCGCAACCATATCGCCAATCAGGATTGCCAGCACAGTGCAGCCAACCGCCACCCAGGAGAATTCGTACTGCCGCTGCACCCCGCGGCCGACCACCTTGACGACATTGCCAATCAAATAACCAACGCCGATGTACAATAAGGCAAACTCTGAGGACAGGTTGGAGCTGTGCATGATTACTCCATACAGGGTACCTAAGATGATGGCCGCCAAAACACCGGCAACAATCGAGGCGATGAAGCGGTTTTGGCGGCCATTGATGTTCAGATTGAAATTTTCAAACATAAAAGTCCTTTCAGTTCTTGAAATTCAGAATCTCCAAGAGCCATTCCAGATAGGTTTCCTCTTCGTAGACAATCCGCACCTCAACCGGCATGGACATGATCAGGTTGATGGTGTCATCCTTGGAAGTCAGGGAAATCTTGTTCAGTTTAATTTTAACACGATACTGCAGGGTACCGAGTGCTTCATTGCCGATGGTACCGGAATCGATGGACATCAAGACTCCGTCCAAAGTTCCATATTTGACGCTGTTGACGCCGCTGATGGCCACGTGGACCTTGTCCCCTACCTGAATCTTTGAGATATCGGTGGCATTGACATAGGCTTCAACGATGAAGTTGTTGGAGTCCTGGGTCGAAATCTCCGCCACCACCTGGGTGGCGGTCAGGCTCATACCAACCGATAAAGGTGAAAGGTAGTGGAGAATTCCGGCATTTTGGGCGGTGATCGTATAGGTATCAATCGTGCTGGAAGTAACCGACAGGTCGCTCTCCAGCTGATCGATGGTTGCCTGCAGGGTGGAACGGGTTTTGCCCAGTTCCGCAATCAGCTGCAGATAATACTGGCTGGAGCTGGAATTCGGACTGTTGATCTGGTCCTTCAGGGATTTGATTTCCGATTCCAAAGAATCCACCTGCGCCTGCTTGGTCGCAATCTGGGTCTGGTAGTCGGCTTTCAAATACTGATCGGTCTCGTTGTTCATCTTCGTTGTGAGATCCGTGATTTCATTCTTGAGCTTGTTTTGTTGGGTTTCCTTGTCCGTCAGGTTGGACTGCAGGGTCTTTTTGGTGTATTCATCATTGGAGACCTGGGCCAGGTAATACTCCACACTGCCATAGTACTCCTGCTCCAGACCGGAGTTTTTCATGTGGTTTTTCTTTTCATTGAGGGATTTTTCATAGCGGTCCAGAATTTCCATGCGCTCATTGGCCTGTTCCAGCTGGTCCTGCAGCACCCCGACCTGCAGGTTCTCCTGGCCATTCGAGACCTTGAGAATCGCCTGCCCGGCGGTGACATTCTCCCCTTCCTGCACCAAAATATCCACAATCATGCCATTCTGATTGGCGGATACATATTGGGTATCGGTGGTGGTGACCACCCCCGCGGCACTGACGACATAGGGCTTAATCAAAAAGCTGCTGACAATTAAGGCCAACACCAGGATCACAGCGGTAAAGAAGATGAAAAAGATCGCAAAGGGCGGCGGATTCTTGTCAAAGAAGATCCGGCTGTCCTTGAGATCCTCGCTGTTGTAAAGCTTCATAGCTGCTTCACCGGGCGAAAGACATCCAGCACAAAGCGGTTGTCCTCACGCTGTATAAAGATGCTGTACTGACTGCCGTCAGAAATCAGGTCGTTTTCATAGAAAATCAGATCGAGCTTGGCATAGGCATACTGCATGTTGCCGGGATTGTCATCAAAGTGCGCAAACAGGCAGTGTTCCGCCCTTAACTCTTCCTGGACCTTGTAAAAGCGGGAGAAGTTGAGGTAGTCGTGCGCCTGTACGATGACATCATAGCTTTCCGTCACGCTGCCGTCATCGAAAAAATGGGTTCCGTAGTTGCGGGTAATCAGCGGTCCGAACAACTGCGCATGCAGGGAATTCAAGTGGTTGAGAAACTGGTTGATTTCCATCTCCAAACGGTCGACATGGATATCACGCAGCTCCTTGATGATGCAATTCTTTAAAACCAGTGTCTTGTTTTCTTGCGTTTCAATTCTTGGCATGTCCTCTTCCTCCTTTTTTTACATCCGTTGGCCAATCTGCGGCTGGGATGCCCCGACCTGCAGATTCACCATCTGGGCATAATGTCCGCCCAGGGCAACGAGTTGGGCATGGGTGCCCTGCTCTATAATTTTACCCTCTTCCATGTAGTAAATCCAGTCACAGCTCACAATCGTGGAAAGACGGTGGGCAATAATGATGACGGTTTTGTTGCGGATCTGGTTGAAAATCAACTGGTGGATCTTGCGTTCGCTGAAGGAGTCGAGATTGGAGGTCGCCTCATCAAAGAGGAACAGGTCCGGATCCGACAGAAGCGAGCGGGCAATCGCAATCCGCTGCTTTTCACCGCCGGACAGGTTGCCGCCATCCTCTTCGATATAGCTGCTGTACTGATTGGGCAGCCGTTCAATGAAGTCGGAGGCTCCGGAAAGCCGGCAGACCATCATCATCTGCTCCATCGTCGCTTCCGGATTTCCGACCCGCAGGTTATCCATGATGGTCCCGGAGAACAGTTCAATGTTCTGGGGAATATAGGCGATCTTGCGGCGCAGGTAGGCGTGGTTGATGGCCTTGATATCGTAATCGGTAATGGTGATCTTTCCTTCCTGGGCTTCGATGAATTTCAAAAGCAGGCGGGCGATGGTACTCTTGCCAGCGCCGCTCTCACCCACAAAGGCAACCTTGCGGCCGGCGGGAATCATAAAGCTGAGGTCCTTGATGACCGGAGCCCTGGAACCGTAGGCGAAGCGGACATTCTTGAATTCGATGTTGCCGCGCAAATCCACGGCTTTCAAGAATTCCTCCTCCTTCTCATCCTCACGCTCCAAAGTCATGATTTCCGAGAGCCGCTTCATGGCGATGTTGGCCTCCTGGAAGGTAATCTGCAGGCTGACCATGTTGGAAATCGGCTGGGTGAAGTAGGCACTCAGGCTCTGGAAGACCAAAAGGTCACCGATTGACATCTTCTGGTCGATGATAAACAAAGCCCCGACGCCCATGAAGATCAGATTGCCGACGGTGGAAATTAAACCGGAGAGAAAGCCCTGCAGGTTCTGTAATACCCCTTCCCGATAGCCGATTTTCAGCGAGTGCACAAAACGGGTTTCGAGCTTGTCAATCTGCTGCTCTTCATCCCCCAAAGACTTCACCGTTTCCACGTTTTTAATCGATTCGATCATCTGCGAGTTCAGCGAGGAACCGGCTTCCATCTGTTCGTAGTTGATGCGCCGGTAGGGCTTCAAGAACAGATAGATCAAAATCATATTGCAGAAGATCATGACGACCAGGATGATAAACAGGGTGCTGTTGATGTTGACCAAAACAAAGGCAGAAACCACTGAGAGGACCAGGTCGAGTATTAAAGAAATGGAAACCGAGGTGAAGGCATTCTTGATGGTCATCGCATCCTGAAAGCGGGTCAGGATATCGCCGACATGGCGGGTGACAAAGAAGAAGTAAGGCAAATGCAGAATATGGTTATAGTACCCCAGTAACAGGGGGATATCAATTTTACGGGAAAGAAACAGCAGGACCTGGGTGCGGAACACGGAGAGAATCGACTGAATGATGGAGACCAAGCCGAAGATTAAAAGGAAGACATAGAGGCTGTTTTTAAGCTGATAGGGAATGATTTCATCCATCAGCACCTTGGAAAACATCGAAAACAGAATCCCGACCACACTCAAAACAAAAGAGGCAAAGATTACTGTCAATAAAAGGTTTTTCTGCGGCAGGATCAAGGCCTTGAACAGGTCGAACATGCCGGTATCCTTGAGCTTGGTGCGTTCAAATTCACTGGTGGGGCTGCAGACAACCAGCACCCCGGTGAACCATTCCTTGAACTCCTCCTCGCTTTGCTTCATCACATCCCTGGCCGGATCGGCAATGATAAAAACCCGGTTCTTGGTGACCTTGTGCAGTACGACGAAGTGGTTGAGTCCCTCTTTCGTACGGACATGGGCAATCGCCGGCATCGTGACATCCGGTGTTATGGCTTCCGCGGTGGTACGCACCGCCTTGACTTCAAACTTCAGCGATTTTAAGCCGTCGACAACACCCTTGACCGTTGTGCCATAGGCATCGGTCCCGATGATCTCCCGAATCTTGAGAATCGAGAGTTCCTGTTTGTAGGTTTCCAGTATTGTCGAAATGACGGCTGCCGCGCAGTCGGAAGCATCATGCTGTTTGGTATTTGCGTAACGGCTCAAAGTCTTCTCTACCCCCTGCTATGGACTGTAGTTTCATCATACACAAAAAAGCGTGGTTTGTCACTCAAAAACAAAGCAAAGAGCGTTAAAAAAAAGGACCGGAGTCCTTTCTTTTGGTTGATTCAGATTAGCACCCGTAAGTTTGGCATTCTTCGTGGTAGCCGCCGCCGCAACCGCAGCCGCAGCCTTCGCCGCACGGAATGGCAGTTGAGCTGGATCCGCCTGATCCGCTGGAACCGCCGCTGCTTCCGCAACCGCTGCTGCTGCCGCATCCGCCGACGGAGACACCGCAGCCAGCGCTGGCGCCGCAGCCCACTTTAATGGAGCCGGCACAACCTGCACTGATGGTTGTTCCGCAGGAGACTTTCGCAACTGCTTTCACAGTGCAAATGGCAGCCACAACTTTGACGACACATTTGATGAGGCTCAACAAAAACCAGCCACCATCGGTGTACATCATTTCGGTTTGATCCAATTCCGCGTACTGTCTTGGTAAAACCATTGACATAATATAGCCCTCCCTTTTTTCAACGTTATTCTAACATAAAGGGTTTCAAACATTTTGTGATTTTCATGTGATTTACACAAAACTACCGTATTTTTGACAAGATTTGCGTTATTTGGGCCTGTAAGTGAGATTGAGTATCGAAGAAAGGTCAATTGCTTTCCTGAATTGCACATTCATAGGGAACCCGGAAGGTAATTTCCTCGATTTCGGTTTCGATTTGACTGATCGGCTTTAATGCCAGATTCTGGTTGGCATAGGAACCCAAAAACAGCTCCCCGGCCGGATTATCGGTGCTGTCCGCCAGAAAATCGAATATCACAATCACGTGTTCTTCGTCATAGTCCTCGACAATCGCCGGCGCCCCGGGGTACTTGTCCTCGACCACCCGCGTGAGGTTGTCAATAATCTCATCCAGGTTCGACTCGTCAGCCTGCAGGTACGCCTTCTCCTCGGTCAGGGTGGCAATGATGCGGCTCAGGCCGGCTTCACTTCCAATGATGGTCAGGGTATAGAGGTTGCGCTCTTCCTGGGCAACGCATTCTAAGGTCACCATGACATTGCTTGCTTGCGGTTCTGATTCATTTAAAGTTTGGCTGAACGACTGTTTCGGTTTCTGGCAGGAACATAAAAGAAACCCCGCCAGCACAATCAGCAGGGTACGTTTCATAGGCTTATTTCAGGGTGCAGCTGTAGGGAATTTCGTATTCGATCGCTTCGATGTCATCCTTGAGCTGACTCATGCTCTTGCTGGTAAAGTCGGTGCTCTTGTAATCCATGAAGAACAAATCCCCGGCATCATTGTCGGTTTGGGTGATATCAAACTCAAAGACAATGCGGATGGTGTTGGCATCGACATTCTCGGTCTTCATCGTCACTTCCGGATAATAGGCCGCATAGTAATCGTTGAAGGCCTGCAGATCTTCATCCGAGACATCCGATGCCAGATTCAACGCTTCCTTGGTGGCGGTGAAAGAAGCCTTCAGGGTGGCCGGCTTGCCATCCTTGGCACTAATTTCAATCAGGTAATAATCCCCGTCCTCGGTCGCATCGCAGCTAAGACTGCTGCCGCTGGCTGCCTTCTTGCAGGAGCCAAGCATCATCACCAGTAAGGCACAAAGGATTATCGCCCCATAACGTTTTCTTGGTTTCATCATGTTCTCCCTCTTTTTCTCCTTTGTATTATCGCAGAAAATATTGGCTGAAACAAGGCATGTGCCAAAAAAAGAGAATGGCCCTGGTTAGCAGAGCCATTCTCTCAAAAGTTGTTTTTTGCTTTTGAATCTAATCTTCAGAATTTGCTATTAATAGCAGATGCCGGAACGGTAAGCGCTGCAGTAGGCAGAGCCTCCACCATAGCCGTAGCCGCCACCATAGTAGGAAGAACCACCATAGTAGGAAGAACCGCCATAGTAGGAAGAACCGCCGTAGCTGACGCCACTGCTGTAGCTGGCGCCACTGCTGTAGCTGGCGCTATAGCTAATGTTGCTGGCAGCAGAAGCCGCAAAGGATACGGCTGCACTGGCAACGGTCTTTACTGCACAAGCGGCAGCAACGGCGAGGCCAGCCAACAGACAGAAAATTCCACCTTCCGTGTACATCATTTCTTCTGAAGTCAGTTCTGTTGCAGAATAAGGTAATTTCATTTTTTTCCCTCCCTAACCTCTTGGGTTAACCTTATACCAAGATTCTAACAGAAAAACATAGGAAGGAAATACGAAATTTATGTGAAAATTAGTGAAAATGCCTCATTTTAAGCCATTTTTGTGTGATTTTTGTGTGATGTGATAGGAAACCTAAAGTATTTTCTGCCAATTGATAAAAAATCCCGTAATTTGATTGGTTTTTTTACTGCTGTTTTCACTTTAACCCAAATACCTTTTTTGGCTTTGCGCTTTCAGATAGGCATTCAGTTTATGATCCGTACAGAAGACATAGCAGCCCTTCATGCCCCGGGTCATCAGGGTCCGGTAAGTGTTCTTAATGATGGTATCTGCCAGTACCTTTGCGGCTTCGGGATCCTCCCTCATCATTTTCTTGATTCCTAAAAGCGAATGGTCCGTGGCTGCGCGTTGCTTAAAATCGGTAATCACCCGGTCATTTTCAAAGCGCAGATCGCCACCGATAATCACCCCGATATAGTCGAATTCCAGACCCTGGCAGGTGTGGATACAGCCCGCCTGCCGGACGGAGTTTGGATCAATCGCCCAGATATGGCCGCCCTCACTCAGGTTCCAGCGCATCCGGAAATCATATTCCCGCAGCTCAATATCATAGATTTCCGGATCACTTTTGCCCTTGGTAATCCAGTTGTAGCAATACCCGGCTACCAGCCTTGACTTGTTATTAATCCGGTTTTTTTCTTCAATCACCTCTCTGAGTTGGTTCGGGTCATCAAAGACTTGAAAATCATAGTCGAAATCCAGGTCATAGTTGGCCGTTTGCCGGATTTGCAGGATTTGATCCAGCCAGGCCAGATAACCGTCTGAGCCATTGCAGCGAAACTGGCTGTCCAGATTCATGACCGTCAGCTCTGCCTTGGCCTTTTTGGCGAAATCCTCAATCAGCTGCTGGCTGCCGATGTCCTTGAGCGTCACCCGCTGGTCTTCATCCAGAAAAAACACACTCAGCCTTGCGGAATCAATGATTTCCTTGATCTGGTTTTCACCTTGGTTGCTGTACAGTCCTGACTTTTCATTGAGCCGGTGGGCTTCATCGACCAACAGGGCATCATAGCTGTCTTTTGGGGTGTCCAAATAAGAACCGGAACCCTTGAACAGGTTGGGGATTACCGTGCGCCAAATGCCGCTGGCGCGCAGGTTATTGATGAAGACAGTGCGCGGTGCGGCATTTTTGGTGACATAGTTGACCACCATATTCGCTTTCGTCAAGGCTGCCAACAGATTGATTGCCAGCACACTCTTGCCGGTTCCGGGTCCGCCCAAAACCAGCAAGACCTGCTTGCTTTGTTCGCTTTTCGCTTGGTCTGCCAGTTGCAAAGCCGTCTCATAGATAATCTTCTGGCTGTCAATTAATGTATATTCTGGCCTTCCTGCCAATAGTCCGCTCAAGGCGTCCTGCAGCATCTTGCTGGGACGGATCTTGCCGTGCTCGATGGTATAGAGCACTTCCTGATGGTCGCCTTTGGCCAGAAAGCGGCGGATGAATTCGCGCAAAGCCAGCACATCGCCATTTCCAAATAGCGGTGCCTGGCTGATCCAAGAGCGGTAGAAGTCAGCGCATACCTCTACCCCGTCCTCTAGCTTGTAGTTGTGCAGATAGGCGCAGGGTATCAGCTTAACTTCCTTCTGGCGCACCGCTTCATTGTATTCATGCAGCAAATTGGCATAACTGTACGCCTGATAGCTGGGGTGGGCGGTTTCCACCAGGTGTCCCTGCAACACCGTCTTTACCACCGCGTCTTTGCCAGTCTCTTGCGCGCTTGACCATTGCTTGAGCTCGATAATCAGCGCACACTGCTTCGCGGTGTGCGTGTACCCGCTTAAAATGAAATCCACCCGCTTGCCGGTTCCGGGAATGTTGAATTCAATCGCAACCCCGCAGTCCTCTGGAATACCGGTATCATTTAGCACCTTGTACATATATTCCATGGAGTTTTTCCAGGAGGCAATCTGACTTTGCGGACTTTTGCCGAAAAAAAGCTGGTAACGCGCATGAATCTGATCGGTGATGACATCATTGAGCACATCCTGCTGAAAGGTTTCTTTGGTTCCTGAATAGACCAGCATCTCTTTTCTCCTTCATAACTTATCGTACTTGGTGCTTTTGCCCCTGGCTTTTTCCACCGGGTATTTCTGGGCCGCCTTCGCAAGTTTGGCCAAGCCGTTTTCTTCCAGGTCCACAGACAAAAGGTCCGCCAGCATCACGCAGTAGATGGTGACATCCCCCAGCTCCTCCAAGAGTGCTTCACGGTCATAGTCACTCGACCATTGGAAGCATTCCAAAAGTTCCCCGGCCTCGATGCTGATGGATTTGGCGAGGTTTTCGGCAGTGTGGAACTGATCCCAGTCCCGCTCCTTGTTGAAGGTACGGCATGCCTGCAGCAGTTTTTTCATAATTTCTCCTTATATGTCCGGGTCGCGGTTGCAATCCTTGGAATAGATATAGGTGAAGTCCTGTTCCCCTATCCCATATGCACCCTGCGGGCAATAGGGGCCAAACCAGAGGAAGTCTTCCGCTTTGGTTAAAACCCACTGATCCTTCAAATAATAGCAGCCCTGCCCGCTTAAAATATAGATTCCATGCTCCTGTAAATGGGTCTCGATAAAGGGATGTCCACCGCCGGGCGAGAAGCTCAGAATATGGAAATTCAAATCAAAGGCCAAATCCAATGGCAGCAGGTCCTTGATTTTCACCTTGGGTAAGCCTTCATACTGGCGATAGGCAATGTCGTTGACATTGCCATAGACATAAGCAGGGATTTGCCTTTTCAAAGGCTGAAAACGCTGCTTGTACAATATCAGTTCCATTGGCTCTTTGTGAACTACCCAAGGCTAAAGCCTTGGGCTTCAGGGGTCCCCGGCGACCGCTTATCGGCAGGGATGGCATGAATGCCAACCCGCGCTCCCTTGGGGGCGCTGCCAACAGAGGCGGTC
>JAISTR010000029.1 GCA_031272515.1 Erysipelotrichaceae bacterium | reverse complement strand
TTGCGCAAGTGTGTTCTTTCGTTTGCTCAAAAGAAAACCCGCCGAAGCGGGTTGCCTTTTGAAGTGCTCGCTCTCACCCCACGGTTAAAACCGTGGGCTCTCCCGCTCGCATTTTGTAGCCTTGTAGGAAGGCTCCAGCAAAGCCACAAAGATGGCGTTGATGCCCACTCCCAGACAGATGTGCAATAGACTGAAGGTGCCCGATGCAATCCAGTAAAGCACATAGGCCAAACCCAATACGGATAAACCATCGCCCAAGATCATCATCAGGCGGCGGTCATAGCGGTCTGCCAGCACCCCGGCAACCGGATTTAATAGGACCGTGGGCAAAAAGGCAAACAGGGTGACCAGGGCAACGCTGGTGGCGCTGCTGGTATGATCATAGACATACACACCCAGCGCAAAGGCGGTTAAGCCGCTGGCGATGCTGGCGATAAAATCGCCGGACCATAAGATCAAGAAACTTCGAAACGATTTCCCATTCATAAACAGTACCTCCCCAAATTTAGAATAAACTGGCTAAAGCTTGAAATATACCCGGCTGACCGCCGCAGATTTTCTCGGCGGCATACAGGAAGGCGATGGCTTTCTGTCTAGTTTGCGCTTTGCTCAAGTGGAAATCCGGATTGTCAAACAGGGCATGGACCGCAGCGAGCAGTAACTCAGCGCTCTCATAGGGATAAGGGGTGTCAAACACACCTTCCTTTACCCCCTGGCTAATGACATCCCCCACAAGCGGCGCCAGCCGGGTGAGGATGTCGGTCAGGCTTTTAACAAAGAGCCTGGAATTCTCCGCTGCCTCAATCGCCACAATCAGCTCCTGTTGGGCTGCGTCTTTGGGCTTTTGCGAAAACATGATCGCCAAGAGCTTTTGCGGTGCTGGCAAATCACTGCCGGCTATCGCCTTGGCTGCTTCCATGTTTTGATCCCCGCGGCGCTTGATTATGCCATCCAGGACTTCCGCCTTTGATTTGAAGTGATAGTAGAAAGTGCCTTTGGCAATGTGGATGGTATCCAGAATATCGTTTACAGTGGTTTCTTCATAACCAATCGTGCTAAACAGTTTCTCTGCTGTATCCAGAATTTCATTGCGGCGCTCGATTGCATCCTTGGTAATACGCACAGCCAGCTCCTCCTTACCGACCGACCGTCGGTCTATTAATAGTAAACCACAGTTTATGGGGTATGTCAACAGTTTTATTTGTGAAAGTGATTTACTGGAAGGAATTTTTGCGGGATAAGGTAAAATGGAAGGGTAAGAGCAGCTGTTATGGGTTTATTGTTATATTTAAACAGGAGGTTTCCTTTATGATCAGAAATACAGTCAAGACCCTTTGGTCAGCCATATCGAAAGAGCGCATGATGGCAGACCTGCGGGCCATTGCCCCCTATGAGCGCTATCCCGGCTCCAAGGGCTTTCACCAAGCGGCTTTGTATTGCGAGAATCGATTAAAACAGGATGGATTTGAAACCTGCATCCATACCTATCCCTTTAGCCGGGACACGCTTTATCAGACTGCCCTGTGCGAGGATGTCTGGGATTGTGAGGAAGCCTGGTGTGAACTGGTGGAGGATGATAACCGGCGCATAGCCGACTATGCTGGAAACAAGGCATCGGTGACGATGTTATCCGGAAGTTGCGAGAAGATGAAAGAGCCGGTGGAGGTGGTTCTTTTAGACAAGGGTCCGGACCAAAAAAACTACAAAGGACTGGACCTAAAGGGCAAGGTGCTTTTGGTCAAGGGAAGGGTGACCCGGGACTATCTATGGGTATATAAGGAGCGGGGAGCGATTGGCGCGATTATGATTGCTCCATCGGTTTATAACAGCTATGAAGCAATCAGCTGGACCTCATTAAGACGGTCCTATTGGGACGGTTTCTTCGGGTTTGCGGTGAGTCCCAAAGAAGGGCAGCGGTTGATTGATTTGTATCAAAAACTTTTAAAAGAGGGGAAAGGGATGCATGTCAACTGCACCGTCAAGGCTGTGCGCAGAGCTGGAACCATGGAGGTTGTGGATGCGTTTTTGCCAGGCGAGAGTGATGAGGAAGTACTGATTGTCGCCCACCTCTGCCATCCCCAAAACAGCTGCAATGACAATCTCTCCGGCTGTGTTGCCGGTATGGAAGCCCTGCGGGCAATCCGCCAAGAGATTGCGGCCGGGCGCCTGGAGCCGTTAAAAAGGGGAATCCGTTTGCTGTTGGTGCCGGAGATGTTTGGCTCCTTCGGGTTTTTGCAGGAAAACAAAAAACGCTGGTCTAAAATCAAGGCTGGCATCAACCTGGACATGGTGGGTGCAAGCCAGGATGGCCATAATGGTCCTTTGAGCCTCAGTGAGACCCCGCGCAGCCTGCCCTCTTTTATCGGGGCCTTGGGGGAATTGATTCTGGATGAGCTCAAGCGCGATGAGGCCTTGTACAACAATCGGGTCTATGTGCCTTTGTTTAATGCCTTGCTGGTGGAATACCGGGGCGGCAGCGACCATGCGATCTTTTGTGATCCGGCTGTGAATATTCCGATGGTGATGCTGGGACAAATGCCGGACCGCTACTATCACTCGGATCATGATACCCCCGAAATCATCGACCCCTTTATTCTCGCCAAGTCCTCCACCCTGGCTGCCGGTTTTGTCTATCTGTTGGCAAATCTGGATACAGCGGATGCTTTTCTGATTATTCAGCGTTTATTCAAAACGCTGTTAACACGATTGGATGATACGTCCATGGATAGATGGAGTGACAGTCATTTGAAAGACTGGTATCAAAGCAGGGTGAACCAATATACCCGGTACTATTACGAAGCTTCTGAATCGCTTTCATCCTATTTTACGGACAGTGAAGGGACAGCGTTGAAAATGTTGGTTAAGATTGAGCAGGTAAAGATGCTGCGCTTGATGAAAGAAAGGGCAGACTCGAAAACGGAAGAACCGCAACCGGAGCTGATGGATCCCAAATATCAGCGGGTTCCCAAACGCAACTTCTGGGGCAATGCCTTCTATCTGCTGGATGATGCCTATGATCTGACAGAGCGCATTTTACATAAACCGGAGGCTCTAAAGAAACTGTTTGAAAGAATCAAGCCGGAGGATTTGCCCAATCCAAGTGAACACCTGGTTTCCTATTATATTAATGGCAAACGCAATGAGGCAGAGATAATCCATGAAGTGTGTACGGAGATTGGCGGTCAGTCTTCACCAGAGGCAATCTCAGCTTTTATCGATTACCTTGCGGATTTGGGGTTTGTCAGCTTTGTGAAAAAGAAAAACCGCACTGCCTGATGGCAGTGTGGTTTTATTGATAGAAGTCTTTTGTGATGGTCTCCCAATCGGTATGGAAGAATTCATCCACAGGCCGGTCCACCCTTTGATAGGTATGGGCACCAAAGAAGTCGCGCAGGGCCTGTAGTAGATTTGCGGGCAGACGTGATTGGCGGTAGCTGTCGAAATAGTTCAAACTGCTCATTAAGCCCGGGATGGCTATGCCGTTATTGACAGCGAGGTTTATCACCTTGCGCAAGGCAGAGTCATTGGCCAATAGAATCTTCGCAAAGAAGGGGGAGACCATCAGGTTGACCGTATCCGGTGCACTGGTATAGGCACTGGTGATATCCTGCAGAAAGCGGGCTTGAATAATACAGCCGCCGCGCCAAATCGAGGCGATATTTTGTAACTGCAGATTCCAGTTGTACTCTTTGCTGGCATGATGCATCAGTGAGAAGCCCTGGGCATAGGCGATGATCTTGGCGCTGTAGAGGGCCTTGGGCAGTATCTCCAATAATTCTTCTTTATCGATAGCAATCGGCAGCTCCACTTTCAATATCCTGGAAGCTTGTATCCGTTCCTCTTTTAAAGCTGAGACACAGCGCGCAAAGACACTCTCGGCAATAGTCGGTAACGGCACCCCCATGTCCAGTCCCTCCTGGCTGGTCCACTTGCCGGTACCTTTTTGCCCGGCAGTATCCAGGATGCAGTCAATCAGGTCCTCTCTGCTTGCTTCGTCTTTAACCAAAAGGATTTTGGCAGCAATGCCTAAAAGATAACAATTGAGCTCGCCTTGCTGCCAATGATGAAAGATCGTTGAGATTTCCTTGTTGTCAAAGCCGGCAGCTTTTAGTAATTGATAGGCTTCACAGATCAGTTCAATATCCGAGTATTCGATGCCGTTATGCACCATTTTAACAAAGTGCCCGGACCCGTCTTTGCCGATATAGGTGCAGCAGGGCTTGCCATCCTTTGCCTTGGCACAGATATCATCAAAGACCGGCTGAATGTATTCATACATTTTCTCATCACCGCCTGGCATCATCGAAGGACCGACCAGGGCACCGTATTCGCCGCCCGAGATACCGCAGCCAAAGAAATGGATGCCTTGGTCCTTGCAATACTGCTCACGGCGGATGGTGTCCTTATAGTAGGAATTGCCACCGTCGATGATGATGTCATCCTTTTTTAGATAGGGCAATAACTGCTCGATGACGATGTCCACCGGCTTGCCAGCGGTAATCATCAATAAGATTCTTCTTGGTGACTCTAAAGATGCCACAAAGTCCTCTACTTGGGTGAAACCCTGGATTGCCTGGCCTTTTTCGATGGTAGACTGATACTTTTGGACTACATCAAAAAAGCGGTCAAACACGCTGACGCTATAGCCATGGTTGGCTATGTTTTTCGCAATGCTTTGCCCCATTACTCCCATGCCATAAACACCGAATTGATTCATACTGTCTCCTAACCGGGAAACAAGTCCCTTAACATATTTTCTTAATAATAGACATCAGGGTCTTTACATCTTCAATTTTAGTAAGGCCTGACTCTTTATCGATGATTGAGGAATAGACATGAGGGATTACCTGCTGTACTCCTGCTTTCAAAATAAGTGTGACGATTTCTTCAAAATTGTTCAAATCGATGCCGCCGGTAGGTTCCAGAATAAAATTCTGCTTAGCGCAGGCGGCAGCAACTGCCTCCAATTCCTCTTTGACTTTCAAACCGCCCATCGGAAAGAATTTGAGTGAATTCCCGCCCATGTCTTTAATCATATCGATTGCCGTTGAAACAGGAATAACCGCTGGCTGTTCGCTTTTGCTTGATAAAGGTCCCGTGGAGATTTTCACCATGCCAACAGTACCGCTGGGTCCTACCAGGGCGTTGATATGGGCATGCGGATTGATTGCATTTGCCCTTGTATAGGAGACCGCAGTAAAGACCTGGTTGAAGTGGTCTGCCAGAACACTGCGGGCGATATCACCGACCGCCTGCCATTGATTGGGATTGCCACCGCCCAAGCCGACGGAAAGCTGTCCCTGCAATACTTCCGCAAACTCATTCATGCTTTTGACAGCGGATGCTACATCGGGGTAATTTGCCGATAATACACCGACCAATACATTTCCTTCTGCGGCTTCATAGATCTCTTTGGCATTCTCAACAGTGGTCGCCAAAACATTCAGGCATACTTTGTTTTTGTAATAGCGAATCATGATTTCACCTCCAATATGCGCTTTAATATTAAATCCAAGTCACTTTTATCACGCAGTGGACGAGAGTCCACTGCGAGGATACCGAGATTGAGCTGATGGTTGCGTGTATAGATGGCAGGATTGCCGGACTCCAGTTTTTTCGTCAGAGTTTCGGCATCCATGCCAAATTCATCCGCATCCACTTTAATCGAAGCCCTAAAAATCGGGCGCCCGGCTTCGTCCCAGGTTTTGGATGCACGCAAGCCTTTAATCTCATTCACTTTAGCCACAAAGGCATCGATATCAATTTCACTCACCGGTTCTACAGGTTGATTTTCGAGATATTCACGCACAGCTTCGCAAAGGCCAAAAATGGTCTCTTTACCAACTTTTAAAATTCTGCCGATATCATATACCAGCGCTCTCATCATTTTTCCCACTTCTTGGCTTTGGCATAAGACGAAACCGGAAGTAGGACCGCAGACGGCTTTTGCGCCGCTGTAAATCACACAGTCAGCACCTGCCCTGTAGTATTTAAACAAGTCCAGCTCAGCTGCCGCATCGACAATTACCACAATATCTTTTTTGTGGGCAAAGGTGATGATTTCGGCAAGTGACAGCATCCCTTTTTGCGTACAGTGATGGCTTTTCACATAGAGAACCGCAGCAGTGTTTTCACTACAAGCTGCTGCAAGATCTTCCACAGTGCATTTATTGACACTGCCGGCTTCCACCGCTTTGCAATTCGCTGTTTCTATTGCTAAAGAGACCGGGATCCCGTAATTGATGTTGTGCCCTTTCATTAACACAACCTCATTTTTGCCGCTTAACTTGCGCATGGCTGTTAAAGACAAGACAATACCGGCTGAGGCGCTGCCGGTAACACAGGCATCGCTGGTGTCCAGCAGCTCTGCCAGGTAGGCTCCTGCCTGCGCATAGAGTTCCTCCATTACATAATAATTTCCCAGCGCCTCATCCATCGCCTTTTTTACCCCTTGTGAGGGCAGTGATACTCCCAAGTGGGTCATCCGCCCCGAGGCATTTATCACCTTGCGAACACGCTGATTCAAACTTTGCACTTATTCTACCTCCAGATACTCCCCGGAAATCATACACCCTTGCGTTAAAATTTGTCTGTTCAAAAGAATCTCTTTTCTGCTGCTGTCAACCACCGTGACTGGTGTTGGATCCACCTTGAAGAAAGTAAGGTGGGCTTTGCCTCCTTTTGAGACGTGTCCGAATTCATCCCTCATGTCTAAATATTGGGCCGGCCGGCTGGTGACACAGGCGATTACCTCTTCTAAAGAATAACCGATTTCCAACATTTTGGAGAGCACATTGGCAAGGGACGAAACAGGGACAGGAAAGCTCTGTCTGTGCGCATCCGTGGATATCATATCAGCATCAAATCCACAGTCGTGCGCTTTTTTCCCTTTTTCATAAGAGAAGGACTCATTGCCATGGCCAACATCAAACAGCAAACCTTCCTTGCGCTTTGTCCAAACCAGTTCCTTAATCTTGTCATCTTCATTGAGAACCCCGTTGGGTTTGCCATGGAAACAATGCGTCAGGATATCACCGCGATGCAGGTATTGAAGTACATCCTCCATCAGCGGAGGTTTGTTTCCATAGTGGACCATGATCGGTTTGTTTGTTGCTTTGGCTGCTTCCCGGGCCTTGATAAAAGGTGTATCTGTATCTTCTCCCATGACGCTGGCGGAAGCTCGTACTTTGATTCCGACAATGAAATTTGGATACTCCCTGATTTTTTCAATGGTTTTAGCAACATCGACATTGGCCGGGTCGCGCAGTTCCGCCTTATAGGCGAGTCCGGTCGAAGCGATGTTAATAAAGGATTTGACAATCGTTTTCTGATCCTTGACAGACTGATAAAAGTCATCCAGGTTTGAGTGACCTGCAGAGCCGGCATCACAGACACAGACCACCCCGGTTTTACAGCCGACTGTGTCCGCATGAAGCCCCAGATTATTTGGGTCGTAGTAACAATGGACATGGATGTCAATCCAGCCGGCACTGACATAGGCACCTTTCGCATCGATTGTCTGGTCTGCTGATTTATCAACAGATTCTGCTATTTCAGCAATTATATCCCCCTCAATCAGGATCTCCACCGGTTTAAGGTGGAGATCCGACTGCGGGTCAAACAATATGCTGTTAAAAATTTTCGTTCGCATCAGCCGATAACAGGAAGCGGAATTCCTGTGACCATGCATACGGCGCCAACGGCGATGGCACCGAGGATCGCACCGCCAACGATTGGCTTTTTGAAGACATAAAACAATACCGCACCAATCAGGGAGCCCAAGCCGATGATTGGACCAACTGCTACCGCTGAGAGAATCACCAGGGGGCCAAGTGCTTCACCGCTCTTGTTGCCGGCACCAATCATGATTCCGGTTGCGGTTGTCATGGAGGCGTTGGGGGCGAGTTTACGGATGCCGATGATGACAGAACCGATGACTCCACCCAGTACAAACCCAGTCAGCAGTGCCAAGAAGAAATTATCCAATAAGAAACCCATCCCCAAGGTAATCAGCAGCGCCGGTAAACCGACACCGACACCCGTCATCATTGAACCGCCGATATCCAGAATCCCCACCAGGGGTCCCTCTAAGATCCTGGCAATCAGAAATGCGGAGGAGAAGGCGACAGCAGCGTCATAGTTGCCGGTGTTTTTGCCTTGCATCAACAATTCCGCAACAGCAATTTCATTGGTAGCCCCGACGCCATGGGTCAGATACATGTTTGTGGCTCCGACAATACCCGCAGCCAACAGTGCCAATAACAGGATAAAGGCAATGTCCTTTTCCAGGAAACTTTCAAATTTTTTCATACAACCCTCCTAGAAGCCCAGCAGGCCCAGCAATTTGGTGTGGAACCCGCGGAAGTACGCAATTGCGCAAATCATGACGATGACAACAATCAGCATAGTGCGGAAGGTCTTGTCTTTCGTGCCTTTCTCCTGTGCCAGGCTGCCGACCAGAATTCCAAAGATGACGCCGGGCAGGGAATTGCCGGAAATCATCTGCATGACTCCTGCCAAGACCAAGCTCCAGGTACCGATGGTCTTTCCGGAATCCAGAGCCGCCCACAAGAACAGCAGCGGCATGACAATGTTGATCATGTTGTTTGCGGCTGTACTCAGGATTTGACGGGCAATATTCGCCAGTTCAATGGGCACCAATTGCGAAGCGGTAATCAACAAAACAAAGACCACTGCACCAACAACCGCACCGACAACCAGGTTGGAGGAAATGGATTTACGGTAATCCTTTTTTCCTCCCAGATTAATGACCGCGGCTGTCCAGTTCGGGATAATCCGGTGCAGGACATCCTGGGTCAAAGCACCGGTTCCAATTGCGGTGGCGGCGGAGGTGATAAAGAAACCCAAACCGAAGGAAAAGTGGGACATGGAATCGCCGTTGCAAGCGTTCATTTCGCCAAGGGTACGGAAGGCACCCATGCCTTGCAGCTCGGGAGCCCGAAACATTCTCGCAGCACCGGCAGCGGCAGCGCCGCCAGCCAGCAATCCGACAATTATTGATTCAAATACAATCATGACGAATCTCCTTTCTTTTTTAAAACTTTGATCGTGAGATAGACTTTCAGAACCAGTTCGATTTTTACGCGCTTACGTTTGAGGAAGAAGTACAGAAAGGCTTCTTCGCATTCTTTTTCCTCATAATGCAGGCACTCTACTTTATCCGTGGATAAAGAAATAATCGGATCGGTGATTTGTCTGGAGGCCTGGTTTCGCATATGGGTAAAGGCGTTTTCCACAGCTTCCTTATAGGTCTCACCGATTCCCGTACATTCGAAGACTTCGCTTTTATCCACCAGAAGGTTTTCAGCTTTCATACAGGGTTTTCCAGGCTTTGGTGATTTCCTTGCCCAATTCCTCAGTATCCATAAAGCCAAAACCAATCACTTGAATGCCTTCGTTGATGGCAGTAACACCGGCTTCCACAGTTCGTAATCCATGGCGGGCAGTATAACCGTAAAGATTGTGCGCATTGATGGCGCCGGCGCCTCCGGAACCGCAGAATGAGATACCGAGGTCAGCCTCATTTTGTTTCATGACATCTCCGACTTTCATGTCGGCAGCCAGTCCCTCAATCACGATCGGGGTACCCCCGGCTTCCGAGATGCCTTTTGCCACCAGCTGACCTTTTCCCATCCGGTGTCCAATTACTACTACAGGTTTGTTCATTGTGTCCTCCTTTCCAGACTTTTGTGAATGTAAATCGCAAACAAATACTTCTCGAAGGCGGTAATCTGTTCTGGATTCAAATCGTCCAGATTCCGCAGGAATTCTTCCACTTTGTTATGGTCATCGCTTGTGATGACCGGGTCATCCGTAAATTCCATATCATTTTGATGACCTTCCTTCATACGCTGAGTGAAGGCGAGGAAATGATTCCAAAATGCCTCATCTGTCAGCAAAGCGGAGAGATTGAGCTTTTTGAGAGCTGTTTCACACTGCCGGATCAGAGATACGTAAGCATCGATATCCGGATAGTAGTTTCTGAGTCTATCTTTTAATTCTTTACGCATCTTCTGCACCTCTTATCACTACATAATCCATAAAACTGATTTTGTCCGAAGGAGTCAGCAGAATTCCCAACTCCTCTTCAATCCCATTGAACACCCGTTCCATATTGTGAGTGACCAGCGGATGCAACCGCTGGTATTCCGCCAGGATTTTTTGTGCCTGGCTTTGATCCTTATGGTTTTCCTGGCGATACCACTGCGGGATTGCCAGGACTACATGCAGGATCAATCCCATCATCCGTTCCTGGGAAATCTCATACTTCAGCGACAATAATTCCAGAACGTCCAGCAGGTCCAAGAGAATCTTGGTGATGCTTTCCATCTTGACCAGGGTGCTTCCCTGCTGACGGGTCCTTTGGTGGACAAATTCCCGATTGTCGTGGAGAACTTCGGTTATGAGGGTTTTCCCCTCGGTTCCAAATGTGATGGTGTTTTGAATCATCTCGATATCCTTCAGATTAAACAGGGGACTGACATGGATAATCGGGGTTTCATGGGTGATCAGGGGAATCGTACTTACGATGAAGTCGATGTCCTTGCGGTACTGACCTCCCAGTACCTGATCGATGGACAGGGTTCCCAATATTTCAATTTGGGGAAAGATATGCTTGATGCGGGTGGCGATTAATTCGGATACACCGCGCGATTCAGCACAGGCAACATAAATCCGGGTATTGTGTTCCTCCGGTTTATGCAGCCGGTTTTTGTAGAGGTAGATGGCGATATAGGAGGTTTCACTTTCATCTACTTGTAGTCCGGTTTTTTCTTGAAGGTGTTTGGCAATGGTACTGGCCAACTGAAATTCTGAGGGATAGGACTTTTTGATGTGGGTAAGCAGGGGGTTATAGTCTTCGGTTTGCTGCAAAGCTGCCTTGCGGAAACTCAAGGCGAGATGGCGGATCAAATCGGTCCGCAGAGCAGGATAATTCATCTCCACCCCTTTGGCCATTAGCTGCGTAAGCGACTCATCAATGACCGTTTCATAATCCGCATTCGCTTTGCTTTGCGGCAAAACCAGGACGGAAAGCGTCGACAATACACGCACCAGGCCTGCCACTTCCGTAACCTGTACCTCTTCATACAAAGCCTGAAGCAGGACACTACTGTAAGCTGCCTCATTTGCGAGTGACACATCATCGGGATCCACTGTATCCAAAGGATGCTTTTCCCTTAATCCCAATACCAGCATATAACTCAGCAGGTAAGTGAATGCCTGTTGAGACAGCCAGACCTTAAACCGCGAGTTTGTGGTGTTAATGGCTTGCACAGTCTTTACATATTGATCCTGGGTGATACGGGTCTTAAGCTGTGAGGGCAGAATCTCATAGTAATCCAGCACATTGTAGAATTGTTCAAAGTGTTGGGTGATAATCCGACATGCCTGCGTGCGGATCACCCATTCGTTTCCGCATAAACGGTAGCCGTTTTTGTCTTTGACAATCTGGATTTCTGCGCTTTGGGTATTGGCAATCAATTTTAAGGCAGCAGACGTGGAAAGATAAAGAAGATTGGCCAGTTTTGTCGAAGGGATTGGTTGGTGGCACAATAAGATTAGAAACAGCTGTTCCTGACGCTGATTTGCCTCCAAACTGCTTTGTTGGTTCAGCAGAGCCATGACTCTGGTTTTATCCTGATTGAGCAGGTAGTAACCTTCCTTGCCTTTCTTAAGCAGGTTCACATCATTTGCTTTAAGATATGACCTCAGGTTTTTCAAATCATAGCGACAGGTGCGCAGACTGATTTGAAAGAGCTTTATAAACTGCTCGGTCTCAATCGGTTTGACAGCCATGACCAGCTGCCGCAGCATTTCTTTTTCCCGGTGTTTGATAATCATGTTTTTCCTCAATTTCATTATATAGGCAGACTTCCTTTGTGATTACAGGAATTTTGCACTGATTGAGGAAAAGTGCAATTTGGTGAATCAGTATCCGTTTTTTAAACGGTACTGCTTTACGATTTGCATAAAGGACTGTACCCGATTTTGATCCACTTCGTTTTCGAATTTGCCATCCCGTTTGAAACAGGTTCCTACGACCGCTCCGTCAGCAATACTTAAAATGCTCTCGATGGTTTCATGCCTGCTTCCCGTATTCGCAAATACAACTGTTTCTTTAACTGCGTTTTTTGCTTTTTTCAGGATGGTCGAATCCGTTGCAGCACCCGCAGTCAAACCGGAGACACAAAGCGCATCCGGTTTACAATTGAAAACAGTCGTTTTGGCGATATCCTCAATGCTCCTTTCCCCCAGATAAGCAGAAGCCTCGGGATAGATATTGAAAAGAAGTTTGACATGTTGCGCATCAATTGCTTTCTGATGTCTTACCGTTTCTCCAAAATTCGTATTCCAAAGGCCAAAATCACTGCCATAAACACCGGAAAAGATTTCTCTTACAAACAGCGCGTCAGTCGCGATTGCCAGATCCAGGGAAGCTTTGCCATCCCAGAGAACGTTGACACCAAAAGGAATGCGGATGAATCCTTTTAGTTCACCGATTACTCTGCCCATTGCCGCCAGAGTTTCCTTTCTCACATCCGTAAGATAGGGGAGTGAAAACTCGTTGGAAAACATGACCGCATCCACACCGCCGTCCTGCAGCGCCAGCAAATCATGCTTGGCTGCATCAACAACATGTTTCATTCCTCTTTTCGCATCATACCCGGCATCACCCGGCAAGGCTTGCAAGTGGCACATGGCAATAATTGCTTTCTCTGTACCGATGATGTCTTTTAACCAGCTCATTTTTTCTACCTCCTTCAAGAGCTTGGCTGCTTTATGCAGCCAGTGGACTATCTACAGTCTCATCATAGCGAAGGGGATACTTTGAGAATTACATTTCCGTTGCACCAAAAAAAGGAAAGTGCAGGTTTGTGATACTGTGTCAGCCTTTCTTGACAAGTGTAACTTGGGGTAAAGATGAGATCTGGAAACGCAGAGCTAACAAAACAGGTGATTACCCATCGAAATATTCGACAATGTTGAATTTTAAGTTTTTTTTGAGTCTTTTTCATTTTCCATCTGATATTCCATTCCACTGTGAGGAAATTAATAATTGGTAAATAATGGTAAATAAAGTAATTGCAAACAATTAATAATTGACATTTTATACACCTTGCGATAATAAGGAAATATTAATAAGGTGGATAGAATGTTTAGAAGAAAAGAGCTTAAAAAGGTATTTTCT
>JAISTR010000020.1 GCA_031272515.1 Erysipelotrichaceae bacterium | reverse complement strand
CCGCCCGGTTTTACAAACTTTCTTATACTGATCATTCTCTATGGGATTTGCGCAGTATTATTCTTGCTCAAGCTGTTTCATATAAAAAGCTTCGCAGTTCAAGTAATACCTGAGACTGCGGTCAGCGCTGAAAAACCGGTAACATCAGCTTTAGAGAAGCATGCTGACGGCTTTTGTTCCAACTGCGGTGCACCAATGGGCAGCGACGATTTGGTCTGCGGACAGTGCGGTCAGAAGAAAGCCACAGTTGCGTCACCAGACCCTGCATCACCAAAGAAGGATGACTAGATCAGCGCTCGCACCAAAGACATTAGACTTCACTGTTGCAGTAAGAACTATGCTCTGTTTTAGAACCTACTTGTTTTCTTTGTCCTGTGTTGTATCAAAACCGCTACTCCGTTGATTCTGTGCGGATCTCTTTTCTGTTGGTTCAGAGAAAAACCTGCCTGTGCTATGATAATAATTGTTTGAAATAAGACAAGGAGAGCACACATGAACTATGAGCATTATTTTCAGAAAGACGAAGCAGAAGTAGTAGCGCTTTGGAATCTTTGCTGCAACTTTGATGCCATCACCATACAGAAATTCCGCAGGCAGGCTCTCTTTGATGAAAACTTTGACCGCAGCCTCAGCTGGGTCGCAAGAAATAATCAATGCATTACCGGTTTCGCCTATGCCACCAAGCGCATCTTCCCGTATTATGAGAGGGGTTTACAAGCAGAGCAGGGCTGGATCAATGTCCTGTTTGTGCATCCAGAGTACCGCAATCAGGGAATTGGTGATACCCTGCTTCAGAAATGCGAAGAGGCTCTGATTGAAAAAGGCGCAACCGAGATTATCCTGGGGGCATATTCCCCCAACTACTTCTTCTATGGGGTGGATGAAGAGCACTATCCCCAAGCTGCCGCTTTCTTTAAAGCGCATGGCTATCAAAGCGGAAACCGGCACTACTCCATGGGCAGGGATTTACATGGCTATCAAATCAGTCAGGAAACCTTACTGAAAATGAAGGCTTTGCAAGAAGAGGGATATTCTTTCGCGCCTTTCAGCTATCCCTACAGCCTGAAACTGCTGGAATTCGCCAGGAAGGAATTTGTCGGCTGGAAGCATCACCTTCTGGTTTGTTTACAAAAGGGCAAAGCTGAGGAAAGAATTGTGTTGGCATTATACAAGGACCAGGTAGTCGGGTTTGCCCTGCGGGCTACCGATGACAATGATATGCGCTTTGGCCCGATTGGGATTCAAAGCGAATTAAGGAATAAAGGAATCGGCGGTGTACTTCTGGAGTACCAACTCTATGAAATGTCCAAAAGGGGAATCTACCGGATGTTTTTTATGACGACGGATGAGCCTGGCAAACGCTACTACCAACGCCATGGCCTGCAAGTCATCCGCTGCTTTAAAGAGTACTGGAAGGAACTGTTTGTGGATTGAAGGGGCAAAAACGCAAATGAAAACCATACAGCTGGATATCCTGGCCCATGCGGATTTTTCCGGAAGGATTAGGCAGACCCGGGACTTGCCCGGGCTGTCACGCTTTGCTTATGAAATCAATCAAATACGTCACAAGAATCCGGACGGGACTTTGCTATTGGATGCCGGCGACCAGTTTTGCTGCAACTACTGGGGTGGCGTACCGGTTGCCAAGGCGCAGAATCTGATCTGTACCGACGCCATGTGTCTGGGCAATCATGAGTTTGACTGGGGAGAAGAATTTCTGCAGGAAGCCGTTCAAGCCGCAGAGTTTCCGGTGCTCTGCGCCAACATCATAGAGAAAGACACCCATCAATATGTCACAGGCGTAAAGCCCTGGGTCATTTTAGAAAAAGCCGGGGTGAAAATCGGAATCCTGGGCTTGACCACAGAATACACACCCTATATGGTCACCGCCTCCTACTTTGCGCCCTACCAAGTCGCTGATACGGTTAACATCAGTATTCAGATGATTGCCGATATGAAACAAGCCGGGGCAGAACTGATTGTGGTGCTCTCGCATTTTCCCTTTTATATCGACAAAGACGGCATCAGCGGGGAACTTCCAAAAATCATGGCTAAATTGCCCAAGACAGATGTCTTTGTGGGCGGGCATATCCCTGGCGACTATGCGGATGTGTATCAGGACACGGTGGTGCTGAAGGCTGGCTTTGGCGGAAAAAGCCTGGCTCACGCAAGACTGCTATTGGATCCGCAAACCAAAACGATTGTTAAGCGGGAATGCACAATTATCCCGGTTGGTGTCAAAGGACAAAGGGACACAACAGCCCTTGAATATGAGCAAAAGGTCACCAACCCGTTTTCTGATTTCTTTGAAACCAAACTGGCAGAACTGGATGAGCGTTGGGAACTCCATCTGTCAGAAGAATGCAAACTCGGAAATTTCCTGGCGGACGCAATGCGCAAGTCTGGCAATACCGATATCGCTTATATGAATGCGACCTGCGGCGGCGGGGCCCTGGAGCCAGGAGCGGTGACAAAACAGGACATTGTTGAGGTCACCGGCTTCAATGATCCCATCTATACCGGAATCATGACAGGAAAGCAGATCCATGAGCTCTTTGAGCTGGTCTATGTGCCTGAGCGCTATGGCAACAATGCCGGGCTCTTGTTTAGCGGCTTGTGTGTAACGATAGACCATACCCAGCCGGCATTTCATAAAATCAAAAAAATCACCCTGCCGGACGGCAGGATGATTCAAGACAAACAGTCCTATACAGTTGCGACCTCTGAATATATGAGCAGCGGGGGAAACGACACCGGGCAAATTGCCAATCAAATCCAATGGCACAACACCAACCTGCGCTTTCATGATGTCCTGTTTGACTATGCGAAAAAGCAGGGGAAGCTGAAGGTGGACCCACAGACCAGGCTCATAGAAACCGGAACCCCGCAAAACAATCACGCGCCGTTTTAAAACAAAGTCAGAATCGCTTTCAGTTGGTCATCACCGGTGATCTTCTCCTTATAACCGAGATCTTTGCGTATTTTATTGGAGTCTAAGGTCAGGCTTTGAAAATAGTTGCCGGCACCTATGGTATCGCCGGTAATGACGAATTCCCCCTGCCAAGCCAAAAGCTTTGCAATCTTCTGATACCACTCTAATTGGGTAAAGACTTCCTTGTCGGCGATGTTGTAAACCTCGCCGACCCTGCCTTTCTCTGTGGCCAAAACAATGCCATAGGCGGTATTGATTACGGAGCTGTAGCAGCTTTGCCACACCGCCAAATCGGAGGGAACCTCCATCTTTTTGTTGTTTTTCATGGTGATGATGGCAGCATCAAAGCGTTTGTTGGGGTCATTGACCCCAAAGACCATGCCCAGGCGGGTGATGATTGGCTGAATGACCGGGCTTGCCAAAGCCAGGGTCTCTACATCAATCTTCTCGTAGTTTTCATAGGCAGGCATGCCTTCTTTGCCGCGGTAGGGATAGCGGATATCCCGCAGCGGGGAAGTTTCTGCTAACGGCAAAGGCTGGATCTCTGCTTCACTCAAACGGTTGAGCACCTCAAAGGCTTTATAGACATCAGCACTGGAGACGACGACGACCCTGGTCGGATTTCCTGCCAGCGCCTCCTCCAGAACTTTGATGTGTTCGCTCTCCATGGCAATCATATGGATGATGCAATCCGGCTGCACCTGCGCAATCGCGCTTTGCAGTGCTTTGACATCACTGCGGTCGCCGGCAATCTGCTGGTAGGGCAGACTCTCCAGCAGCTGGCGATGGTACAGGGTAACTGTATGTTTGCGCTCTGCCAGCTGTGAGGCGACGTTCATGCCGATGAAGCGGGTACCGCCAATCAGGAGTATTTTCATACGCAATTCCCTCTCTTTCGCTCTATTGTACAGTTTTGCTGTGAAGTGTCCATGAAAATGCAATCTGTGTTAAGATGAAGGCAACAACGATATTACCAAGGATGATTGTTGAAACAGCCCGCACCTTTTTTTCGGCTGTTAAGGGAGAACTGCCATGGATTTATCAAGTCTGGAGTTAATTTACAGCGAATTCTATATGTGGCATTTTGCGGCTGCTTTTCTTTTTGGTTTAGTGGCAATATTGATAGCGGCGGTAGCTGCTCAAACAAACGATGGCTACAACATCTCCTCAGCAGCGCACTGGGTCACGCACAAGGGCGGCTCGCATATACGCAATGCAACCGAACGGGAGATCTGGCAGCATCAAAACCATAAACAAAGCTGGAAAGCTAAAGAAGAGACAAACAAAAACATTCGCCTGTTTATCATCTTTGTCTTTGTCATGCCGGCTATGGTTTTCTTTTTACCGCTATGGCTGTCCAAAGGACTGAAGATTGATGTCAGTCAAAATCCGCTATTAAACGGTTTTTGGAACTGGTCAACACTGGTCCCGCTGTTGTATTCTTTGGTTTCGCACGGTTTCTGGGTTGTACTTTATTTTAGGTTTGCCCGGGATGTGGATGAAATTCTTGCCAACAATATGGAAAATAGCGTAATAATCCAATTATTCGTTGCTGCTGTTCTGTTAGTTTTGTCAGCTTTGACAGTTCTTTATGGATATTTCCCCAATGGCATTCTGGTATGGGGATTAAGGGTTTTAAGCTTGGTTTTGATTATTCCACCTATCGGATTGTTAATATTCATACCAGTTGTTTTAATAAATGGACTGTTTGAGAACATTTTAACAAAACCAATCGATTGGCTTTTGGAACGGATTGTACCCAAGAAAAGTCAGCGTGAAAAAGATGTAGAGTTGCAGCAAACGATTCGGAAGCATTTAAAGTCCATTAAAAGCGCCAAAATTTGTTTCCCGGATAAGCAGCACCGAGAACTATTGGGTAGACAAGAAAAGGCATATATATGGGCGGACCTAGTCGTGTTCAAACAATTGCGTGATGACCCCAAATCCCGTGAGGGAAGAGCGCAGATCCGGCAGATTCGCAAGGTGGTCGAAAAGCCTGCGGAACTCGTTGCACTCTGGGAAAAATACAAGTGAAGAAGAGATTGGGATACGCATCAACAAAATATCGAGTGCTTGCATCAAGTCAAAATCCCTAACCTGAAGGCTTTAAACCGGATTGAAACGAATCTAAAATTTCAAAAAGAACAGGCCAAAAAAATAAAAAAAGCGAAGCAGAAACACAGCTCTGGTTTTCCCCGCACTTTTGTCCATATTATTCCATAAATCCATGACATTTTTTACACGTTTTCCTATGGTATAATACCTCTTGTAGTAGGAGGAACTCATGACTTTTTTCAACTATGTTTCGCTCTTTGGTGGGGTTGCCTTATTCTTATACGGCATGTCTATCATGGGCAGCGGTCTGGAAAAGGTCGTCAGCGGCAAGACCGAAGCGATCCTGCAGAAGCTGACGTCTTCTACCTGGGGAGGAATCCTGCTGGGTGCAGGCATCACCGGTGTGATTCAATCCTCAGCCGCAACCACGATTATTGTTATCGGCCTGGTGAACAGCGGCATTATGAAGTTCTCCCAGGCAATTGGCATTATTATGGGCGCCAATATCGGCACGACGGTTACCGGACAAATCATTCGTCTTTCTGATATCAATGCAGACAATTTCATTTTACAATTAATCAAACCATCTACACTGGCGCCGATTGCTGCTATGATCGGGGCCATTTATTATGTTTTCCTCAAGGATGTGCACAAGCGCAACATCGGCCAGATTTTGCTGGGCTTCGGGATTCTGTTTACCGGGATGATGACGATGGAGAACGCAGTTGTGCCCTTAAGGACCACACCCTGGTTCATCAGTCTGTTCACCTCTTTACAAAACCCCATATTGGGGGTTTTGGCAGGAATCTTTGTGACCGCCGCCATCCAGTCCTCCAGCGCCTCGGTAGGAATCTTGCAAGCCCTCACCAGTACCGGGCTGGTAACCTACAGTTCCGCCATCCCGATTATCTTCGGCCAGAATATCGGTAAGACGGTGACCACCTGGCTGGCATCCATCGGCACCACCAAAAACGCCAAGAAGGTGGCCTATTGCCACATCTATTTCAATATCATCGGCACGGTTGTCTTTATGGCCTTGATTTACGGCATCAAGCTGTTCATCAATTTCCCGTTTTGGAACCAGCAGATGAACATGGGGGATGTCGCCAACTTCCACACCCTGTTCAATGTCGCCTCCACAATCTGCTTTATCCCCTATACCGGTTTTCTGACCCGGCTTTGCGAATGGACGGTCCGGGAGGAGAAGGGGGACGAAGCGGTGCAGGTGGTACTGGATACCCGTCTGTACAATTCCCCCTCCATCGCGATTGCCCAGGCCCATAAAGCCGTACTGACCATGGGTGAAATGTCCAAAATCCTCAGTGATAATGCCTTGACACTCATCAAAGACTTCGACCAGGATTTGATGCAGAAATGCGCGGATGAGGAAGAAAAACTGGACAGGTGGGAGATTGAAATTTCCAACTACCTGGTCGGGATCACCAACCTGGAATTGACCGAAGCGGAAGGGCGGGCGGTTACCACGCTGCTCTATGATGTCGGTGAATTTGAACGGATTGGCGACTATGCGCACGGCATCATCAAATGCGCGACCCAGATGCGTGACAAACAGATTTCCTTTACACCGATTGCCAACCAGGAGCTGCAGCTGCTCAACAGCGCTGTCGCCAATGCCATGGAACTGACACTCCAGGCCTTGGAAGCCAGGGATATTGAAAAAGCCGTCTCGGTACGGCCTTTGGACAATGTCATAGCCGAAATCTGTGAATCCCTCAGACAGCGGCATATCGAACGGCTGAAAAACGGGCTTTGCACAGTCGCAGCCGGAATCGTGTTCTTAGAGGTCATATCCGATTATCAAAGAATTGCGGATCACTGTGCCAATGTCGTGGTACGTTTAATCTCTGATGAGGAGGAGATCCTCGATACCCATACCACCATCCGAACCCTGCATCAGCAGGAATCCTATCACTATGAAAAACAGCGTGACTTTTTCGCGCAGAAATATAATCTGACTCTGATTCAAGCCGAAGAGCCGAAGGTGGAGAAATCAAAAAAATT
Source organism: Erysipelotrichaceae bacterium (assembly GCA_031272515.1). Classification (GTDB taxonomy): domain Bacteria; phylum Bacillota_I; class Bacilli_A; order Erysipelotrichales; family Erysipelotrichaceae; genus JAISTR01. The sequence continues at coordinate 15,721 of JAISTR010000020.1, read as the reverse complement.
ACAGCGTTCCAGGAGATTGGGAAGAAAAGCCTGAGCTGTGCAATAAATCATTCTGAGGAGGATATATGACGTTTTTTAATTATGTTGCCTTATTTGGAGGAGTAGGGATGTTTTTGTATGGCATGTCAATCATGGGCAGCGGCCTGGAAAAGATGGTCAGCGGCAAGACCGAGAAGCTCTTGGAACGGTTGACATCCTCCACCTGGAAAGGGGTCTTGCTGGGAGCTGGAATTACCGGTTTGATCCAATCTTCGGCCGCGACCACGATCATTGTCATCGGCTTGGTCAACAGCGGCATCATGCAATTCAAAAATGCGGTGGGCATTATCATGGGCGCCAACATCGGTACCACCATTACCGGCCAGATCATCCGTTTATCGGATATCTCGGCGGATAACTTCTGGCTCTTGTTATTAAAGCCGGCTACGCTCGCACCGATTGCCTCCATCATCGGGGCCATCTTCTTTGTATTTCTCAAGGATGTCAAAAAGAAAAACATCGGCCAGATTCTACTGGGCTTTGGGATCCTGTTTACCGGGATGCTCTCGATGGAGCAGGCTGTGGTGCCCTTAAAGACCACGCCCTGGTTTATCAACCTGTTTACATCGCTGCAAAACCCCATCCTGGGGGTTTTGGCAGGGATCTTTGTGACCGTGATGATTCAGTCATCCTCGGCTTCCGTCGGCATCCTGCAAGCCTTGACCACAACCGGCCTGGTGACCTACAGCTCCGCGGTTCCGATTATCTTCGGCCAGAATATCGGCACTACCGTCACCGGGCTTCTGGCTTCCACCGGCACCTCCAAGAATGCCCGCAAGGTGGCGTTCTCGCACGTCTACTTCAACTTAATCGGGACCTTTGCCTTTATGGCAATTATCTATGGGGTGCAGATGATTCATCCCTGGTCCTTTTGGCATGTGACCATGAACATGGGGGACATTGCGGATTTCCACACCCTGTTTAATGTGGTTACCACCCTGGTGTTTATTCCTTTCTCATCCATTCTGGTAAAACTGGCGGAATGGACAGTGCACCAAAAGGGGGATCAGGATGAAAATGTTCTGTTGGATACCCGTCTGTACAATGCCCCGGGTATTGCCATTGATCAGGCGCATCAGGTGATTGCGCTGATGGGCAGCACCAGCGCTGAGATCTTCAAAGACAGCGTCGGCTTATTACAAAACTACGACGAAAAAATCTATCGGTCTTGTGATGAAAAGGAGAAAAACATCGACAGCTGGGAGATAGACATCTCTAACTACCTGGTCGGTTTGACCAACCTGCAGCTGAGTCCCGGTGAAGGGCGGGCGGTGACCCGGCTTTTGTACTATGTCGGTGAATTTGAACGGATCAGCGATTACGCGGATGCGATTGTCGAAAGCGCAAAAGCCAGAGAACAAAAGGACATCAGCTTTACCCAGGAAGCCAAAAGTGAGTTGGCGGTGTTGGGTAAGGCCTGCATGTATGGCATTGAGCTGACCCTGCCGCTATTAAATGAGCAGTCGAAGCAAACCACCATCCAGGTCCGGGCCATCAACCGGGTGGTCAAGGACATGGTGGAGGAACTTCGCGAGCGGCACGTGGAACGCTTGAAGGCGGGCAAGTGCACGGTGGAGGCGGGGATACTGTTTCTGCAGATTCTCTCCGACCACCAGCATTTTGTGGACCACTTGGCCAATGTTGCGGTACGGGCCTTGAGTGAGTATGAGGAAGTCAATGACATCCATACCACCATCAAAAACCTCTACACCCAAGAGGGTGAGCAGGTGTTGGCGTGGATGGGTAAATTCGAGAAGGAGTATAAACTTCCCAAAACAAGCGGGTAATAACAAAAGGACATCAGCGTCAGGCTGATGTCCTTGTTTGTTATGCTTTGTTTTTGGTAATGCCCAATAACAGGGTCTTGAGAATTGGAATTTTGCTCAAGATGGTAGTGGCAATGATGCATAGCGGCAGCACAACTATCAGCAATACCAGATAGAGCAGGGGATTGGTGAGGGAAGGCACATAGGTGATTAACAGATAGGCAATTCCCGTCAGAAACGGATAATGGAAGACATAGATGCCGAAACTGTATTTTTTGAAGAACTGCGAAAGCTTCCCGGCCCCATCCAGCCACAGCTGTCCGCAGGACAAAAAGGCAAGGCAGGTAAACCAGGTGAAAGCATTGGTCAGCGGATGTTGCAAAACGCTGGCCTGCGTATAGTCCATTCCATAGTAGGTTCTGACAAACAGTACTCCGGAAGCGACAGCCGCAACCAAAGCAAGTCCGATAGTCCAGGGCTGCTTGAGCTGATCCAACAAATCATCCTGCGAAAAGACATAATATCCCAACAAAAACACAAACAGATAGATCCCCCTGAAAAAGCTCAGTACCGGTACATTGAACAGATAGGTGAAACCCCATACCGGTAGTACCAGCAGGGCTGCCAGGGAAAGCCCCATCCGTCCTTGAAACAGTTTGCCGCAAGCCTTGTAAAGGCTGTCGTTTGCGTCAAAGCGCTTGATTAAGAGTAATAACAATGACGCAATAAACAGTTCCAACAAAAACCACAATGCGCCCATGCCGACCAGTGAATAGACAATGTATTTGACTATACCCGGAAGTAAAGCGCCTTCCGGGCCAAACATGTTGCCGCCGACCGCTGCGTGATTGGTGACCCAGCCGTTGATCCAGCCCAAAATAAACATTCCGCCCACAAAGGGAACAATCAAGCGGACAAAGCGTTCTTTCAAAAAGGCTTTGGCGCCTCTTTTGGCTAAAGAGTAGCGGGCAGCGATTCCCGCCAACAAAAACAGCAGTACCATAAACCAGGGATAGAGTGCATAGCTGATTACTTCCATGGCCGGGATACCCAGACCATAGTCGCCCAGATTGTTGACGATGCCAACGGTGTTAAAGTTGTAGATGATGTGATAGATCAAAACCAATACAGTGGTGATGCTTCGAATGTTATCGATATAGTGTTTTCTGTTCATTCTTCCTCCTCCTCACTCAGCACCCCTTCGCCGAGTACCTTTTGAAACAGTTCATTAAACATATTCAAGCGCGGTATTACAATCCCTTTCTTTTCATCCGCCAAAAGCAGCAGGGTATCTCCCGGGTGAAACCCGAAGAGATCCCTTGCCTCTTTGGGGATGACAATCTGTCCTTTCTCGCCGATTCTGGCAGTCCAGGCGTGTTTGCCCTTTGGTTTTGACAGTTCTGTTTTTGGCATTGGTAGGCCTCCTTTAAGTTGTAAAAGTATGAAAAGTATAACTTATTATACATCACCAACATTTCTTCCTGTCAACTGTTTTTACTCTCTGCGTATTAAAATCGTGACAAATGTCATTTGAAGTGTGTTGGCTCGAGACTGGTGCAGGAATCTGCCCGTCTTCGCACAATCCTTGATTAATTCAACCATGCCCCGCTTTTTGGCAGGATACTGAGCAAAAATCCTAAGCATCCACAAGCCAGTCATTTCACATTCACTGCGCGACAGCCAGTGTTGTTCTTTCATGGCACAAAACCTTTGATGAGAAAAGGCGTGCCTGTACCTGAAAGCGAGCAGCGGCAGGCTTGCGAACAATGCGGAAGAAGGTTTCTATATTCCGATGGGCAAAGGTTCTTATATGAGGACGAGGTACCCGGAAGCCTGTATGATGTTTACGGCTCAAATTACAATGGAATCGTTTTTGGTGAGAATGTGTATGAAGCTCTGGGGCTTCCGCAAGAGAAATACAGGGGTACCAGGCTTGAGAAAATTCTAATCAAACCGCGGCAGATATGAATGATGGCGCTGCAAGGAAATCATGTGAAGAAAAGTCATGTCATTTTCTAAAAAAAGCCTTTCAAGATACCGATTGCCCCTGGCATGGAAGCCCTTGTCGAAACGTGCTGGTCTTTTCGATTAGCATATTGAGATTCAACGGAAATTCGCAAACTTCGCAGAACGGTCAAATTGTGCTGATAGAACTTAGTAACCTGAATTAAAAGTTGCGTCTTCTATGAAAAAAGCGCTGTACCCTTTGTAACCATCGGGAACTGCGCTTCGATTCATCTCAGCAAGCCATTCTTTTCATCTCTGCCAAATAATTCTAATGCATTCAGCAAATCATTCACTTGGTTGTTAAGCTCCTCCTGGTTTCTTGTACCGGTGCATCCGCTGGACAATCATGTCTTAATGCCCACTGCAGGTTGAAGACTTCATGACTCATCTCCTGGGTTGAATAAACAGCCTGATAGCGAAATTCAGTGGTGATTGGCCCGGTATAGAACTCTCTGTACAGCTTGTAGAGAAAGGATGTCTGATCCCTGTAAGCAGCTTGAAACCGTTTTTCGAGCTCTTTGGCTACCAGCTGGTTTTGTTTGCGCTTCTCTTTATTTTCTGAAAACAGGTGAATCATCGTCTGCTGTCTCAGGTTATGGTAGCTGACCGGATAAAAGAAGCGGAGTTCGCGCAGACAGCCCGGGCACTCGAAGTCGAACAAAGACTGGTAGAACAGGTCCATCTCAAGGTACGGCTGCAGCTCACTGATGATGATGGGGTGAATCGTAATATTGAATTTCTTCTCACATACGGGGCAGGAGAACTTCACCTTTTGTCCTGTTAAATTCAATTCATTCATGTCTTATTTCCTCCCTTTCTTTTTTGCAGTCAAACCCAAACCTCCGCCTTCCTCTTGACAGGCTCGCTGCCACACACAGGTCATGGCCTATTTCCCTGAGGAAGTTCCGGTTTGAATTCTTCCTGATTTTCAAAGAACAACAAAAAAGGTCGAATACATTACAAAGCTAAAGATTCCATCATCAAAGGAATCTTTATCCTTGAAATGTTATTCGACCTGATTACGCGGTTTCTTGGTAATTCGGGTCTTAAGGTGTGAGCACCTGCTCACAACAAAGAATATAACAAAATGGCAATTCACTGTCAATGGGGGTTCACCAAAAGAACTTTATCTGCATAAAAAATATCTTTCTTTATGCAGAAGTATTGAATTATCTGCATATAAAATCAAGATTTATATGCAGAAAAGCATTGAAATGAACACTTTATCTGCATAAAAAATGTTAAAATATATGCAGAAAGATTCAGGAGGTTTGAATTTGAGACAGTTTGATTATTCATTTTTGGAAAACGGGTTGCTGCCTGCCGGGCTGATAAATGTGGTCAGTGGTATCGAAAAATTGAAAGAACGCGAGAAGTTCCTCAAGAATGATTATCAGGATGTGTTCACACACCTTGAAGGTATCGCCAAAGTGCAGTCGGTTCAAGCATCCAATGCCATTGAGGGGATTGTTACCAGTGAGCAGAGAATCAATGAAATTGTGAATCAGAACAGCACTCCTCTCAATCATAGTGAAGCAGAAATCGCGGGTTATCGCGATGCCTTGTCTTTGATTCACGAAGACTTCGCTGCGCTGGATATCCATGAAACGGATATTCTGCGTCTTCATGAAGTGATGTTTTCCTATGTCCCACAACCTGGCGGCGTTTACAAAAAAAGCGACAATGTTATTCTGGAAATCGATGCCGCCGGAACCAGGCGCATCCGCTTCTCCCCAACCCCTGCTTCAGAAACAGCCGCCGCTATGCAGCAGCTCATATTGGCATACATGGAGGCCCGCAGCAGCTACAATGTCAATCAATTGCTTCTTATCCCTTGCTTTATCCTCGACTTTCTCTGTATCCATCCATTTACGGATGGCAATGGCAGAATATCCCGCTTATTATCTCTGCTGCTGCTTTATAAGAATGGCTTCGATGCCGGGCAATATATCTCCTTTGAAGAACAAATCAACCTTGGCAAGGGGGACTATTACGAAGCACTGAAACAATCCAGCGAAGACTGGCACGAAAACAAGAACAACTATTTCCCCTTCATGGAGAACTTCTTGACCACGCTTTATTATTGCTATAAAGAGCTGGATAAGCGTTTTGCGAGTATCAACGCCAAGAAAGTCACAAAGCAGGCCAGGATCGAGGCAACGGTGTTAAACAGTCTGCTACCGATTTCCAAGCAGGAAATCTGTAACATTCTTTTGGATGTAAGCCCCACCACGGTTGAAATGGTTTTGGGCCAGATGGTTAAGAAGCAGTTGGTGGATAAAGTTGGAACCGGCAGAAAAACCAAGTATCTAAAACGCTAAGAAAAATCCCCCGGATTTTCCATCGTGGTTTTGTTCTTGAAAACTTTTCAGCAATTTATGGAAATAATTGAAAATTTTCAACTTTTCCCTTGACACCATCCCCTGTTTCAGGGGATACTAAAACCGTGTTTTTCTGTTGCCGGATATAATGCCTGTGATATGGACAGGCAGTCTCTACCAGACACCGTAAATGTCTGACTATTGCAGGTCAACGCATGATTCTCCCTGATCCGCTTCGGAAAAAAACTATCAACAGGAGGAATGGAAGATGAAAGAAATCAAGATTATCGTAGCAGCAGCCATCGGTGCGGCGCTTTATGGCGTTCTCTCCGTTTATGGCGGCGGGATTCCCGTGTACGGCAATGTGCAGCTGCGCTATTGCTTAATTGTCGTTGTCGTCGTAGCTGGCTATTACGGCCCGCTCGCCGGCGCTCTGGCTGGCGGTATTGGCAATGTCATCGCCGATGCCATCGGCGGCTGGGGGTTCTGGTGGAGCTGGTCCATCGCCAATGCGATTGCCGGTGCCATTTTAGGCGCAACCGGACTGTTTGGTGCCAATCTGGCAAAGGGTAAATTCACCCAAAAACACCTGATTACCTTCGCGATTCTGGCGATTCTGGCACATGTGATTGCCTATGGGCTGGTCGCACCCTTGCTGGACCAAGTCATGTATGGCGGTGATTTGACGGTCAATCTGACCCAGGGCTGGGTCGCTGCCATCGGCAACATCATCGTTTCGCTGGTAATCGGGCTTCCCGTACAATGGTTCCTCGCCGGCCGCAATGCGACTGCCGGTACCTTAGCAGAGGAATAATCCGATGCGGGAACCATTGATCCAATTCTCGGATTTCTCGTTCCGCTATGCTTCGCAAAAGTACCCGACACTCAAGCACATCAACTTGAGCATCTATCCCGGGGAGAAAATCCTCATTCTGGGACCGTCCGGCAGCGGAAAATCAACACTGGCGAACTGCATCAATGGTTTGATTCCTTTTTCCATAGACGGACAACTGGAAGGCTCAATTAAAATTGCTGGAGGGGAAACACGCTCCTCCAGCATTTTTCATTTAAGCCAGCAGGTGGGCACGGTCCTGCAGGACTCGGATGCCCAGTTTATTTCTCCCAGGGTGGATGAGGATATCGCCTTTGCCCTGGAAAATGAAATGATGCCATACGCTACGATGGAGCAGGAAGTCACCAAGGTGGCCGGGATTGTCGGCATGAGCGACTTTCTGGACCGGCAGCCCTTTGACCTCTCCGGCGGCCAGAAGCAGCGCGTGTCTTTGGCGGGGGTGCTCAATGACCAGGTGCAGATTCTGCTCTTTGATGAACCGCTGGCCTCCCTGGACCCCAAGACCGGGGTACTGGCGATGGCCTTGATTCACCGCATGAATCAAGAGGAGCACAAAACCGTCATCATCATCGAACACCGGCTGGAGGATGTCCTGTCGGTGGATATCGACCGGGTGATCCTTTTGAAGCAGGGGGAGATCATTGCGGATGTGAGTCCGGATGAGCTCTTGGGCAGCGGCCTATTAAAAGAAAACGGCATCCGTGAACCGCTCTATCTGACCGCCCTGAAGTTTGCCGGAATCGATGTATCAAAACAAAAGCATTTGTCTTCTTTAAAACAAATGGATTTGAAGGACAAACAAGCCGGTATCAAAGCCTGGCTCAAGAATATGCCCAAGCGCCAAAAGCGAAATGAGCACCAGGAGATTGTCTCTTTAGAGGATGTCAGCTATTCCTATGACCAACGGGAGTTCGCCCTGGACAAGGTCAGCTTAAGCTTGCAGAAGGGGGAGAAGGTCTGCCTCATCGGCAAAAACGGGGCAGGCAAGAGTACCCTGGCCAAGATTTTGACCGGGATTGTAAGACCCCTGCGCGGCAAATATCTCTTATTGGGTGAGGATGGCGGGCAGTTCACCATCAAACAGATTGGCCAGAAGGTTGGCTATGTCATGCAAAACCCGAACCAGATGCTGATCAAGGACAAGGTCAAGGCCGAGGTGGCTTTGGGCTTGGAGTTCAACAATATCCCCAGTGAAGAATTGGAGCAGCGCTGCGAGGAGGTCTTGACCCTGTGCGGGCTTTGGCCGATGCGAAACTGGCCTTTGGGCTCACTGTCCTATGGCCAGCGCAAGCGGGTCACCATCGCTTCGATTCTGGCCCTGAAGCCCTCCCTCATCATTTTGGATGAGCCGACGGCCGGCCAGGATTATCGCAGCTATACCGAAATCATGACCTTTTTGGAAAAGCTCAACCAACAACTGGATGTCACCATTCTCTTTATTACCCATGACATGCACTTGGCGATTGAATATACGGATAGGGCAATTGTTTTGGCCGATGGCAAGCTCTTGGCGGATGCGCCGGTTTATGAAGTGCTTGCCAATAATGAGGTGATTGAAAAAGCGAACTTGAAACAGACCTCGCTGTATCACCTGGCACAAAAATTGAAACTGGATCCCCAGGACTTCATTGAACGCTTTATTGGGGCGGAAAGAGAGGAGCGCGGACATGTCTGAGCCAAAACTCTTGCTCTTGCAGGGCAAACCCAAGGATACGGTGGTTTCCCGCTTGTGCGGGCGCACCAAGATTGCGGTGTTTCTGTGCATTGTCGTCGCCATGGTGGCGACCGAGGATTTGCGCATTGTGGGCAGTCTGTTTGTACTGGCACTGAGCATCATGGTGTTGATTGTCAAGCCGCCCTTTAAAAGCATCCGCTTCCCGCTGATGTTTGTGATTTTGCTCAATCTCATCAATACCACCCTGTTCTATTTAATCAACCCGGCCCTGGGTACCAGCGATGCCGGGAGTGCCACGGTGTTATTGTCTATGGGCGGACGCTGGATTATCTATTATGAGAGCTTGTGGTATTACCTGGTACGGCTGTTGAAATTTATGGGCGGATTTGTGATGTCCATCAACCTGATTTTTTCGATTACCTCATCGCAGATTGCGGCCGGGGTGAACCGGATCGGCGTCACTTATAAGATTGCCACGGTCTTCTCGATTGCCTTCCGCTACATTCCCGATATCTCCCGGGATATGAATGATACGGCGGTGGCTTTGCAGGCAAGGGGGCAGGAGATGGATGCCAAGCACCTCTCGCTGTTTGGCAGGCTGCGCCAGCGGGTATTGATTTTGATGCCGCTGTTGGTGAATTCCTTTGCCCGGATTGACAATATCTCCAATTCCCTGGTTTTGCGCGGCTTTGGCAAAAACAAGAAGCGCAGCTGGTATTGCGAGAAAAGGGATGACCCCAAGGAGTTGATTTGGATTGGCTTGGGCATCGCCTTGGTGGTATTTGTGATTGCCTATCGCATCTACCTCAGCCAAAACCACCTGCCGATTATGTGGTATCCATATTGAATAGAAAGGACTGTAATATGAGTAAACCAAGTATTGTGTATCAAACCGATTTTTCTTTGGATGGCGGATCCGTTAGTACCATGCGCGGTGTCAGCATGCAGATTGACCCGACGCTCGACATCTCCGATATTACCCACACCATCGAACCCTTCAACATCCTGCAGGCTTCCTCCTCCCTGATGTATGTGGAACCCTACTGGCCCAAGGGGACCATCTTTGTCTCAGTGGTGGACCCGGGGGTGGGGACAGAGCGCAAAGCCAGCGTGGCTTTATTAAAGGACGGCAACTATGTCGTGACGCCGGACAACGGAACCCTGACCCACCTTGCCCATACAGTTGGCATTGCCGAAATCCGGGAGATTGATGAAAAGCACCGGTACAAGGGCACGGAAGCCGTGAATGTTTTCCATGGCCGCGATTTGTTTGCCTATATTGCCGCCAAAATGGCGGCAGGGGTTGTTTCCTATGAAGAAGTGGGACCCTCCTATCCGGTCTCTGAAGTTGTGATTTTAGAAGATTTGATGTATGGCAAGGCGAAGCCCGGGGAAGCCTGGGGAGTCATCGTAGCGGCCTGGAAGCACTTTGGCAACATCGTTACCAACATCCGCTTTTCGGACTTTGCGCAAGCCGGATTCAAGCATGGCGACATCCTGGATGTAGAGATCAAGCATGACGAAGACGTCATCTTTCATCAGAAGGTGCTCTATCACAAATCCTTCGGCTTTGTAAAGAAGGGCGAACCGATTGTCTTCAACGGCTCAAGCTTCACCATCGCTTTAGCGCTCAATCAGGGTAACTTCATGGAAAAGTACCATATCAGAAGCGGCGCAGATTGGAAGATTACCTTTCGTGGCTAAGCCCTTTGTGGTACTGCAGACCGATTTTTCACTGAGTACGGCCGCGGTATCGACCATGCACGGGGTCATCTATCAGCTCGATCCAAGCCTCCGGGTGGAGGACTTGAGCCATGAGGTCATCAAGTTTGATCCCTACAGCGCCTCCATCAACCTGGCCTATGCCCTTCCTTACTGGCCCAAGGGAACCATCTTTGTTTCGGTGGTGGATCCGGGTGTGGGCACCAACCGCAAAGCCAGTGTCGCCCGCTTAAAAAACGGCAGCTACATCGTGACCCCGGACAACGGTTCATTGACGCATCCTGACCTGGAAATCGGAATCGAGGAAATCCGGGAAATCAGTGAAGCCCACCGCTATCCGGGCAATGAGAATGTCAACATCTTCCATGGGCGCGATCTGTTTGCCTGGTGTGCCGGCAAGCTGGCAGCGGGAATCATCTCCTACAGCGAAGTGGGGGCTTCATACCCGCTTTCAGAAATTGTGCGCATTGCTTTGCCAGCGGTGGCGATTAAGCCGGGAAAGGTAAGCGGCTATCTAAGCGAAGCCAACCGGAATTTTGGAATCTTCTCCACCAATATCACCACTGCGGACCTGGCGGATGCTGGCATTAACATGCGGGATGAAGTGCTGATTACAGTTACCAGTCAGGGACAAAAAAAGCTGGAGCGCAAAGCCCGCTATGAAAAATCCTTCGGCTATGTGCCGGTAGGGGAGCTGGTGATTTATCCGGCAGACCATGGCGGCATCGGCTTGGGACTCAATCAGGGAAACCTGATTGCGGAATATGACCTGCGTGTAGGTGTGGATGAAGTAATAGAGATTAAAAAAATATAGAAGCACCATCAAGGCGTGATGGTGCTTCTTTTATTTAGATAGTGTTATTTCTCTTGAGCAACCACATCCGCATATTCCGGATGTTCATTAAACCATTTCACCGCATAGCTGCAGGTCAATATCGCTGTCAGCTGTTTTTCTTTGAGAACCTCGGCTGTCTTTTGCATCAGCTTGCCCGCTAGCCCTTGACCCCGCATACAATCATCCACAAAAGTGTGGTTGATCTCCACGACTTTCGGTTGATTTTGGACCTCAACAAAAGTCACAAACCCGACTTCATTTTCAGCTTGCAGCCAGCTGATTTTATTTTCCTCGATTTTAAATGGCAAAAACTCACCTCTTTGTTTTCATTACACTTCCTCAGTAGTCAGATTGTGCACCCACTTCTCCCGCTTAAAGACATAGAAGCCGATAAACAGCTTGATCAAGTCTGTGCACTGTCCCAGAAAGTATATGCCAAAGATGCTCAGTCCACTGTAGTGGATCAGACAGTACATAAAGGGAATATTCACCGTCCACATAAAGACGGAATCCATAAACAGGGTGGAGCGCATATCTCCCCCGGCCCGCAGCGTGAAGTAGATTTGGGTGGAGAAGGTATAGATGAAAAACATGCAGCCCTGGATTCTTAAAATGTAGTTGGCAATATCCCGCTCGGATTGGCCGACATGGGTGTAAAGCAGCGTTAAATAGGGAGCTGCGAAAAACAGGCACATCCCCATGACAATCGCTGTGACGGTGGAAAGAAACAATAATTTGTAGGCATTGGACTTGGCAACATCCAGTTCATTGGCTCCCAGGTGTCTGGCCACCATCACGGTGGTGGCAACCCCCATGCCATTGAAGAGCACAAAGACCATGTCACTGATGGTCATCGACATGGAATAAGCGGTCATGACCTCCAGACCCTTGTAGCTGTATAAGGCAAACAGGGTCGTCATGCCGGCAGACCAGCCGATTTCATTCAAGGTCAATGGCAGGGCCTTCTTGAGGATGCGTATTGTCAGTTTGAAGTTCAGCTTCAAAAATGAGGTCGCCTTGGGGAAGAAGTCGTACTTGCGGTGAACCAGGACGAGTATCAAAATCGTCAGAAACACCAGCTGGGCAATCAAGGTCCCAACAGCCGCCCCGGCTACGCCGATGGCCGGGAAGCCGAAATAGCCATAGATTAAAGTGAAGGAGAAAAAGGCATTCAAAAGAATCGCGAAGGTGGAAATCACCAAAGGGGTCTTGGCATCGCCGACTGCCCGCAGGACATTGGCGATAATCATCGTAAAGGGTAAAATCGGATAGGTCCAGCAGGCTACCCGCAGATACTGCACGCCCATCTCAATGACCTGGGGATCTTTGGTTAATAAAGAAATGACCTGATAGGGGAAGAGATAAGCTGCCAGAAAGAAGGGCAGGATGGCGATGACGCTGATGATTAAACCGATACGGATGGTGTCCTTGGTATGCTTTAAATCCTTTGCCCCATGGTACTGCGCAAAAAACACTACAGCGGTTTGGCATAAAGCCATAATCGCAAACATGGCGATGGAATAGACCCGGTTGGCAGCAGTCACACCAGAGAGGGCAGTGTCCCCAATCGAGGCGACAATCAGATTGTCCACAAGATTGATCATGGTGCTAAGCAGCTGCTGAAACATCGAGGGGATGGCAACCGCTGCTGCTTTTTTATAAAAGGCACGATCGGCGATGAAAGTGGATTTGAAGCTCATATCTCCTCCAGAGTTACCCAAGCCATTATATCAAAATGCCCCACAAAAAAGAAATAATTCCCCGATACGGTATAATAAAACCAAGACAGGGAGGACGTTTATGCAATTTGAACATTTATTTACACCGTTAAAAATTGGCAGTAAATTAGCCAAGAACCGGATTTTCAGCGCGCCCATGGGCTCTGGGGGAATCTCCCCGGAAGGCTTGTTTACCTCAGAGAGCATCCCGCAGTTTGAAACTGTTGCCAAAGGCGGGGTGGCAGTTGTCTGTGTCGGGGAATCATTGGTGGATGCCAAGACCGGAAACAACCACGGACATGTTGCCAGACTGGACTTGGAGACCAATTTACCGGGGATGACGAAACTGGCGGATATGATTCACCGCTATGGTGCCTTGGCCGAGATTGAGCTGATTCACCCGGGTAGAAGGGCGGATCCCAAATACAATGCGGAGCACAAGGTCTACGGCCCGACTGGGGGCATGTGCCACTATGGTGATGGCGAGCATGAAGTCACGGAAATGAGCGAGGAATTAATCAAGCATGTTGTAGATGCTTTTGCCCTGGCTGCAGAGAAGGCGATGTACAGCGGCTTTGATCTGGTGATGATCCATGGCGGCCATGGCTGGCTGTTGAACCAGTTCCTCTCGCCCTTGACCAATCAAAGGATGGACAAGTATGGCGGCAGCCTTAAAAACCGGGCCAGGATCTCGGTGGAGATTGTCAAGCGCATCAGGGAACTCTGCGGGGATGGCATTGCGATCGATTTCCGCTTGAGCGGAGACGACTTGATGGAGGGCTCCTGCACCCTGGAAGAGGTGACGGAGTTTGCGAAGCTGTTGGACCCGCATGTGGATCTGATTCATGTCTCCGCGGCAACCTTCGACAACCGCGAAGCCGGCATCCGCATGTTCCCCAGTCAGTTTCATCCCCGGGGGGTCAATGGCTATTTGGCCCAAGCCATCAAGAAACACGTCAAAAAACCGGTGGTCACGGTCGGGGCCTTCAATGACCCGGCGATGATGAATGACTGGATCAAAGAAGGCAAAGCCGATGCGATTGCGGTAGCCAGAGGCTTACTGGCAGATCCGGATTTCCCCAATAAGGCCAAAGGCAACAGGCAGGATGATATTATCTATTGCATCCGCTGCAATGCCTGCTTGAGTGTCAGCTATGTCCCTTATGTAAAATACGACCTGGGGGTGGCACACTGTGCGGTGAACCCATGGTATGGTTTGAACCAAGAGCGGCTGCATCCACTAGCCAAAAGCACCAGCCCCAAGCGGGTGCTGGTGATTGGCGGCGGTCCGGCCGGGATGCAGGCAGCCTTGGGTGCCAGTAACCGCGGTCACAAAGTAACCCTGGTGGAAGCCTCCGATTCTTTGGGCGGATTATTGAAACTCGCCGGGATTCCCTGGTTTAAAACCGATATTCAAAGATATGTGGCGGTATTGAGTGAACGCTTGAAACAGGATGAGAATGTCACTGTGCTCTTAAACACCAAAGCGGATATGGATTGGGTCAAACAGCAGTCCCCGGAAGTATTGATTGTCGCCATCGGCGCCCATTTCAACAAGCCGTTTGCGGAAACCTTGGATATCAACGAGGCCTACAGCAGAGAGCTGGGGGATAAGATTGTAATTTTGGGCGGCGGCCAAAACGGTGTGGAACTGGCAATTGAGCTGGCGCAGAAAGGCAAGAGCGTGGACCTCTTTGAAAAAGAGGAGACCCTGGCGAGGGATGCCGGTTTTCTGCATTACCTGGCTTTGACGAAAGCCCTGAAGGAATATGGCGTAACCGTGCATACCGGCTGCAGTGCAGTCGGCACCAAGGAGCACGAAGCCATCATCAGCGACAGCGAAGGCGGACTGCACCGCTATGATGCTGACAACATCATCTGCGCTCTGGGCATGAGCGCAGATACAAACCGCAGTGAATGGTATCAATGCGCGAACTCTGTCCGGATTATCGGCGATGCCAACAAGCCTGCCAATATGTCAAGTGCGGCCCTGGATGGCTGGTTTGCGGGATACTACATCGATTAGGGTACAAAAAAGAAAAGAGATTCAGCGCCCCTGCCGGATCTCTTTTCCTTTATTAATTCACGCTGGGTCCGAAGACCTTTTGGTGAAGCTGTTTTATTCTGCGCATCCTGGCGCTGGTCCCCTTGGTTGCTAACAGGGTGCACAGATAGGGCAACATGATCATCAGAAACAGGTCGAAGACCCGTCCCAGACCATAGGGCAATTGATCCCAGAAGAGATAAAAGAAATCATCGAAGATGGTGGAGAACCCGGCATAGACCCGGTTGAGGTTTTCCACCAGATTGCGCAGCATCCAGGGAAACGGCATTGTTCCCGGATCCACCACCGGCAGGTTGCGGTCAAGGACCAATAACAGCCAAAACAAAGTGGTCGCAATCGGGAAGGTCAGATTGAAGTTATAGTCATTGGTATTGAATATCGGGTATATATAGCCAGCCAGCCAGTAGAAAAAGAAGAGCAGGGCGATGTGACAGACCCGGAAGAAATCCCCGTTGCCATAGCGGGCACTTGCCCACGAGCACAGGGAGCTGATCACCAACATAATGGAGCCCACCCCGAGCATTACCAAAACCAAAGCGTAACGCGGTACTTTTGGTCGCCGGCTACTATTCATAGTAGACCTCCTGTTCTAACATCCCCTTATACAATAAGTATACATGAAATTTTTAAAGAAAAACATAAAAAAAGAAAAATTAATTTTGAATTAAAAAAATAATAGCTATTTTAATATTAAATACAAAATATAGTGATGAAATCCCT